>PLEX01000103.1:0-300 GCA_003136575.1 Bryobacterales bacterium | reverse complement strand
TTTCCCGAATACTCGATGCGAATCGCCATGCCGCCGAACTCCATATTCTCGACGAAGTACACGTTGTCTCCCTCCACCTTGCCCTCCTCGATGGCAACGGAACCCTGCGGACCGGCCGCGGTGCCGGTGAGTTTTCCGGCATCGACCTTGAATTCATAGGTGTACTTCTGCGCGCCGATTTGAGTGTCGAACTCGGCGGTCCATTTGCCGGTAATGTCGGCAAATGCGGGCAGGGCGAGGGCAACAAGGATGGCCATCGTGGGCAGAGCTTTTCGAAAGAGCATGTGTTGATTGTAGCGG
>PLEX01000025.1 GCA_003136575.1 Bryobacterales bacterium | reverse complement strand
GGGGGGTCGGGCTGCGGGTTGAATCCGCCAGCGACCTCGGCGATTTCCTGCTCAGTGGCTTCTCTGTCGGTTTCTTTTTCCGAAACCGCTTTTGTTGCTTCGTTGATCGTTCCGTTCATGTGATGTATTACCCTCGGGTTCGCATTTTGTTGCGTCCACCAGCTTAGTGCGTCCCGACGTGGGTTCGTTTCAGATATTCTTCGCGGAAATTGGCCTCACCGGGAGCCTGAGCGGGGTTTCCTGGCCGCCGCGTTGGCCCCCGAGATCGTCTGCGTGCGAATATATGCGTCGTTCATGACCGTTCCGCCGTCCGTCGTCTGCGTCCTTCGCGAGGTTGGCGTTATTGCGGCTGATAGGGAATCGTGATCGTAAAGTTCGCGGTCTCGTCGACGATTTGATAACCGGGTGGAATCTGGAAAAGCGACGGGTCCGGATCACCGGCGGCGAAGCTAACCATCGACTGCGTGGAATCGCCATCGGGACGGGAGTTTTTCACTACAAAGTCCAGACCGTATTGGGCCGAGCGCCAGGTTTCCTGAATGACGGTCACTGGACCGTCGTTGCCCTGGTATGCGCCCGGCGTAAACGTCGTCGTATTGCGAACGCCGGTTACCGTGACGCCGAACATCGTTTGAGTGCCCAGGTCTTCGGTCTCTGAATTCCCTCCCATTCGCAGCGGACCGGGGTTCGATGCCAGAGTCGGGTTCGGCATGGGGGCCGGGCGCGCGGCGGGGGGCGACCGTTTGCATGGGACGATGCGATGCGCGACCTTGTGGTAATCGTCGAGGATGTAGCGATAGCCGGCGACGGGGTCGTCGATCTCGGCCAGCCTGTTGATCTGCGGGGTTGTGGTTCCGGGCCGTGGCGCCATCATCAGGGTGTCGGAGCGTGTTCGGCCCATCGAATCGCGGTACATCATCGGTGACGACCTGACCGGCTGCGTCAGGTGCGTGCCATTCGCCAAAGTTCGGACAGACTCGTTGCTCATTTGCCCTGTATACGGCGCGCCTGTAAGAGGCTGCCCGCGCGGAAGCTGCGGCAAATTGTAGGTCATGATGGACTCAGTCTGGGTGAACTGGCCTCCGCCCAGGCTGGCGCCGCCCGTCGGACAGGTGACGGGGACCGGTCCGGCCGTTTGCGAAAACGCGGGAACGGCGGCGAGGACGATCAGGTAGCCAGTCAGTTGCGTAGAGAGAAATGAGGCACGATGCATATTCCGAACTCCAGCTTCTATGTGACGCTATTTGGAGGGAACAGGTTTTTCGCGTCCGTGATCAGGAGCACACTTAAAGGTTTTGGCGGCTGGATGAAGCGGTGGACTCGGCGAAAGTGTGCGACGAAATATTCGGATTCCACTGCCGGCAGGCGGGAGAAGCTGCTGAAGGCGCTGCTGTCGGCCGCGGGTGTCGCTTTTCGGAAGACCCATGATCTCCGGGTCCTGTCGCAAAGCCTGGCTTAAGCAGGTATTCGGCTTCCATCGGAATTCGATGCTCTGGATGCCTTGACACCATTTTGATCGGTTTACCGAATACGAGGATCTCGACTATGTGGAGGGGTTCGACCGGACGGCGGCTCTTGAGCTCACTGAGGAGTCTGCGGGCATGGTGTGGAGAGCGGATTGAGTCATTGCGGGCGTGATCGGCGCCGTCCGCGTTTTGTGGTGAGGATTGCGTGGTGGTTCACCAAACGACGAGGCAATGGCATTGACCGGACGTTGGGCGTATCCAGAGCGCTGCCGGACGCGATTATTCTGGCGTTGTGGTTTATGAGGCTGTAAACGTAACGGGACTGGCGGCTCGCAAATGACGCGTCACCGAAAAAAAGGCCCGCGCTTTCCTGGAGAGCCTCGCCGATCTTCCCATCGAAGTCGGAGATTGACCCGGACATGGGCGTTTGTATCCGTCGGGTGAACCTACCTACCATTCCGCATGATTCCGCATGAAGGACGGACTATCGGAACACAATAAGGCTTCTTCGCCGCATCGCGGAATGGACCCGTCTTGGTACACGGCAGCAGGACGGATCAGCCCCCGGCCGCTCACCGAACTTCCCGAATCCGGATGTTACGAAACATCGCGAACGTGAACCGGTCGTGCAACTGAAGCCCGATCGGTCCGGTGACTGGGCGCGCCGGGTCGCCCGCGCTCTCCGCAACGGGAATCCCGTTCACCCGCGTGCGGATCATGCCTTTGCGCGATTCGATATCCAGACTATTCCACTCCCCGCGCCGGTACGCTCCGGTATTCGCGGCCTGGAACAGATACACGCTGCCGGTCGGGTATGTTTCCTTCTCGTCGTCGATGATCTGAATCTCGTACCCGATGTGCGCGGGCGTGCTCTTCACCGGCCCCGCGAGCTCGGGATGTGCCGAATCCGGTTCGTTGATCGCGTAGTGCGCGCGGGAAACATCGCGAATCGAAACGCCGCTGTTGCCTCCGGGCGGGAGCCAGAACTCGACGTGCAGATCAAACTCCGTGAAGTCGCCCCGCTTCGTATACAGCCACGCCTGCGGACTGATCCAGGCATGAAAGGTCTTTTCGTCGATGGGCCACGCGGCAAACACGTCTTTGCGCGAACGCAGCCCGAGCACCGCGCCATCCTGCATCGCGGTCCAGATGCCATCGCCGCGCGACTCCCAACCGTCCAGGTTCTTGCCGTTGAGCAGCGGCTTCCACCTGAGATCGGCAGGCAACGTT
>PLEX01000038.1 GCA_003136575.1 Bryobacterales bacterium | reverse complement strand
AAGTCTTCGTCAAAGGTACCGACGTGTCGGACCTCGGCCTGGCCGATTACCACGCGGTCATGAAAGCCGCTTCCACCGAATGCCGCGGCGCACTGTTACAGCGCAGCATCGATAATCTCGACGGCGAGGTGCTCCTGCGTGAAGCGAGGCTCCCCGAAGCGCCTCCTTTGAACCCGGACCGCAGGACCGCTCTACAGAAAAACCAGGGGTTCGCTTTGCAAAAACCGAATCGGGAATTTCAGCCGGCCCCGGCGACCGCATCGCCCGAACAAACAGAACAGTTCGTTTTGCAAAAATACTCATCCGCTCCACCGAAACCGGAGTTTGCTTTGCAAAAAAGCGCGGCCAGGCCATCCGGAACGCCCCGCAACGCCAAATGCCCCTGCGGATCGAATCAAAAGCACAAGCGCTGCTGCGGAAAGGACGCCCCGCCAAGGTTGCAGACTGTGTAACAAGAAGAACGCAGGCGAAAACGTCCGGGAACGATTCGCGCCCAGACCGTGGCGCGGACACTCGTGTCCGCCGCGTCGAGACTCATCTCGAGGCCCCGCCCGCCACAACGCGGCTACCACTGGATAGGTAACGGTTATTTCGTCACAATCCCTGAGAAATAGCAGGTGTGAAGATCCGGCAGCCGCCGAGAACGGCAGGCAGTCGCCGGGTGGCGAGGCGCCAATAGTCAGGGGATATCGACGAGGCTGCTTTGGGCCGACATCAGCTGGCCTTCGGAATCGCGCACCACCATGCGGACCACGTAGCGGCCGGGATGCACAGTGAAACTGTTCTTCACCGCAATGCCGGAACCGACGCGTTTTTCCAGGGTATCGTCCAGCAGACGCATTTCGATCAGCTTTTGCGCGCCGCTGACGTAATTGCCGTCGTTATCGAAGAGGCCGGTTACGACGGTGAGATCGTCGCGGTTGCGCCCGGCTTCCTTTCGGAACGCGAGTTTTTTCACGTCGATTTTAGCCACGGCGGATAAGGTGGCGTCGCCGTCCGCTCCCTTAAAGTATTGGGTCTGCAGGGTAGCCGGCAGATCGTGCACTTCGTCTCGGGAGAAGAATGTTTCCTCGATCTGTTGTTTGGCCTGTTCCGCGGGATTGGCCGCGTACTTCGGCGCGTAATAGCCTTTTCGCACCTGAAGATCCATGCCTTTGACGGTTTTCAAAGTCACTTTCAGCGAATGGTACTTGCCATCCAGTTTCAGATCGAGAGGCGAGAAACCGAGCACATAAAGGTACTCCGGCGCCGCCGCTGTGCGGGCAATCCCCTGGTCGTAATCGTTGGTGCCGTGATAGAACGTGCCGCCGGTGCCATCCGCGAGGGTACCCATCACGTCGGCCTGCACCGTCGATTCAGTGGTCATAAATATGGACTTCTGCGCAATCGTATTGGGGTTGACGTTGGGGACACTGGCATCGGGCATGCCGGGCGGTCCATAGAGGCCACGGGCATCCAGAGCGCCGATCACTACATTGGCGCGGATTGCACGCTCGATCAGCCGCGTCTGCTCGTCCCGACGGTCGTCCAGAACGAGGAAGCCCGGCGATACAAGCACAAGGGTCCGCTGGCCGGGCATGGAAGCAAGCTTGCTTACTATGGCGCGAAGGGCCGCCAGCGAGAGTTCCGAATCGCGTTCACCGACGAGCACGGCATCCCTCGCGGCGGTTTGGGAAAGGCGAACGGCCAGGTCCCGTTGCTGGGGCGTCAGGTTGGCACAGCGAATGGCGTCCGCGACGGCTATATTCAGCGCGTTGGCGTCGTTCTTGTTGTAGATGAGATCGCCCATATAGTGAGTCATGGGCGGGCAGGAGGATTGCTGCTGGCTCTTCGTCGACGTGGCGTGGCCGGTACCCATGGCGGCGAGGGCAGCGTGGAGTTTCGCCTTATCGCCGGTGAACTCCTGCATTACCTGGCCGGAGGTGGTGTAGATGGCCGCGCGTTGAAGGGCGTGGGCCGAAGAATCGATCTGACGTGCCGCGGCGTCGCGTGTATAGTGCAGATCGGAGACGCTCATATGGAGATCGTCGAACAGGTAGGCGACGAAGCGGTCGGGAATGCCGTCGGATTGCGCGTCGACGAGTGTCTCGCCGGCTATCGGGAGATTGGCGTCATTCGCACGGTCGGGCGGGACCGGCGCGACCGGCGTTGGCGAGGGACCGCTCGCGAGTTTCTCCAGCGAGAATTTCGAGATCAGTTGCGGCTTGCCGTTATCAAAAAGCTGGAAGTCTTCGATGCTGAGGTTGCCTATGGCGTGGCCTTTGNNGTCATCTCGGCGGTGGACGTCACGGCCGTCTGTTGTGCCTTGAGCGAAGACACTAACGGCAGAGCAGCGAGCAGGCAACCGGCTGGAATGCCGCACAACAGTCTCATATGGGGTGAAGTTCAATTCTACGATGCCGCCCGGCGGGGAGGCCCTGGGGTGGGACCGAGACAAGACGCAAGTACGAAACTCAGGCATTCGTCAAGCCCTGGCGTACTGGACCGGAATCCCCGTTGTAACCCGGAATTCGCCGCTTCAAATGAGGCATTTTGTCCCATACTCTTACTTGACCCATAACTTGAGATTTGCGGGTGCGCCGCCGCGGCGGTGGCCGTGGTGCGTGGCGATTATGGCTGCACTCTGTGCAATTGCGGCTTCGCCGCTTACCGAACGGAAACGGACGTCTGGCGACGTAGGTTACAGCCACGGTACTTCGGGAGCGATAATCACGTCGCCCAAAACGATCGTCGCCGCCATCGACAGCAAAGAAGTCAGCCGCGTGTTCCGCGGCGACGGCACGTCCGTCAGCCGGGACGAATTCCAGTGCAAGGCTACTCCGCTGGGTCCGTTTTACGCACTGGTGGCTGGAATCTCCCGTTCAACCGACGGATTCGACGCGCTCCGCTTCGCGGCCAATCTGTATCGCGCTGGCGATACGCTGGACGAAGTCGCGACGCGGCTCGCGAGCCGATTACCCGAGCGCCTCGCCACTATCCTCAATGCGGTCCGCTCGGTTAATGGCGCCGAGTTCGACCGGTCCTTTCGCGATCAGGATGTTCTGCAGATGAGCTTGCTGGGTCCTGACAGAGCCCGCCCGCGGGCGGTGATCGTTGTGTTTCGCGCTTCGTTGTCGGCGTCCGGGGGCGTCGGGATCGAAGCGCGGCAAAGCAGCTGTCCGGGCGATTGCCGGAATCCGGAGACGACCTATATGCTCGGTATTCATGACGGAGCCTGGAGTTACCCGAACGGTCCCGGCGCTACGACGGAAGATGCCGGCACCCCACGCGCGGTTCAATTGATTCAGGTCCAATACGCACGCCATCCGGAATTTGTGGGTGGCCCGCCAACGGTGATTCGTGTCACGGGTGCCGGCGCAACGCTGGATCAGGCAGGCGTCTGCGGTACCGTCCCTGCTCAAAGCCGATCGGCAGAGTCTCCTTCCAACGCCGACCGCCGTTAAGCCGCTGCCGCACTTGGCGCGGAGGATTAAAATCGAAGAATGTGCTCAATCAGCTGTTCTTCCCGCGCTGTCGGGACCTCACGATGAAGACGAGCCCTGACAGGAAGAAACTTCGGGTGCCGCACGACGGTCCCTTAAAGATCGTTCCGCGCAAGCCGGCGCCTTGCGAGTTCGTTCCACGCAAGGCCCTGCCTTGCGAATTCGTTTTGGATGCGCTAGATCCGCTGATGCCGCGTACGAGGCTCATGTTTGGTTGTGTTGCGGTCTATGTGCGGGAGAAGATCGTGCTCGCGTTGCGGGAGAAGGCGGGGGAAGCCGCCGACAATGGCGTCTGGCTTGCCACCACTGAAGAGCATCACGAGAGTCTGCGCCGCGATTTTCCGAACATGAGGTCGATCGGCGTGCTGGGGAAGGGGGTGACGGGCTGGCAGGTTCTGCCGTCGGACGCCCCGGACTTCGAAGAGGCCGCGCTTCGGGCCTGCGAGTTGATTGCAGCGAAGGATCCACGAATCGGCAAAGTACCGAAGGGGCGGACGCGACGGGTGGCGACACCGGCGAAAACGGCGAGGCGAGCGAAATAGTAGTCCGGAATGGTTCCGTGGGCCAGACACCCCGGCGCGCCGGGCTATGCTGAAGCCATGCGTATTACCGCTGGCTTTATACTCCTTCTCGTTCCCTGTTTTCAGGCAGCCGCGCAGACGCAAGCCTTGGCGCGGCCCGCGTGGATCGCGCGCAGTAATCAGAATACACAGATCCTGATCGATCTCGATTCGAAGTACTCACCGGAGGACGCTGCCGAAGAGGGCGTCAGAGGACTGGACGATCAGGTCACCGTCCTTTCCGCCGACCGTCACGAGAAGGTGCGAGCGGATTTTCTGAAGGCGCGCGAACAGCTGGCGTCACGTCTGGCGACCGAAAAAGACCCGCTCGTGCGGCAGGATCTCGAAATCCTGATTCAGTCGGTCGATCGCGATCTTCGCAATAACGACGCCGTTTACACGAGCTTTCTCCCGTATACCAACGTCGGGACGACCATTTTTTCCGGCATGCAAGGGCTGCTGGACGATCAGATTGAAGCCGGCCGGCGTCCCGCCGCTGTTGTGCGGCTGAAGAAGTACACGGGTATGGAAGCCGGCTTTACTGCGATGACGGCCGCAGCCGAGGCGAGGTTCCGCGAACGGCTTGCGGTGCCGGGGTTGCTGGGACCGGCGAAGGAACGGGTCGAGAAAGATCTTGGTGACACGAATGCGTATGTTACCGGCATCGGTCTCCTGCTCGAAAAGTACAACCAGAAGGGCTATCAGGACGCGCTGGCTAAGCTGAAAGACCAACTGGCCGAATACGACGCGTTTGTTCGCAGGGAAGTCCTGCCGAAGGCGCGCACCGATTTTCGCTTGCCGCCGGACATTTACAGGATGCGTCTCGACAGCTTCGGCGTCGATTATGCGCCCGAGGAGCTGAAGACGATCGCTCATGCCGGTTTTGCGCAGATTCAGGAGGAGATGAAGCCGATCGCGGCGCGAATCGCCGCACTGCGCAAGCTCCAGTCCTCCGACTATCGCGACGTGATTCGCGAACTAAAGAAAGAGCAGCTCGACGGCGATCAGATTCTGCCGGCGTACCAAAAACGACTCGCGGAGATCGAGGACATCGTTCGCGCGAACAAGCTGGTGACGTTGCCGGCGCGGCCCGCGATCATACGGTTGGCGTCGGCGGCGGAAACCGCCCGGCAGCCCGCGCCGCACATGATTCCTCCACCTCTGCTGAATAACAACGGCGAGCGAGGCCAGTTTGTGCTACCCATGGGGACGTCTGGCGCGGGAGGGGAAGCGCTCAAATACGACGATTTCACATTTGCGGCAAGCTCGTGGACTCTGATCGCGCACGAGGCGCGGCCGGGACACGAACTACAGTTCGATTCCATGGTGGAGCGCGGCGTATCGCAGGCCCGCGCGCTTTACGCGTTCAACAGCACAAACGTCGAGGGGTGGGGCCTTTATTCGGAATGGTTCATGCTGCCGTATATGCCGGACGAAGGAAAACTGATTTCGCTGCAGTTGCGGCTGTTGCGGGCCGCCCGCGCGTTTCTCGATCCCGAATTGCAGGAGGGCAAGGT
Source organism: Bryobacterales bacterium (assembly GCA_003136575.1). GTDB lineage: Bacteria > Acidobacteriota > Terriglobia > Bryobacterales > Bryobacteraceae > BOG-234. Next base: position 8,458 of record PLEX01000038.1, on the reverse strand, counting down.
GACCCCCGAGGAAGCAATGCGGGTGCTCCAGGACGACGTGGTGGTCTCGAAGGCTTTCGCAACGGAGGAGGTGAATCGTTTCACGTTTCTGATGCCCGGCCAGGCGGTTTCGTATTACGACGGCTTCACGCGGTTGCTGGAGATTCGGCAGGCGGCCGAAAAAGCGATGGGCGCGAAGTTCGACGTCATGCGATTCCACGACTTTATCCTGAACCAGGGCTTGTTGCCGCCGAATCTGCTGCGCACAACGGTTATGGAAGATTTTGTGGGCGCGAAGTAGCGGACCCGGCACCGGACGTCGGAGCGACCAGCCATTCGTCGGGGCCGGCGGCGAAACTTGCCCGCGTTCATCAACCGCGACGCGCGACGCCAAACGATTGAGGAATACCGCAAGGCCGCGTGATGCGGCCGGGTCGAGCGCGTGTCCCTCAGAAGTAGCTATACCAAACGAAGTTGACGCTGTACCTCGGAAACTTCAGGTCGGCTGTTCTGTGCCGAGCTTTTCGCTTGCCGTTTTGGCGATCGGCAGCCGGTCGAACGGATCGGTATCGCCTGTAAAATCAGAGATTTTCCTCCAGTTCGGAGGTGCGTTGCCTCGTGCGCCAGGATGCGCCAGGCGGTCTGCGACTGGACCAGCGTGAAGATGGCCTCGGCCGCTCCGTAGTCAGTGGCTTTCCCGCGTGCCGTTTGAGCAGTATTTCCCGGACCCTGACGAACAAGCGGGCACCGGGTTTTCAGATAACTTGGTGCGCCCGCGTTGAGATTTTGCCCTGCTCGCCAGGAAGAATCCAGAGCAAGACGCCTCTACAACCGCTTCCGCCGCCGCGCCGTTTACCAGATCGCGCACCGCCTCGGCGCCAACGTCATCGCATTCGGCCACACCGCCGGCGACCTCTGCCAAATCGCTGTTCCGCAACATTCTCTGCACGGGACGCCTCAGTTCTTTGCCGCCGTCACTATTTCGCGCAAGCGCGATCTCCGCGTTATCCGGCCCGTTTCCGCTGCCGGTGTGCAAGCGGCGACTGCCTGCCCATCGAGGGCAGCAAGACCTTCGTCGGCCTTACGCGGCGGGGCTACAGGAGGAGCGGAGACGGCCTCGAGCAAGTCGTCGGCGTTATGGAAACGCCCTCGCTGAGTCTGTGCGTTCACGCGCTGCACCAGTTCGGGTTGTGGATTTCAAGGTTCATATTCGAGCCTCCCTTCCTTTTCAATCCCTGGCGGGGCTCGGCGCGTCTGGCTCCACTCGTGCCATGTGGCGAACGCGGCTGGCACGGCGGTCAGGCAGGGCGCTCTGTTCGCCCCTCGAACTGCCGCAGACCCAATGCAATCGGAAGGCACAGGCGGCGTTCTTCATCCGCCAGGAGCGTGAATTCGTAATGCTCGTAAAATCGATGGGCGGCGGCGTCTTTGGCGTCAACGAGCATGGCGAATACGCCCAACTCGGGCCGCGCGACGCGGAGCACGGCATTACTCAAGAGCACGCCGCCGAGTCCTCCGCCCTGATAGTTCCCGGCCATTGCACACCGCCCCATCAGGGCGGCAGGCACTACCGGGCAGCGGGGCAATTTCCTGACGATGTCGGGAGCCAGCGCGTTCAGCGCAATGCTGGCCGCTGTCAGCGTATAGAATCCGGCCACTTCTTTGGTCTGACGTTCACCGCAACGAAACACCATGCGCGCGTAAAAGAAGAGCCCAAAGAGATTGCCGAACCCCCGCTCAGTCCGGGCGCAGCGTGTTTCACGCCGCCCATTTCGATCCGCGTCGGCTGATGGGTTTTCGTGGCGGACTGTGCCCCGGCGCATGGCGGTGGATACATGCCAACCGGCCATCGGTCGCCTACCGTGAATGCGCGGACGCGATAATCGTAGCAGTGGATATCGAAAAAACACTGCTGCGGAAGGTTGGCGAAGCGATCCATCGCTTCAACATGATTCGCGATGGCGACCGGATCGCCGTGGCGGTCTCCGGCGGCAAGGATTCCGTCACCATGCTGGAAATCCTGCTCCTGCTGCAAAAGCGCGCCCCCATCGACTTCAGCGTCTGCGCATTCACCGTGGAACAGGGCAAGTTTCTGAAGCCCGTGGCGGCCGTCGGCGAATACATCCAAAGCCTGGGCGTCGAGTGGACGTATCACACCGACAGTCCATCCCTGAAACTTCTCGATGACCAGCCCGACCATGGCTGCGACCTCTGTAGCCGCTTCCGCCGCCGCGCCGTTTACCAGATCGCGCGGGGACTGGACGCCAACGTCATCGCTTTCGGGCACACCGCCGACGACCTTTGCGAATCGCTCTTTCGCAACATTCTCTACACTGGACGGCTCAGTTCTCTGCCACCCGTCACCATCTCGCGCAAGCGCGATTTCCGCCTGATCCGGCCGCTGATTTATGTCACCGAAGAACTCACGCGCGCCTACGTGGAATCGAAAGGCGTGCCCGTGGTCCCGTGCGGCTGTTCGCTGCGGACGGGAACCGTGCGGCGCGGCATTCGAGAGGCCATCGCCGAGTGGGAACTCGAACACTCGCATCTGCGCGAAAACATTCTGAAGGCGATGTCGAATATCCAGCCCGGGCGGCTGCTCGACACGCGTTTCTACGATCCTGACACGAACCCCGATCTCGAAACCGAGCACGAAAGCGATGAGATTGCCGTCCCTTCCGCCGAATTGCTGCAGATCGTCAATCACGCATGAGCGAAGCGCGCAACAGCCACTTCATTGCGGAGAACCAGCGGCAGGTCGAGCGGCTTTCGAAGCTGGGCTGGTACCACTCGATTGAGTTGCCCGACGGCTCGGTTATCCTGGGACACCAGAGCGTCGAGCAGCAGCGAAAACGGCTTCAGCAGTTTCATATCCCGGAAGATCTGACCGGGAAGCGCGTGCTCGATATCGGCGCGTGGGATGGCTGGTACAGCTTTGAGATGGAGCGGCGCGGGGCGACCGTGCTGGCCCTCGATTCGGCGAAGAATACGCGCCTGCTCGAAGCGCGGGCGTTGCTCGGCTCAGGCATCGACTATCGCGTCGGCGACATCTGCCGACTGACCGCCTGGGATCTCGGGACTTTCGACATCGTGCTGTTTTTCGGCGTGCTGTATCACCTGAAGCATCCGCTGCTGGCTCTCGAAAACGTGTGCGGGATGTGCCGCGATATGGCATGCATCGAATCGTTTGTCACGGAAGTAGATCCCGCCGGAATACCGCTGATGGAGTTCTACGAAACGGCCGAGCTCCGAGGGCAACTGGATAACTGGTGCGGCCCGAACGTTGCGTGTCTGATGGCGTTCGCGCGTACGGCGGGATTCGCGCGCGTGGAGTTTGAGGGCGTGCTGGCCGAGCGGGCGCACGTCAGCGCTTATCGAAACTGGAATCGGCCCGAGGGTGAAGGCGCGCCGCCGCAAATTCTCTGCGTCGAGAACAGCACGACGCACGATCACGACTTTTCCGTCGGAGCGGACGACTACGTGACTTTTTATTTCACGGACGAAAGCGACGCACTCAACTGCGACAACGTCTATCCGGAGATCGGCGGGTACGGTTCGCGGCCCTTATATGTGGCGAAGACGGGCGGAGGCTGGCAGGCCTCCTGTAAGCTGCCTCCGGGCCTCGCACCCGGGTGGCACGTCGCGCGGTTGCGTGTCGGGAAAAGCCGGTACAGCGCGGCTTTGCGCATCGGAATCGATATTTCGTACAGCGACCGCCATAGTTGGCATGCACCTGAAACCTCCGGGCTGGAGATGACCCGCATCGCCGATGGCAAAATATTCGAATCGGGCCGGATCAGGGTGGGTGTGGGAAGCGCGATTTCGGTGTGGGTCGCAGGTCTGCCCGAAGATAGCGCGTTGCCCGAGATACGGCTTCGCCTGAACGGAAGCGATCTGCCCGCGGTCTGGCTCGCCCCTCCGACCAGCGACGCCCGGCAGGTGAACGCGCTGTTGCCGGCCGGAATCGAACCCGGCGATGCGATGCTCAGCCTGGTTTTCCGCGATACGGAAACCGGACCCTCGGACATAGAACTTTACAGGTAGCTCAACTCAAACATGGCCGTTCTTTTAACCTGCGACTCGATCGCCAAGGCGTTCGGTTCGCGCACAGTCTTTACCGACATTTCTCTCAGCCTGCACGACGGCGAACGGCTCGGCGTCATCGGGCCGAACGGAGCGGGAAAATCCACGTTCCTTCAAGTGCTCAGCGGGAACATGAAGCCGGACTCGGGAACCGTCTCCACGCGAAAGGGCGTGCGGCTCGCGATGGTGGTGCAGGACCCGGTTTTCCCGGCGGAATCCACCGTGCGGGAAATCATCCTCGCCGCGGCACAGGCGGTCAACCACGATTCGGACGATCACGATACCGAAGTCTCAAAGATTATCAGCCGCGTCGGTTTTGAAGACGCTTCCGCGCCGGTTGGCACGCTTTCGGGAGGCTGGCGGAAGCGCCTGGCAATAGCCGCCGCACTGGCTGCGAAGCCCGACGTTCTGCTGCTCGACGAACCGACCAACCATCTCGACGTGGCCGGCATCATCTGGCTGGAGAAACTAGTCTCTGCCGCGCCGTTCGCCTCCGTCTTCGTCACGCATGACCGCTACTTTCTGGAGAATTGCTCGACGCGTGTGGCGGAGATCAACCGCGCCTATCCGCTCGGCTTGTTTGCGGCGCCGGGAACGTACAGCAAGTTCCTTGAGAAACGCTCGGAATTCCTGCGCGCTCAGCAGCGGGAGCAGGATGCGCTCGAAAACCTGGTGGAGCGTGAAGTGGAATGGCTGCGGCGGGGCGCGAAGGCGCGGACTTCGAAATCGAAGGCCCGCATTCAGGATGCGATGGATTTACAGGCCCAGTTGGCGGACGTGACTTCGCGCCAGATCTCGGGCACTTCGACGATCGATTTTTCGGCGACCGGCCGAATGACGAAGCGCCTGATCGTCTGCGAACACCTGACGAAAAGCATGGGCGGCAAGCTTTTGTTCCGAAATGTCAGCTTTGTGCTGGGCCCCGGCGGGCGGCTCGGCGTGATGGGATCGAACGGCTCCGGCAAGACAACACTGCTGCGGCTGCTGGTGGGCGATCTCAAGCCGGACCACGGCGACGTCCGTTGCGCGGAAGGGCTGCGCGTGGCGTACTTCGACCAGAATCGCGATAAGCTCGATCCGGAGATGCCGCTACGCCGCGCATTGGCGCCCGAGGGCGACACGGTTATCTTCCGCGACCGGCCGGTTCACGTTGCGGGGTGGGCAGTGCGCTTCCTGTTTCGCGCCGAGCAGCTGGATCTGGCGATTAAGAATCTCTCCGGCGGCGAGCGCGCGCGCGTTCACATCGCCCGCCTGATGTTGCAGCCCGCCGATATCCTGATCCTCGACGAGCCGACCAACGATCTCGACATCCCGACCCTCGAAGTTCTGGAGAGCAATCTCGCCGACTTCCCGGGCGCTATCGTCCTTGTCACCCACGACCGTTTTCTGCTGGATCGGCTTTCCAGCACGTTGCTGGCGATGGACAATGCCGCAGAGAACGGCGGCCACTTGGAATTCTTCGCCGAACTCGCACAGTGGGAACAGGCGAATTCGGCAAAGAAGCCGCGGGCAAGGGCCGCATCCACAAAGGCTTCCCCCGCCGCGGCTACAGAGCCGGCAAAGAAGAAGCTTTCTTATATCGAGGCGCGCGAATGGGAGCAAATCGAGAAACGTGTGGAGGAAGCCGAGCACCGCCTCAGCGCCGCGCGCGATGCGCTGGAAAATCCGGCAATCGTGTCGGATCCCGTGCGTCTCACGGAAGCGGCCCTGCACATTGACGCGGTTCAGGCCGAAGTGGATGATCTCTATGAGCGCTGGGCCGAACTCGGCGCGAAACTCGGCCAATAACGGTGTATACTCGTTGCCAATCCCCCATCTATGTCGATCCGAACACTCATATTGATTGCCGCTTTCACGGTTGCCGCGCACGCGCAGGATCGTAGCGCCGGACAGCGCTCGTTTGAAAGCCGTTGCGCCATCTGCCACGGCGGCGACGGGCATGGCACCGATCGCGCACCGGCCATATACAACAAGACCGCGTCGCGCGACAATCAGTCGATAGCTAACGTAGTGCGGAACGGTTTGCCCGGCGGCATGCCCGCGATGCAGATTCCCGACGCCGAGCTTGGCGATCTGACCGCTTATCTTCGCACTCTGCAACCCGCGGTGCCCCTGGGCGGACGCCCTTTCCAGCGCCCCGAGGTCCGCGAGACCATCACACTGACCGATGGAAAAACCCTCTCCGGCGCGGTGGTAGCGAACGGCCTCGAAGACCACCAGATCCGCACGGACGATGGCAAGATCCATCTGCTTCGGCGCGTGGGAGATCGCTTCCGCGAGGTTACATCAACGGTCGATTGGCCGACGTTTCACGGCGATATGAGCGGGAACCGCTACACGACGATGACCCAGATCACGAAGGATAACGTGAGAAACCTGGGCGCAAAGTGGATTTACACGATTCGCAATGCCCAGGGCCTGCAGGACACGCCGCAGGTAGCCGGCGGCATCATGTATGTCACCAATGTGAACACCTGCATTGCGCTGGACGCGGGTTCCGGTCGTCAACTGTGGCAATGGTCGCGACCGACGACGCAGGGCGTGCGCGGCGCGGGCTCGAATCGAGGCGTCGCCGTCGCAGGTGATCGTCTGTTCATCGTTACCGACAACGCGCACATCGTCGCGCTCAATCGCTTCACTGGAGCCGAAGTGTGGGACACGGAGATGGCGGACTGGCATCAGAACTACGGGGCCACCGGCGCTCCGCTCGCCGTCGGCAACCTGGTGATTGGCGGAATCACCGGGGGCGAAGCGGGCACGCGCGGTTTCCTCGCGGCGTTCGACCAATCGACCGGCAAGGAAGTGTGGCGCTTCTGGACCGTTCCGAAGGCCGGCGAACCGGGCTCGGAAACATGGCGGGGCAAAGACATCGAACACGGCGGCGGGCCCACCTGGATCACCGGCACTTACGATCCGCAGCTCGACACGCTCTACTGGCCGACGGGCAATCCCGCCAAGGAATACAACGGCGACGATCGCAAAGGCGACAACCTCTATACCGATTGCCTGCTGGCCCTCGATCCGAAAACGGGCAAGCTTAAATGGTATTACCAGTTCACGCCGCACGACCTGTCCGACTGGGATGCGACGGAAATTCCAGTTCTGGTGGACGCCAACTTCCAGGGCCAGCCGCGCAAACTCCTGCTTCATGCCGACCGCAACGGATTTTTCTACGTCTTCGACCGCACGAATGGAAAGCTGTTGCTGGCGAAGCAGTTTCTGCGCGAGCTGACATGGGCCAGCGGGATCGGCGCGGACGGCCGCCCGATCCTGAATCCGAATCAGGAGCCGACCGCGGCAGGCACGCGCGTTTGCCCGTCCCAGGATGGCGCGACGAATTTCTATTCGCCTTCCTACATTCCGGCCACGGGTCTGTTCTACTTCCAGACGTTTGAGAAGTGCAGCATTTACACGAAGCGCGACATCGGCGACTGGGTGCCGGGACAGGATTATCTGGGGGGCGTGCAGCGCGTTGCGCCCGGCGGGAAGGAAGAGCATATCTTACGCGCGATGGATATCAACACCGGAACGATTAAGTGGGAACTGACCGAGACGGCCGGCGCGAATGGTTGGGGCGGCACGATTTCGACGGCGACCGGACTGGTGTTTTTCGGGGAGGAAGGCGGCGCGTTTGCGGCAGCCGATGCGACGACGGGCAAGCTGCTGTGGAGTTTCCAGACGAATCAGGGCTGGAAGGCTTCGCCGATGGCGTACATGTTCGACGGCAAGGAGTATTTGGCAGTGATCGCCAGCGGGAATGTGATTGCGTTCGGGCTGGGAGAGTAACCTGCCGAATAGAATCGTGACTTCCAGGTCGTTGCCGTGTACTAAAATGCCCGCCTCGGGCGGCTCTGGCGTCCGGGTTTGACTGATCAGGAGCGGGTTGTTCCGAGTGTGTCCCCCACGGAGCGCTCAGTAGAACGATCATTGCACGGGGCGCACCACTTCAGTTATTGCCGATCGCGCCGCCGAATCATCCGAAGAAAACCGCTTCCTCCCGCGGCTGTTTAGTGGGGCGACCAGCCGCAACTCGCGGCTGAACGTCTTTGCTCAGTTCCGGAATGAGGTCATTTGCGTGCCAGCGCTCGGCTCCCCAATTGCGTGGCAGCGATGCGGAACCGCGGCGCAAGGTTCGGAATCCGACCCCGCTGCCTGAATGCGCATATTGCCGGATAAAGCATCGCCCTTGCTACACACGGATTCAAACGGTGTACACCGGCCAGCCAGTAAGGCCGGATACGAGCAAATCGTACGTACCCACCGGAACTTTATCGAACTGAAAGTTGGCCCAGGGACCATCATAAATAACTGCTTCAGTTTGGCTGTGGCGAAATGGTGTGGTTCCAGTCGCCGTGAAACGGGTGGTGAGCGATGGTCGATAGCGACCAGGAAAACG
>PLEX01000021.1:2662-2790 GCA_003136575.1 Bryobacterales bacterium | reverse complement strand
GAGCGCGCCCGTGCCCACGCCCATCGCGTGCTGAAGCAATCGGAAGCACATCTTCGCCGCCTCCAGACCGAACGCCAGGTACGCAAGGAAGTCTTCATCAAGGGTACCGACGCGTCGGACCTCGGTCT
>PLEX01000021.1:0-2574 GCA_003136575.1 Bryobacterales bacterium | reverse complement strand
CCGCGCCGAAACCATCCGGAACGCCCCGCAACGCCAAATGCCCCTGCGGATCGAATCAAAAACACAAGCGCTGCTGCGGAAAGGACGCTCCGCCAAGGTTGCAGGCTGCGTAGCGGGAGCTGCCAGCCGCGATCGAACTGCTATCGTCGTTTTGTTGACGAATACCGGGAATCGACCAGTCGCCCTGATTACGGGCGCATCCAGCGGAATCGGGGAAACGTTTGCGCGCAAGCTTGCCGCGCGCGGGTACGACCTGATTCTGGTGGCGCGCCGCGCGGACCGGCTCAATGCGCTCGCCGCGGAACTGCCGGTGCATTCGGAAATCCTGCCAGCCGACCTCACCACGGAAGAGGGCCTGCAGGCGGCGGAGGCCGCAATCCGGAACTGCCCGCAACTGGCTCTGCTCGTGAACAACGCCGGCTTCGGCACGCTGAAGCGCTTCTGGGTTGCCGATCTCCACGGCCAGGAGCAGATGCACAAGCTGCACGTGATGGCGGCCATGCGGCTAACGCACGCAGCGCTCGGAGCCATGACGGAGCGCGGCCACGGCGCGGTCATCAATGTATCTTCGGTGGCCGCGTTCGGGCAGACGGAGGGAAACGTCAGCTACTGCGCCACCAAGGCCTGGATGAACGCCTTCACGCAGGGGCTCGATATCGAACTGCGCGGCGCTGGCTCCAAAGTGAAGGTGCAGGCACTGTGCCCCGGATACACGATGAGCGAATTTCACGACACGCTCGGCGTGGACCGCAACAATATCCCGCGCTTCATGTGGCTACAGGCGGACGCGGTGGTGGAAGCGTCGTTGCGCGGCCTCGATCGCGGCGAAGTGATCGTCATCCCCGGCGCGGTTTACAAGATTGGCGCGGCCGTGATGCGGCACCTTTCGCATGGACTCCGGCGGCGCATCGGAAAGCCAGGCAAACTCGGAAAGGACCAGCGCGTGTGACGATCGAGTGCGTTCCCAATTTTTCCGAAGGCCGCGACCTGGCGGCCGTCTCGGTGATTGCGCAATCGGTGAAAGCGACGCCTGGAGCAATACTGCTCGATTCGACTTCAGATTGGGACCACAACCGGACGGTGCTGACGTTTGCCGGCGAACCGCGGGCTGTGGGGCAAGCGGCGTTTGCGGCGGTGCGGACGGCGGTAGCGCGGATCGATTTGAGCAGGCACCAGGGAGTGCATCCAAGACTGGGCGCGGCCGATGTCGTGCCATTCGTGCCGGTCGAACGAGTCACTCTGGACGATTGCGCAGCGCTCGCGCGCGAGACCGGCGAGCGCATCTGGAGTGAACTGCGCGTGCCGGTTTATCTGTACGAAGCGGCAGCGCGACGGCCGGAATGCACCCGGCTCGAAAACATACGCAGGCACGCGGCAGCCGGAGATTTGGCACCCGATATCGGCGACCGGCCGCACCCCACTGCGGGCTGTTGCGTCGTGGGCGCGCGGAGATTTCTGGTGGCGTGGAACATCATTCTGGCCAGCAGCGACCTCGCGGCGGCGAAGGCCATCGCGCACGAAATACGCGAGTCGAACGGCGGGCTGCCCGCAGTGAAAGCGCTCGGATTGGCGCTGCCGTCGCAGTCGAAGGTTCAGGTATCCATCAATCTGGTCGATTTTGAGCGGACGCCGCTGCATGTCGTATTCAATGAAGTCCTCCAGCGATGCATGGAACGCGGAATCCGCATCGAGGGCAGCGAACTGATCGGCATGATCCCGCAAGCCGCGCTAGCCGCAACAGCGGGGCACGATCTGCGATGGCTCAACATGAAGCCGGAACTGGTTCTCGAAGACCGCTTGCGCCTGGAGCGCGGAAAGTAGGAAACTCGGCCATGGCCTCCCGACTGCTTTTCTTCCTGTTCCCACTCGTACTGGCGCAATCCCAACCTCCGGTCAACGGGACCGCGGTAGATCTTGCGACGCTCCGCTACATCGATATCGCACAGGGCACGGGCGCACCAGCCGCGGCCGGCAAGCGCTTCACCGTGCATTACACGGGATGGCTGAAAGATGGCACGAAGTTCGATTCGTCTGTGGATCGCAACGAGCCGTTGCAGTTCGTGCAGGGACGCCGCCAGGTAATCGCCGGATGGGACTCGGGCTTCGAAGAGATGCGAGTTGGCGGCAAGCGGCGGCTGTTCATTCCATACCAACTGGCATACGGCGAGGCGGGAAATGGTCCGATTCCGCCGAAAGCCGAGCTCATTTTCGACGTGGAATTACTCGCCGTGGCCGACGCCCCGACGGTAGCGCCGGGAGTGGATGTCCTGCTGCCGTTCATCGATCTGGAAACGCGCGTGATGGCGCTGGCACGCGCGATTCCGGCCGACAAGTACGCGTGGAAACCGGANNNGAAGTCCACAAGGACATGGAGACCGCGCGCAACGGATTCCTCGCCGGCGAGTCGGAATTGTTCGGCAAGCCGACAACAAAGCGCGGGGTTCTGACGTGGCTGGATACGGCGATCGCGGAACAACTTGGCGCGGCGACGGCGTACGCACACGCGAACGGCATCGCGATTCCGTGGACGGCGGGGCATGTGCGTTAGTCGATGTTCTGCCGTTCCGCCAGCAC
>PLEX01000121.1 GCA_003136575.1 Bryobacterales bacterium | reverse complement strand
AAGTGAACAGTATTGGGGCTAGCCGTTAGTCAGCAGGCGGCTAAGGCCGGGTTTGGCTGAAACAACAACACAAGTCCGCAATTAGTCGACGACCCGGATTCCTGCCAGGCGGGCTCGCTCCGGACGGGAATACCGGCTGCCGGCAGCTATTCGAAAAAAAGAGGGGCGGCCCATTCGCGGAAACGGCAACATCAACCCCGTACCGCGCCGGAGACACCCCCCTTCCGACGACTTTAGATCTTACGGCTTCGGCACGCTGTTGATCGTGTGCAGAATACGCGACACAATCTGGTACGGGTCGCCTTCGGAGTTCGGGCGGCGATCCTCCAGGTAGCCCTTATAGCCGTTCTTGATGAAGTTCACGGGCATACGGATCGACGCGCCTCGGTCGGACAGGCCGTAGCTGAACTTGTCGATAGCCTGCGTCTCGTGCAGACCCGTCAGGCGCAGATGGTTATCCGGGCCATACACCTCGATGTGCGCGGCGATGTTATCCTGGAACGCCTTCATCAGCGCCTCAAAATACTCCTTGCCGCCGACCTCGCGCAGGTACTTCGTCGAGAAGTTGCAGTGCATGCCGGAACCATTCCAGTCGCCCTTGATTGGCTTGCAGTGAAGTTCCATATCTACTCCGTACTTCTCGCAGAGACGCATCATCAGATAGCGGGCGGTCCAGGTATCGTCGGCGGCCTTGGCGGAGCCTTTGGCGAAGATCTGGAATTCCCACTGGCCTTTGGCCACTTCGGCGTTGATGCCTTCATGGTTGATACCGGCCGCAAGACAGAGTTCCCAATGCTCTTCGACAATTTGACGGGCGATGCTGCCCATGTACTTGTAGCCGACACCGCAATAGTAGGGACCCTGCGGAATATTCGGATATCCGCCTTCCGGGAATCCGAGCGGACGCCCATCCTTGAAGAGGAAGTACTCCTGCTCAAGACCGACCCACAAGTCGGGGTCGTTCTCGATTGTGGCGCGCGCGTTTGTGGAATGCGGGGTCCCATCCGCGTGCATCACTTCGCTCAGCACGATATAAGCGTTATTACGGCTCGCATCCGGATAGAGAGCCACTGGTTTCAGCACGCAATCGGAACTCTTACCCTCCGCCTGCATCGTGGAACTGCCGTCAAAACCCCAATTAGGGAGATCGGCAAGGCTGGGTGGATTCTCAAACGCCTTGAGCAGACTCTTACCGCGCAGGCCAGGTACGGGGCGTTTGCCGTCAAGCCAAATGTATTCTAGTTTGTATTTTGTCATGGTTTTTGGATATCCGTTTATGGGCGTTAATCAGGCTCTCCCTGCTGTGTTGTTGTCGGCGACGAATCAATCGGATGACGATCATGACGTGCGGCCAGATTCGCATCACTCCCTGCTGGTCAAAACGTCAAAAAGGGGACTCCGGGGAGTTCCCCAAACCGAGGACCATCTTGTTCGGTAAAATTCCGATTATGGACGATCCGACCCGTCCTCGGCAATTGTTTTTTTCGATGGAGTGTATTTCGGGAACTGATGAACCGGTTGGCGGCCTAGTTTCGGCCGCACATACCCGGATTTCCACACATTCCGGCCGGGCATTGGGGCATTTCCGACGGGCCGGAATCAGCCGCGGCGGACCTGGCCGCAAAGGTCGAATATTCCTGATGGAGTTCCTGTTTTCCACAGGAAGGGCAGGCGGCAGCGACGGCTGCTTCGGCCTCGCTTCGGCGAATCAGCTTTTCAAACTTGTTCCCGCAGGAATCGCAGGCGAATTCGTAAATCGGCATGATGCTTCCATTATGCGCCTGGAACAATCGCGGGTGGGTGACGACGGTGACGACCGGTCGCCGGTTGACCGCATAGCGTCAACCGGCGAATTCTGAGGAGTGAGGTGTCTGTTCAATACGACGCCTACGGGTATCGGAGCGATGCGGCCACAAAGCGCCGTCTGTCGCCACGCCGCGGACGGACGACAACCTGACACTTATCGGCGAACCGGCCGAATTTCGGCAATCCGCCGGCATTCGGGGGTCTATGAAATGTGCCTAGCTAGTGATGGTCTCCCGGGTAATCCCTGTCGCGCCGCCGGTCCGACGCATGATTGTGTTCGACCCGTTCGCCGCCGGGACCCTGCCAATAACCGTTAAAGTATTGGTGTCCGTCGTGGTGCGGCGCTATCCAGAGCGCGCCCTCATAAGGCGGACGGCTCCAGTAGCCCGCGTGCCATCGGTAGTGACCACTGACGGGATACCAGTAGCCATCGACGAAGTTGTATCCCGCGCCCGGGCTGGGCGGCCGGGCGACGACAACACGGGGTGGCGGTGGCGCCCCGATGTTTATGCCGAGCGATATGCCGGCAAACAAACAACCGCCAGCCAGCAGCGCTAATGCGAGCAGTCTCTTTTTCATGTTCTCTCCTGTCGTGTCATGCCGTATACGTTGGCGTGACGCGATCGATACCTCCAACGCAAGGCTATGGCCAACGCGACCAGGTGACCCCGGTTGGACCGAGTAGTACGGCACGAAGTCAGGCTGGGGAGGTGAACAAGGAGTTCTCCCAATGACGAAATTCGGCGCGGGGGGCTGCCCCGGCGTTGCAGCGGACCACCGACGTTCCCCGCCACGACCCGCCATTGCCCGGCGGACATTGAGGGCGATAGAATCCGTAGTCGGAGGAACAAGTGACCGGGTTTTCCTTTCCTTACGTGTCGGCGGAAGGTGCCGGCGAGTATTTCGAGGTCTCGTTTGCGGAAATAGCGGAAGGAGAGAAAAGCGAGGAATGCGGACACGGCAATTTTCCGATCGACGCCAATTTGAAGATTACGATGGCGGACTCTTCTAACGTGGAATGCTCCGACCGCCGGCTGTGCGGTCACTTCAGGATCGGAGGGCGGAACTTTCGATGGGTATGTTGCGTCTCGAAATTGCCTATCAAAGACTCCTCAATTCGTTCTGCACCACTGCCGGAAAAGACCGTGCGTCGCTGAGCCCGGTAACCGCCACGATTTCCCCGGCGCGCTCCGTCACTTGACGTTGCTCGCCCGCAGCCACGAGGTTGGCTTCTATTTCTCGTGCATTGGCCGCATCGGGGCGACTCGGGAGGCACTGCGCGGGCGTGGCGCAGGCCATCGGCTATCAGCGCGTTTCGTATGGCGGCATGGATCGGCAGTATATCCAAATCATTCTTCGCCGCGTCGATATGTTGAACGGGAGTCATAGACTGAAACGCTTTTTCCGCTAGACGGTCCTCCCGCCAACTCTCCGCCACCCCGCCGAAAAACAGGAGCAAGGCTCCGACCCAAAACCAGGGTTGGCTGCGGCTAGCGGGCTGAACGCCGAACGGGCCGTTACCTGTTTTCGGACTCGCCGGCTACCAGTGCAAGGCTTGCTGCACGAGCGCGATGGGGGCTCCCCGGCAGCCTCGCGGCTTCGTCGGGCCTGTCGTAGCGCCACGAAAGAGTGGGACTGCGGAGGAATTGTAATGCTAGCAAGTCGCAGAGTCGGCGCGCACAGTCTCTTAAACGCCTTCACCCAGGCCGTACAATGGAAGATTGTCCACAGTGTCGTCCTCGCCTCTCCAATTTCACCTCGAACACTACGAGGGTCCGCTCGATCTGCTGCTTGACCTGATCCGCAAGCAGCAGATCGATATCCGCAATATTCCGATCGCCAGCATCACGGCGCAGTACCTGGAATTTCTCCAGAAGGCGCGTGAAATGGACCTCGATATCGGCGCGGAATTCGTATTCATGGCGGCGACGCTGATCCACATCAAGTCGCGGATGCTGCTGCCTGTGGACCCGGCGCTCCGCAAGGAAGGCGAGGCCGAAGAAGATCCCCGCGAAGAGTTGGTCGGGCGGTTGCTGGAGCATGAGCGTTACAAGAATGCCGCCGAAATGCTGCAGCAAAAGCGGATGATCGAAGAGAACGTCTGGTCCAACCCCCAGATGAAACAGTTTGCCGCCGAGATCGAAGATCCAGGCATCGCGGTCGACATGTTCGACCTGGTGAAGGCGCTCAGCCAGGTGATGGAACGGCTGCAAAAGCGCCCCATCTACGAGATCAGCGACGAATCGGTCTCCGTGAGCGACATGGTGGCTCATCTGCGCGCGCTGCTGCGCGAGACGAAGAAGGACAAGCCGCTGTTTATTCTGCAAGTGATGGAACAGCAGCGTACCCGACGCGCCATGATCTGCCTGTTTCTGGCCGTTCTGGAAATGGTGAAGATGCAGGCGGTGCAGATTCTGCAGAAGGATCTGTTCGGAGAAATCGCGCTCGGCAAAGGCGAGCGCTTTGAAGAGGCGTTCCAGCAGCCCGTCGTGGCGCTCGAAGAGGATTATAAATAGGCGGCTGGTCTCCGTCCGCCCCACTGCGCGGCGGTCGCCCGAATCGAGGCAGCATCTGAAGCAAGGAAATACAAGTCGAATCCACAATGTCGCAATCTGAAATGGAACCGGCCGAGTCGCCGGAATCGAAAGAAGCCGTGAACCAACCGGAGTCGGCGCAGGAGCGCGCCGCATCGCCTGGGCAGGAGTCCGAGTCCGACCCGACCCCGGAACCTGCTGCGGAAGCGACGCACGAAGCCGAGCCGGAAGCCGGCACTGTGCAGGAAAACGAAACCGTGGCCGTCAGTTTCTCCGCCGAAGAGATCCTCGGCGACGAAGAAGCCGAAGCCTCGGACGCGCCCGTGTCCGTCGCAGACGCGCAGTTGCTCGCCGTCCTCGAAGCTATCATCTATGTCACCGACGAGCCGCTGACTCTCGATCAGATCGCCGAAGCGACCGAGCAGCCGAAGACGCGTATTTCTTCGCTCCTGGACCAGCTTTGTGCCGAGTACGAGAAGCCGGAGCGCGGACTCAGCATCCGAGAAGTCGCCGGCGGATTCCGCATGACGACGAAGCCCGAACACCACGAAGCGGTGCGGCGCTTCGTCCGGAATCTAAATCCGCCGATCAAGCTGTCGCTTCCGGCGCTCGAAACGCTGGCCGTAATCGCCTATAAACAGCCCATCACCGCGCCGGAAATCATGGACATCCGCGGCGTGCAGGGCGCGGGCGTGCTCAAGACGCTGCTGGATCGAAAGCTGATTGCTGCGGCAGGACGAAAGCAGGTTATCGGCAAGCCGATCCTGTATAAAACGACGAAAGAGTTTCTGGTGCAGTTCGGCCTCAGGAATCTGCAGGAGTTGCCGACGCTCAAGGAATTCCAGGAGATCGGCAGTCTCGCGGGCGGCGAGCCGGATCGGCCGGTGCAGGCCAACCTGATCGAAATGCCGGCGCCGTCCGATGCGGATGACGCAACCGAGGCAACCGACAGCGAACCACAAGCCGAAGCCGACGCCAGCGAGCCGAATCCCCAACCACCCGCCGAGGCGGTTTCCGAACCGCCGGCTGGCGGCGAAGAAAAGCAGGAATAGTGCCCGAAGAACGCTTACAAAAGATCCTTTCCGGCGCGGGCGTCACTTCCCGCCGCAAGGCCGAACAGTTGATACTCGAAGGCCGCGTGGCAGTCAACGGGAAGGTTATCACCGAACTCGGCACCAAGGCGGACATCGAACGCGACCACATCAAGGTGGATGGCAAGCTCATTCGCC
Organism: Bryobacterales bacterium; assembly: GCA_003136575.1. Taxonomy (GTDB): domain Bacteria; phylum Acidobacteriota; class Terriglobia; order Bryobacterales; family Bryobacteraceae; genus BOG-234. The sequence goes on along the minus strand of PLEX01000121.1, from coordinate 23,859 downwards.
AGCCCGCGCGCCACGTTTACATCGCGCTGTACAAGCCCGATTGCGTCGTCAGTACGGCAAGCGACCCGCAAATGCGAACGACCGTGCTCGATCTCCTGCATGGCGTGAAAGAGCGCGTCTATCCGGTCGGCCGTCTGGATTACCACAGCGACGGCCTGATCCTGCTGACGAACGACGGCGAGTTCGCCAACGCCATCACGGCGGCGAAAAGTCACATTCAAAAGACGTATCTGGTCAAAGTAAACGGCGCGCTCGGCACGGACGACGAAGAGCGATTCCGCACGGGCGTTCCGCTGAGCGGCCGCCGCACGGCGCCTGCGTCGATCAGGATGATCCGCAAAGGCGACAATCCCTGGTACGAAGTCAAGCTCATCGAAGGCCGCAACCAGCAGATCCGCATCATGTTCAAGCACTTCGGACATTTGGTGGAGAAATTGCGGCGGATTCGGATCGGTTCGGTGGATCTGGGGTCCCTTAAGACCGGCGAGTTCCGTTATCTGGAGCCGGAAGAGGTCGGGAAGCTGATGAAGATGGCGGCGCGCGATGCAGGGCGAAAACCTACTAAGAACGTGTAAGACGATTGCGGTGGTGGGGCTGTCGTCAAGCCGCTGGCGCCCGAGTTATGGGGTGTCGGAGTATATGCAGGCGTCGGGATACCGCATCATTCCGGTGAATCCGAAGGAGACGGAGGTGCTGGGCGAGAAGGCTTGGGCCACGCTTGAGGAGATTCCGGAGCCTGTGGATCTGGTGAACGTCTTCCGGCAGGCGCGCTTTGTGCCGGAGATTGTGGAAGCGGCGATCCGGATTGGCGCGAAGGGTGTCTGGATGCAGGAGGGCGTGGTCCACGAAGAGGCTGCCGCGAAGGCCCGGGCGGCAGGCATTGAAGTCGTGATGGACCGGTGCATTCTGAAGGAGCATCGCAAAATGCTCGCGTCGAGACAGAGCGCCGGCTCCGAATAGCGAATTACGTGGCCGGATCTTCCGGAGTGGTGTGGGGGGACGATGGCTACTGACTGCGGCGGCCGGGGCTGGCCGGACGAGACACAGGGCCGCAAAAAGGCCGTCCGCGGCTATCGCGGACGGCCTTTAGGGCTGACGACTTAGCGGTAGCTTAGAACACCAGGCGGATTTCGCTTGCCATGATGCGCGCGCCGCGTTCGCCCGTCAGCGCGCCGAGGTTCGCGTTGGTGTTGAGGTTCGTCACCGCGCTGTACTGGAAGGTGCTGTTCACGCCAGTGAACTGCACGTGGTTGAAGACGTTGAACGCTTCAACTTTCAGCTCCAGGCGCCGCTTCTCGCTGTGCAGATTGATCTTGCGATCAATTGTCATATCGAAATTGGCATACCCGGGACCCTGCATAATGTTGACGCCCGCATTGCCGATGGAACCGATGGCCGGAGAGGCGAACGCCGCCGGATTGAACCAGATTTCACCGTGCGGAAGGCCTGGAGTACCAGCCGGAACGTTGGAGAACGGGTTGCCAACGACATTGATGCGCGCGCCTTCATCGGGCGAGCCCGTGATGTCGCGACTATCCGTCCAACTGAAGCCCGGCGTGAATGGCGCACCAGTTGAGTAAACCGTGACGCCCGACAGGTTCCAGCCGTCCGTAAAGATACCCAACGGTTTGCTGTTCAGCATCTTGCCGGGTTTCGGCAGATCGTAGGCGTAGCTGAGAGCCAGCACGTGCCGGCGGTCGGAACCCTGCGGCCCCCAGTTTCGCGCGATATCGCTCGAAACCAGAGGATCGTATGCATTCAGTGCAAAGCTATGCGAATACGTGTAGGCGGCTGTCCAGAGCAGACCCTTGGTGAGTCTGCGTTTGACGTTGACCTGGAGTCCGTTGTATGCCGACCTGCCATTGAACGTGCGAATGCTGACTGCTCCGGTTCCGGGGTAAACCGAACGCTCAATCGCGGTCGGCAAATGGGCCGGTTGCCCGGTTGTCGACGAAACGCCCTGCGTGGGATCGATACCCGCCGTGCTGAAGTCGGTGTACAACGGAATCGCATTGATATTGTCCGTCAGGTTGCGGTTGATCCCGAACGTCCCCTGATAAGCGACGTCGACCAGCGTACCCCAGAAGTTGTGCTGGAGGCCGAGGCTGGCGTTCTTGGTTCCCGGATTGGGAGTTTTGCCTGCATACTGAGTGAAACTGCTGGGTCCGAACAAGCCCTGAGTGGTCGCGAGGCTGCCGATGCTGCCGTAATACACCGTCGGTTGGTAACCGAGCGGCGGGATGCCCGACATGCTGTAGACTTCGTTGCCGTCCAGACGGTCGTAGAACAGGCCCACGCCCCCGCGCAGAGCTGTCTTGCCATCGCCGAACACATCGTATGCGAAACCGATGCGCGGTGCCATTGATATGTAGGGGTTGCTGTAGGTATCGATCGACACACCATTCACTCCGGCAACGACGTTGCCGTTGGCATAGTTGCCAGAACCCGGCACGAACAGCCCGATTTCGGCCGATGGCACTTCGATGCCCGTCGTCTTGTCGATGCCAACCCGGTTGGCGCCGCTGCAGGGATTGACGCCGTTGGCGCAGAAAGGCGTATAAAACCGTGGCGCCGCGGAAGCGCTCCAAAGGGAAGGATTGAAGTAGCCGAATTCAAGGTTTCTGTCGATCTGCGGCGACATGTGATAGAAGCGGAGACCGTAATTCAAGGTCAGCCGTTTGCCGACGCGCCAGTCGTCCTGAATATAACCCTCGGTATTCCAGTAAAAGACGTTGTAGACGAAGTGACCGCTGTTTTCGTTGTAAGTGTCAAAGTTCCCCAACAGGGCGTTGGCGTAGCCGTCGCCCGAGTTCAGAGGGTTGCTGGCATCGACACCGAAGCTATAGCTGCCGAGATAAGAAGTGGAACCCGGCTGGAGCTTGCGGTTGTACTCGACGTAAATACCGGTCTTGATGCTATGGTTGCCCCAGATCTTGCTGAGATTGTCGTTAAACTGTTTGATCCGGTTGGTGTTCACGTAATCGGCCGTATCGCCGATCGCCACGCTGCCGGCGTTTGGAGGCGTACCGCCGAAGCTGAACCCCGGAAGATAGTTGCAGTACCCGTTCGAGCAGTTGCCCGGTCCTTCGAGCAACTCGCCGCCGGTACCGGGTCCGATGGTATGAAGCGGAAACAGGCTGGGGATCGGTTGTCCGGCCTGAGGAGTGCCCGCGGCACCGTTCAGGAGTGTGCGCGCCACCGAGGCCGGATCGTTTTCGTAATACGAGAAGTAGTTGTAGCTGAAGTTATAACTCGCCTGGTTGACCAGCGTCGGGCTGAAGGTGTAGTTCACGGTTCCAACATAGCCCCAACCGGGGTTCGGATGCTTGATGTCACCGATATTGAACTGGGAAACGGCGAAGAGCGTGTCCGACGTGTCGAAATCATGACCGTAGCGGAAGAAACCGTTGAGCTTGGAGCTGGCAACGATGTCGAAACGAAGTATGTCGTTGCGGCGCGGGTGTGTTCCGGAAGCGGTCTGCTGCCAGTTGTCCTGTCCGAACTGCGCCGTTCCCGGTGCGAACGAAGCGTTGGGCAGCGGGAAGTAGTTGAGCATCGAGAGGCCCCATCCGTTGAAACGGCTCGCCGGAATGATGTTTCCGGGGAACTGGGCATTATTGGCCAGCGGATCCGTGACCTTAATCAAGCTGCCTGTCAGCCCGGCCGCGGACTGCGCGGACGATGGCGCGAGGAAACTCTGGGTGAAATTGCCTGCGCGCTCGAGCGCGGTCGGAAATTGCTTGTATTGCGTCGAGACCGGAAGGAACTGTCTTGTGTACTCCTGCGAGCCGAAAGCAAAGATCTTGGTCTTGTTTGCATTGAAATGGTGCGGGATGTAGACCGGACCGCCGAAGCTCCAGCCGGGAATGTTGTAACGATAGCGGGGCCGCGCGACGCCCGTCTGGTTGTTGAAGAACGCGTTGGCGTTGAATTCTTCGTGGCGATGCGTCCACCATGCGGTGCCGTGATATTCCTGCGTTCCGCTCTTCGTCGTGACGCTGATGGTCGCGCCGGAATTGCGGCCGAACTCCGCAGCGAAATTCGAAGTCAGCACTTTGACTTCGGAGATGGAATCGATATTAGGCTCGAAGTGAGCGAAACAACTGGCGCAGCCTGTATCCATGTCGGTGGCTCCGTCCACGGAATAGCCGACGATGCCGGTGTTGCCACTGAACGTCAGACTGCCGAGGATCGACCCGCCCGACGCGTCTCTGGCTGTGTTCGTATCGATGACGCCGGGCAGCAGTTTCATGTAGCTCATCATGTCGCGGCCCTTGATGGCGACGACGTTGAGATCGTCCTGCGTATCGATCAGCGGGGCGCGTTCGCTACTGGCCGTTTGAACCGCCGACACTTCGGCGGTTACGCTGATCGACTCCGAAGCGCTTCCCAATGCCAGGGCCAGTTTTCCAAGGTCGCGAGTATCGTCTGCGCCAAGGATAATGTTGTTGACTGCGTAAACTTTGAACCCTTTAGCTTCGATCTTCACCGAATAGGTTCCGGCGAAGACGTTGGTCACGCGAAATAGGCCGTCGGTGTCTGTCGTCGCGGTGTTCGTCGCCGACGTTCCCGTGTTCGTCACCGTGACCTTTGCCGAGGGCACGCTTGCGCCGGCCGGGTCGACGACAGTACCAAGAATCGAACTGCTCTGCGTCTGGGCAAATACAGACGCGCAAGCCAGTACCAGCATGGGTACGGCAGGCGCGACACGTTTAAATGTCATACCTTGTTTACTCCCCTTTAAGAATTTGGTTCCCACGGACTATAGGAACCGGTTCCACAAACCTCTTCTCTGGGAGCATATAACAGTCGAATCCCGGAAGCAAGGGGGGGTGTGAAATTTCCATAAATTTTTTGGCCCAGAGAAAATGGGTCAGGCAGCGGCTATCGCCAGATCGTTCTCATGGTGCCTGATACCCGGGAAGAGGCGATGGACGTCCGTGCACGGCGATGGACACCGACAAAACGCCGGTAAACCAATCCAAATCATGAGTTTCTGAGTCCCGTCCTGGGCGAACGCGGCGGGCGAAAGCGCCTGCCCCGCAGCCGAAATCGGCCGGCTTTACCCGATGTGCGCTCTACGATCGACTTACGGATGGATCTTTTAAGCCGAAGATCGCCCGGACCTTCCCGTTCGATCAAACGGTGGAAGCCTACACGTACCTTGAAAGCAACCAGCAGATAGGCAAGGTCTTTATCACCCTGTAGAGCCGGTCGCGTCTCGCGGTGTATGGTTATGGAATCGTCAGGAATCGGACGATCTCGCGCATGACCCGAGCGCTTTGATCCGTCCCGAAGAGAAACTGAGCGTGCGCCGTCCCTTCCAGAACGATTAGTTCCTTCGGCTGAGGCGCCTTGTCGTATTGTGCGCGAATACCCGGCAGCCGCGGCCCATCGTCGTTGGCGTCATCGCGCGCGACGATGAACAAGGCCCTCGACTTCAGCTTCTCCGCCGGGAGGTTTGGCGCTGCGCCGAGAAAGACAATGCGATCGATCTCCCCGGGCCGCGACTTGATCGATGCGTCGCCAGCCGCTGCGCCGCCGAAGCTGCCCCCAACCACAGAAACCGTTTTTGCGCCGTGCGCTTTCAGGTAGCGAACCGCGGCAAGGACATCCTTTTCAAAGGGCGCGCCATCAAAGTCCGTCTGGCCGGGACCGGTGGAGCAGCCGAAGCCACGGAAGTCTATCGCCAGAACCTGGAACTTTTCGGACACCAGAGTCCTGGCCTGATCCCGCCAACTCTCCTTGGTGAACCTGCCGCCGTGAGCGAGGACAACGCCGCGGGTGCCTTGGCCGTAAAGATCGGCGCAGATCCGTCCGCCGTCTTCGGTAGGGAACGAAAGGGGCCGCTGCGCGACGACGATCGTCGTCAGGAGCAAGTCGAGGTACAGGGCGCGAAGGAGAGGCATTAATTACAGATGTTAACGCGGTATCAGCCGGAGCTGTGTTTCCAACAGGCCCTTTCAAACCATTCGCGTCCCGATTAGCTGAACGGCCAAAGTCCGATACGTCGAAAACACCGCGACGCGACGTCCCAAATCCCGCCGCTCCGCACGCCTCGCTCTGCCGGCCCCACGGGCCAAATTCCATGCCTTCTATGGCTCGCGTGAGACAATTCTATTCGATGCGAATAGCTACCGCGACGGGAAAATCCCGCGTTCTGACGTCGCTTGCAGCGTCGGTTATAGCGCTGGCCACCATTGGACTGCTCGCTCAGCAACCCCGCCCACAGCAGACCGCTCCCAAGGCCGCGCCAGCCCGCCCCGCGACCGCTCCCGCCGTGAAGCCAGCCAATAAATACGTCGATCCCGCGCTGTGCGGCACGTGCCATGCGGAGATTGCGCGGACTTTCGCACAGACCGGCATGGGGCGGTCCTTTTCGCAGATCACGGCGGAATCTCCCGGCGATCCGTTTTCGGGAAAGCCTTTTTATCATGAAGCCTCCGATAGCTACTTCGAGATGATCCGGCGCGATGGCAAGACGTATCAGCGCCGCTGGCAACTCGGATACGACGGCAGGGAAACCAACGTCGAGGAGAAGTCCGCCGATTATGTACTCGGAAGCGGCAATCACGGGCGCACCTGGCTCCATCTGACTTCGCGCGGCGGACTACAGCAACTGCCGCTCGGGTGGTACTCGGAGAACGGCGGCATTTGGGCCATGTTGCCGGGTTACGACCGCGCCGATTATCCCGGCTCCGAACGCCCCGTTCACTATGAGTGCCTCTTCTGCCACAACGCCTACCCGAAGATCCCCAAAGCAAACGAGGAACATGGCGCGGAAGCGGTGTACCAACTGCCGCTTCCAAACGGGATCGAGTGTCAGCGGTGCCATGGACCCGGGCAAAATCATATCGGCACGGCCGGCAAAGCGGGTGCGACCCAGGATGAGATTCGCGCCTCCATCGTGAATCCGAAACGCCTGCCGCCCGAGCGCGAGATGGAGGTCTGCATGCAATGCCATCTTGAGACCTCCAGCCTGAAATTGCCGCATGCGGTGGAACGCCCGGGTCGGGCTCCATTCTCCTACGTGGCTGGCCAGCCGCTCGCGGATTTCGAACTGACCTTTGATCGCGAGCCTGGAAGGAATCCGCGGTTCGAAGTAGCCAACGCCGCATATGCGTTCCGCAAGTCGCAGTGCTTCATTCAGACGGAGGGCAACGATGCGGATCACCAACTGCGCTGCACCACGTGTCACGATCCGCACAACATTCCGCGCGGGCCGGAGGCCATCGCGCAGTACAACGGCGTTTGCCGCAGCTGCCACGCGGCGGATTTCACGCGCACCGTTGCCGCCGGCACTCACCCCCCAGGGTCCGACTGCATCAGCTGCCACATGCCGAAACGCCGCACCGACGATGCGATTCACATCGCGATGACGGACCACTCCATCCCCCGAATCGCGCCACCGAATCCGTTGGCGATTAAGGCCGAGTACTACGAATCGATTGAGAATTCGTACAAGGGCGAGGTCGTGCCGTACTATCCGGCAAAGCCGGCGCCCACGGTGGAGAACCTGCTCGATATGGCCGTGGCGCAGGTCCGCGATGGAAGCAATCTCACAGATGGAATACCGCGTTTGCTAGGCCTCATTCAGAAATATCATCCGGCGCGCGCGAGTTACTACGCGGATCTGGCGGAGGCGTTCCATACTGTCGGCGATGCGCGGCAATCGGCGCGGTATTACGACGAAGCTCTGCAGCGCGCACCCACATCCACCGTGATCATGCTGAAGCTGGGCAATGCCCAGGTGGAGTGGCAGGCGTGGCCGCAGGCGGAGGCGACGATGCGGCGAGCGATCGCGCTCGCGCCCAACGATCCTGTCGCGTGGGGCTTGCTCGGCCAGGCGCTGTTCCAGCAGGGCAGGAACGCGGAGGCGAAGGTGGCGCTGAACAAGACGTTATCGCTCGATCCCGATCTGCCGGAACCGCACAATTTTCTGGCGGCCATCCTGGTGCGCGCGGGCGACCTGGACGGCGCCGAAAAGGAGTTCCGCGCGGGTTTGGCGATTCAGCCCACGAATGCGGAATGGACGGCAAATCTCGCCGGGTTGCTGGCTTCCCGCGGCTCCATACCGGAGGCTCGCTTCCTGTTTGAGCGAAGCATCCGGCTCAAGCCTGAAGCGGCCGGTCCGAGGCTCAATTACGCGCGGCTGCTGGCCAATCTGAATCTCAATACGGAGGCCGAAAAACAGGCGCGCGCCGCGGTTATGGCCGACGCGGGCCAGCCGGTGGCTCACGAGTTGTGGGGAGTGCTGCTCAACGAAACCGGAGACGCGGAGGGCGCCATCCGCGAGTTGAAAACAGCCGTGAATCTGCAGCCGGATTTCTGGCGCGCGCATTATGAACTGGGGGTATCGCTGGGCAGGCAGGGCGATTCGGCCGGCGCGAATGCCCAGCTTCGAATCGCCGCGCAGGGCAACGATCCCGAAGTGAAGGCGGCCGCGCTCCAGTTGTTACAGAAGGCCGGCCAATAGGCGGAGACGACATGGCATCGTGGAATCCGAAACAATACCTTCAGTTCGCCGATCTGCGCTCCCGTCCGTGCCACGATCTGGCGAATCGGGTCGGAATTCCACATGCCGGGCGGATCGTGGACCTCGGCTGCGGCACGGGCAATTCGACCGAAGTTCTGGCGGCGCGTTGGCCGGATGCGTCGATCACGGGCATTGACAGTTCGCCGGCGATGATTGATGCCGCGCGCTCGGCTTCTCCGAACGGCGACTGGCGGGCCGGAAACATTGAAGATTGGCTCGCTTCGCCCGATGAGCGTTATGATCTCGTCTTCTCCAACGCCGCGCTGCAATGGGTCGGAAATCACGCGCGGCTTTTTCCCGCGCTGTTCGCGCACGTTGAGCCGGGCGGCGCGCTTGCGGTGCAAATGCCGTGCAACTATCACACGCATCAGAACCGGATTCCACGGGAACTCGCTGCGTCGCCGAAGTGGCGTCGATGGTTTCCGGAGGGCCGCGCTCAGGAGTGGTTTTCATACGAGCCGGATTTCTATTACGATCTTCTCGCCCCGCTGGCTTCGCGCCTCGACATCTGGACGAGCGAGTATCTGCAACCGATGGCGGACGCGGAGGCGATCGTGGATTGGTACAAAGGAACGGGCCTGCGGCCGTATCTGGAGGCGATCGGGGACGACGCCGAGCGCAGGCGTTTCCTGTCGGAATACCTGGCCCGGCTCAGGCCGCACTATCCGGCGCGAGCGAGCGGGGGCGTGTTGTTTGCATTCCGGCGGGTTTTCATCGTTGCGTACCACTGACTCAGCCCCGCGCCGCCAGGAAATCCACCAGCGCGGCCGAAAACTCCGCCGGGCATTCCAGATTAGACAAATGCGCCGCCGGCAATACGACAAACCTGGCTCCAGGAATCGTATTCGCGAGCAAGTCTCCATGCCCCGGCCACGGCGTCGAGACATCCCGATCTCCGCCGATCACCAGCGTCGGAACCCGTATCTCTGCCAGCAGATCGGTCTGGTCCAGATCCCGAATCGCCGCGCAGCAACCCGCATAACCGACCGGATTTGTCGAAAGCAGAATACTGCGCAGCGAACCAACCCATGGATATTCCGCGTCGAGCGATGCGGCCAGCAAACCCCGCCGCAGCGCGGTCTCGGTGAAAGGACTCATCCCGAGCGTCAGAGCCGTCTTTCTCCGCGTCTCCATCAACTCGGGTGCGGGGAAGCGAGCCGATGTGTTGGCCAGCACCAGCCGCGTCAGCCGTTCCGGCGCTTTCGCTCCCAGCCATTGCCCGATCATCCCGCCGAGCGACAATCCACAGAAAGCGAACCGCTCGGTCCCGAACGCGGTCGCCATCGCCAGCGCATCGCCGGCCAGCGTCGCTATGTTGTAATCGCCGGCGGGAGCTTCCGTCGCGCCGTGCCCGCGCACATCGTAGCGAAGCACGCGGAAGTGCGGTAGGAGGTCGGCTGCCTGGCGATCCCAAAGGCTGTGGTCGGTTCCCAGCGAATGAACCAGCATCACAACGGGCTTGTTTTCGTTGCCGTCGAGCCGGTAGAAGTGCCGGACCTGGTTAACGGTAATGGCGGGCATTTGTGCTCCCTGAACATATCACGCGGATAAGATATGTAGGGAATGGAAAACGCCGTATGAAGCAACTCCGCACACAAATTGGAATTGTGGGCGCGGGTCCTGCGGGGCTGTTGCTGGGTCATCTGCTGCATCTGGAGGGCATCGATTCGGTCATCACCGAGAACCGCAGCCGCCAGTACGTCATCGAGCGGGTGCGCGCCGGTGTGCTGGAACAGAGTACTGTCGACCTGATGGTTCAATCGGGCGTGGGCGCACGGCTCCTCAAAGAAGGGATGCGGCACGAAGGCATTTACCTGAGCTTCGGCGGCATGCGCCATCGCATCGATATGGCGGACCTGACGCACGGCCGCGCGATTACGGTCTACGGGCAAAACGAGGTCGTCACCGACCTGATCGACGCCCGAATCGCGACCGGCCGGCCGCTGCTGTTCGAAGTGGATGAGGTCGCGGTCGATAGCTTCGACACCAGCGAGCCTGTGATCCGATTCAGCCACGAAGGCGAGCCGCATGAAATCCGCTGCGATTTCATCGCGGGCTGCGACGGCTTTCATGGCATCTGCCGCCAATCGATCCGCCCGGCGGACCTTCGCATCTACGAGCGTGTTTATCCGTTCGCATGGCTGGGGATTCTGGCCCACGCCGCGCCATCGTGCGATGAATTGGTTTACAGCCTGCACGATCGCGGATTCGCCCTGTTCAGTATGCGATCGCCGAGCGTGACCAGGCTCTACCTGCAATGCGAGCCGGACGAGGACCTCAGCCGCTGGGCGGACGACCGCATCTGGGAGGAACTGGACGCGCGTCTTTCCACTTCCGACGGCTGGAGGCCAAATCGCGGCGAGATCATCCAGAAGGGCATCACCGGCATGCGTAGCTTCGTGGCTGAACCGATGCGTAGCGGACGTTTGTTCCTTGCGGGAGACGCCGCTCACATCGTTCCGCCCACGGGCGCGAAGGGCCTGAATCTGGCGGCTTCGGACGTTCGCAATCTCGCTATCGCCCTCGTCGCGCATTACAGATCCGGCTGCGATCAGCTGCTCGACGAATACTCGGACAAATGTCTGCGCCGTATCTGGAAGGCTCAGCGCTTCTCATACTGGATGACGTCCATGCTCCACCGCTCCCCCGAAGCCAATAGTTTCGATCGGCGTCGCCAAATCGCGGAGCTGGATTACGTGACTGGTTCTCGTGCGGCGATGACCAGCCTCGCGGAAAACTACACCGGCCTGCCGATGGATTGAATCCAATGGAACGAGTCTGCTTTCTTCTACGCGTGCGTCCCGAAATGCTGACGGAGTATAAACGCCGCCACGAACATGTATGGCCCGAGATGCTCCAGGCGCTCACGGAAACGGGCTGGCGCAACTATTCGCTCTTCCTCCGCGAAGACGGGCTGTTGATCGGTTACCTCGAAACGGATAATTTCCAGGAATCTCTGCGGCTGATGGCGGCAACGGACGTGAACGAACGCTGGCAATGCGAAATGAAGCCGTTTTTCGTCCACACCGAAGGCCGCGCGGACGAAGCGATGGAGCGAATTGAGGAAGTCTTCCATCTGGAATAACCGCGAATCTTTGCGAACCCCGGCGTGTGCGGCACCACCTGATCGTTGCTCGCTCGACCGATTGCCGACGCAGCCACTATGCCGTGGCGCAATGCCTCGTCAATGCACTCGTCGAAAAGGACGTGCATCTAATGGCTGGATAGTCGAACAGCGTGCGGGCCAATACCCGTGTGCCCCGAAGAGTCGGCTCATCAGACATAACCTCAGGGTCGCGGACGACTACCGTATCGATGGCTCGATTCTGGCTCAGCTGTTCTCAGCGAGATCGGATGCGCTCGCTCGCCCGGGTCATGAAATGCAAGCTTTATCTTGCCCACTCAGGAGAAGCTCCGGAGCTTAAGTTTCCTGCGTGGCGGTCGCCGATTCAGGCGTCCGGGACGCCAATAATGCGTCAACTGGATGATAGACGCTACGCCATTGATCGTGAGCGATACCGACTCGCCTATCCCCCGATAGGATTCTTCGTGCGTCAAGGCGGACCTTATGGCACGGGCGATAACTTGCGGAATTCGTCGAAGGTTTTATCGAGAGTGAGGACCAACTGATCGCTTTCTTTGCCGGAGAGACTTCGAAAGGAGCGCTGTAAGTTTGCGCGACGACTGGCCCGGGAAATGCGAGGGCACTGTACTCAACCCCTTGACAGAGTTCAATCTCAAACCGCCCTTCGGCATCGATAATTATGGGCGACTGCTCGATTTAGCTAATCCGAACCCGTGGGCGACTCTGCGCGGGCGGTGGCTTACCCTCTACAGTTTGAACTCTGCCCCGGAGTATCACAAGCGGCAGCCGGGGAGCGTATGCGGATCAAGCTCCTGGACGTAAGCGCCTCGAACTACGCTAATCGGTGCCGCAGCGCGAACATCTGACGTGTTTGGGTAATACCTGGGGTATGGATTTTCTTTGGTAGGAGTAGAGATGATGTCTCGACCGCTTCCGATTGCGCGATAATCAAGACTGCTATGCCAGCCGTCGCCGAACAAAAAGGCTTCCCTCTCGGAGTTTCACGCCCGATACGACGGGGAGAAGCCGTACTTCGAATACCGGAACGGGGGGCGATACAAGAAACTATGCCCACGCGGCTGCACTCACTGGTCCAGGAGATCCTTGTCAGATTGCTGCGGGAAATGGGCATAGCCCGGGCCACGAGGGTGGTCCGGTCGTTCAAGGAAGGCTCGTTGCGCGAGACGGACCTCATCGCCAGGCGAAGAGATCGTGTGATTTCGGCCACGGGGCTCTGGGTAGAGTGGACAGGCTACGTTCCATCATAATTGGGTAGAGGAAACTCCATGCCATCCGCCCCCCGCCGTCACCTGATCAGCCGACGCACGTTGATCGCTTCCACCGCTGCGCTCCCATTGGCGCTTGAGACCAGCATCGCGTCCGCCGCCCCAACTCCGCCTCCCTACACGCTTTCGATCAATATCGAAATCATGTTCCCGCGCGAAATGACGCGTGCCGAACGCATCCAGCGCGTGGCCGACCAGGGCTTCAAAGGATACAGCTTCTGGTCCGCCAGCGATGCCGAACAGGACGCCATGCTCAAAGTGCAGCAGGCGACCGGCATCAAGTGCGCCAGCATTTCCGGTACTGGAAGCGCCGGCAGTTCGACCGGGCTCACGAAGGCCGGGCAGGAGAAAGCCTACTTCGACGAGATCACCGCCCGCGCCAAAATCGCGGCGAAGTTCGGCGGCGCGCAGCCGATCATCTTCGTCGGGCAGACGCAGCCCGACGTTCCGTGGGAAACGCAGCGAATGCAGATCGTCGCTGGCCTGAAGCACGCGGGCGACATCGCGAAGGAATTCGGCGTGCAGTTAGTGATGGAGCCGCTCAGCAGAAATCCCGGCCAGGTGCGAATGGCGCTCGATACGGCGGCGGTGGCGTTTCCGGTGATCGACGAAGTGGCGCACCCGAACGTGAAAATCTGCTTCGACATGTACCATCTCCAGCTGATGGAAGGGAACATCGCGACGCACCTGAGGCAGGGTCTGGCAAAGGGCTGGATCGGACTCGTTCAGATCGGCGAGGTGCCGGGGCGCAGGGAACCGGGCACCGGCGAGATCGACTATGCGTACATCTTCCGCGTCCTGCGGGAAGGGGAATACAAGGGCTGGGTGGACACCGAGATGGGGACCAGCACCACGCCTGAAGCCGCGATGCAGCTGACGAGGAAGATGTCGATGGAGAATTGATGGAAAATACTACCTCACGCTGATTTCTCTGTTCGCTGAAAGGGGGTTCGGAGTCATTCCGCCACCGTTACCCGAACTTCGGCAAATCAACCCGTCGCGCGTGCGTTTCATTTGGCATCCCTGAGCGCATCACTCTCGAACATTCGTCTTCGACTAACTTGTTGGACACTCCAATCACCCGCTCCGGGGAACTAGCCGTGCACATCTTCATAAATTTCGGCGGTATGCGTTTGCCGGTGAAAAGTATAAAACTTACGCCGGGGATCAAGAACTCGAAGGTCCTGTACCCGTCCGCCGCCCGTCCAGGCTGCGTCGGGAAGTGCGCTATCGGGCGGGCGTTGTTTGGAGGCGCGAGATGCGTAATGAGTGCGGTGTGTCCGGGAACCGGTCCTTGATCCATCAGAAAGAGTCCGATAGATTCGGTATACGGACCAAGTTCTATGTGGCATTCTTCCTCCTTGAGTTTCCACGTGTGAGCCGCCGCTCTCCAGAACACACTCATCGCGAAGTACACCAACGACGCCACGCCAGGAAGTTGACTTCCGGCGTAGTAAGCGTCATCCCGCACACGTAGCAATTCTGGCTGATTTATCAAATCGGCATAAAGAGCGAACCCGCCCGACCTGGACTGAAAACATTGGTTCAGCATCCAGCGTTCTCCTCGACTGCTGAAGCGCTGTTCGCACAGATGGCACAATAGGTGCGCTGTCATCTGGTGGGAACTCTGGATCATCCTTCCGTTGCCGATGTTCAGGGGGTTGGGATTCGGTGAACCGTCGTCACGCAATTGAGCGTAGAGCCCACGAGGCAGTAGGTGGCTGCGTTGTAATTCGCCGGATTTTCCGCACAGTCGGCACACCCCCGACCTCATGAGCAAATACCGTGTCTATCCCGGCACCAGTAGAGCATGGTCGTCCCGTGCGCTTCGCCGATCTTGTTGATTTTATGACGCAAAAATCGTGTGATCGTCGAGTTGGTGGCTCGCGGGTTTACAGATCTTTCAGCCGCTCCGTGGCGTCGCCGAACTGTTCGAGCTTGATGCCCATGCGATCCATGATCGAGAGATACAGGCTGCACATCCTGCGGTTCTCGTCGCCGGCCTTGTAGAAGTCGAACGTGCGGCCGGTCTTCAGCGTGCCGCTCAGACCGCCGGCCAGCACGACCGGCAGCTTGCTGTTATCGTGCTTGCGGCCGATAAACATGTTCGAGAGGAACATCAGACACGAGTGATCGAGCACCGTGCCATCGCCTTCCGGCATGCTGTCGAGCTTCGTCGCAAGATACGCCAACTGGCTCAGATGGAATCGCGCGATACGCTCGTAACCGTCGGAATTGTTGTTGTGCGATTCCCCGTGGTGGCCGTCCTTCACGTTGAGGAACGGATAGTAGAGCGCGGAAAGATCGCGGGCCTGCAGCAGCGTCGCCACGCGCGTCTTGTCGGTCTGGAACGCGATGGCGATGATGTCGCACATCAGCCTGGCGTGGTCGCGCAGATCGTCGGGCAAGCCGTTGGCCGGGCGCTCCATCGCAAACAGTGGCTTGTTCTGTCCCTTCGCCGCGTCCTCGGCGGTGTCCTTCGTTTTGCGCATCGCCTCGACGCGCTTTTCAACTTCACGCACGCTTGAGAGATACTCATCGAGCTTGGTCTTGTCGGTGGAACTGATCTGCGTGCTGAGCGCCGTCGCGCGGTCGCGCACGCGATCGAGAATGCTCTGGTTGCGCAGGCTGCCGCGATTCTCAAACAAGCTGTCGAACGCGAGCGATGGATACAGTTCGACAGGCACCGGCGAATCGGGCGTCTGCCAGGAGATGTGCGAACTGTAGGCCAGCGAATAATTCGTTTCGTGATAACCGGTCAGCGGAGCTTCGCAGGCCAGCACGATGCTCGATTGCGGCGTCTCTTCGCCCACATGATTAGCAATCAGCTGATCGATCGATATTCCCGACTTAACGACCGCGCCCTTCTGAATGTGCGCGCCGGAAAGAAGGCCACCGGTCATGGCAGGGTGGATGCCTTTGCCGGTCGCTTCCTTGATGAAGAGACCGTCGATGTAGTTGATCTTCTGCTTAATCGGTTCGAGCGGTTCAAGCGTCTTGCTCAGAACCATATCCGCGCCCTGACCAGTCGCGCTCCAGTGATCCTCATTAATGCCATTGCCCATGAAGAGCACGCCGAAGCGCTTGGGGAAAGCGGATGCGGGCGGCGTATCGGCGAAGGCGTGAAGCGATTCGAGAAACGGCAGCGCCATGGTGACGCCGGCGCCACGCAGCACAGTGCGGCGGGAAATGCGGGGCAGTTTCGGATCGTTCTCGTTTTCGGTTAGTGTGGGCATCGGTTACATTCCCTTCTTTGCTTGAGCGCCTCGAGCCGGATTGCTCCGTGCTTCTAATATTTTCGCACTTCCCGGAGTTGCCGTGGAAGCCCTGGATGGAGCGGGTTTCTTTTCGGCCGATTCCGGAGCGCGTTTATTGCGGAACTGAGTGCTTGTCACGACTGCCTCAATCAGCGAGTCGATACGGTTGCCGTTCGCCGCCAGTTTCGTTTCCATCGCCGCGATGAGCGGCTCGTCGGAAAGCACCAGCGACCGGCTCAGCGCATAAGACAGCAGCTTACGGCTGAGGCCATCGACGAAAGGTTTCTCGCGGTGTTCGTGAACGTAGGCCTGAACGCCGGCCAATCCCACTTCTTCCACTCCACCGGGCAGTGTGGCGCTGGCGTCGATAGTGCGTCCGCCCAGATCCTTGGTGCGGGCTTCGCCGATGGGGCCGTAACCTTCGAGAGCGAGGCCAAACACGTCGAACCGGGCATGGCACGATCCGCAGACCGGATTGGCGCGGTGCTGCGCGAGAAGGTCGCGAATGGCGAGATCGGACTTCGCCTCATCGTGTGGCAATTCGGGGACCACCGGCGGCGGTGGCGGAATCACTTCGCCAAGGACGCGACTCACCAGCCAGTGTCCGCGCTTCACCGGACTGGTGCGCAGACCCGGCGAATTCTGGGTGAGGAAGACGGCCATCGGAATCAGGCCGCCACGCTGGTACTGGTCGGCGTTATCGACGCGAATCCAGATATCGGGTTCCGGCTTGGCAGCCACCGGCTGGTCGGCCGGCGGAAGAACTCCGCGGCCCGGACCACCGGACGCGCCCGCGGGCCGTGGCGCGACAACAGGGGGAGGCGGAGGAGGGGGCGGCGCTGGAAACAAGGACGACATGCCGTAGTGTTTCGCCAGCACGCGATTCACGAACGTGTACTTGCCGTACAGTATGTCGAAAACTGAGCTGTTGTTTTTTACCACGTCCTGAATGAAACGAACCGGCTCCTGGAACATGGCCTCGCGCAGTTCGTTGGTGAACGCCGGGAAGCGTTCGCGATCCACGCCATTGTGATTCTCGAAGCGGCGGAACTCGAGCCAGTTGCCGCCGAATTCGGTGGCGAAGCCCTTCGCGCGGTCGTCCTTCAACATGCGGCGCGTCTGGGCCAGCAGAACCACGGGATTCTGCAAATCGCCCGCCGCCGCGTGTTTGAGCAGTTCATCATCCGGCATACTGCTCCACAGGAAATAACTAAGCCGGCTTGCCAGCGCATAGCCGGAGAGCGGAACACCAGCCGTTGACGGCGCCGATGCGGACCCTGGCGCAGTGGACGCGGTGCTGGCCAGTTTCACCGGCGATGCGGTGACCGTCTGCGTGGCGGACAGATCGATCCGGTAACAGAAATCGGGCGACATCAGCACCGCGACGATCGAATCGCGAATGGCGTCCTCGTGCGAAAGACTGTTCTTATCGCGCAACTGGCGATAGTAGGCGATCATGTCGGCGGTCTCGGCCTTCGTGAGGGGCCGGCGGTAGGCGCGGGCGGCGAACTTCAGCAACGCATCGAGATGCTTCGGCTCGGCATCGGCATGCATTTTTTCGAGGCGTCGCAGGGTGGCGTTGACGCGGTCGAAGTGTTCGGTAATCGCTCCGGGCGCGCGTGGATCAGGCTTCGGATCGGCGGCGGCTTTCGCAAGATACTCCGACTTCAGGCTCATGATGACCGATTCGTCGGTCACTTCGTGGCCCACCGGTCGGTCGTGGCCGCCTTCGTCACCTCTGCCAATAACTTCGCCGCTCTGGTTGAAGTAATACTGAACCCAGGTGCGCGCAGTGAATTCAGCGATGTAATCGAATTCGTCCCAGAGCTTGTTGATTTCCTGAATCCCTTTTTCGTCGAGGATCAGTTCGCGCAGCGCGTAATCGTCGCGATAGTAGCCCATCGCGTTGTGGTAGCTGGCGCTCAGCAGACGGCCTTTGTCCTGGCTGTTATCAGGGAAATAGCGGCCGCGTTCGGAGACATAGAAGGCGTCGGGAAAGACCTGCGCGAAGCGCTGGAACGACGTCTGGTATTTCTCGCGCGAAGCTTTCGGCACGATGAGATCGTTATCGGTGGCGCGGGCTTTTGCCGTGACGGCCGCCCAGTGAGGCGCGCCTTCCTGATGAAGGCCAGGCAAGCGCGGGATGACGACTGGCGGCGGCGCCGGGTCTTCGTCGTTCCGCAGATCGGCGGGGTCGCTGTCGCGGTGGTGCAGGGCGAATTGCTCAAGCTTCCAATCCATCAGCGCTTCGGATGCACCCGGAAGACCCTTCACCGTGGGCGCGGCGAATTGCATGGCGGTGTCTTTGCGGATAGTCACCACGAAGTCCCGCATGGCGGTGAACTTCTCGCGCTCCGGTTCTGCTTTGCCGATCCCCGGAGGAGGCAGTTCGCGCCACATCTTCTGCAGCTTGGCGACGGGACCGACTTCCTGCTTCGCGACTTCCGGCGCTTCTTCGAGGATGCGCCACACCATGGGAAGATATTTCGGACTCAGCTTCGCATCTGCGGCTATGCGGGCGAGCGTTGCCGTCGGTTTGCCCAATGCGACGCGATGCTTGTAGCGCCAGGCGGCGGCGAAATAATCGGCGAAATCGGTGGGCTGGCTTAAGTAGAAATCGACGATTCGATGGATCGCGTATTGATCTTTATCGGTTTCGACCAGCATGGGCGAGGGCGCGAAATCGATGCCATCCGGCGTGAGAACGGCGTGGTCGGCCACTTCATGCGCGGCTTGGAGATACTTGTTGAGCAGCGCGGGCGTCATGTCCAGCGATTCGCCGGAGTTGTCGAAGCCGGCCTGATTGGCGGGATCGACCGGGAACTGGCGTGTGGGCTGGATATCGACGCCGGTTAGATCCCGAATCGTGTAGTTGAATTCGGCGTTGCTGAGGCGGCGGGCGAGAACGGGACCGGGATCGCCGGCGTGCTTGCGGGCTTCATCGGCACGCATGGCCTTGACCCAGTCGATGACCTTCTGGCGCTCGGCGTCGGACGGCGAAGGCATGGGCGCCGGCGGCATCTGCTTCGAAGTCAGCTTGTCGATGACGAGAGCCCAGCGGGGGTGGTCGCGGACGACCATGCCCATGGTTGTGTAAGAAGAGAGATCGAACTGCGCGGCGGGCATGTTGCCGCTATGGCAGGCGACGCAATACTGCGCGACGAAGGGGCGGACGACCTGGTCGAACTGCCGATCGAGCGGAACCGTGTTGGCCGGCTCGGCGACAGGAATGGATGCGACCGCGAGAATGCCGGTGATCAGGCGCGTGAATGCAGGGAGGGGGCGGCGTGGCATTTCGACTCTATATATGACGTTGATTATACAAGCGGCGGGTACCGGAGACAAGACGATCGGCATGGCTGGGCTACAGGGGCCAGTGTGGGCGCTTTGGGCGGTCTTCGGGCGCGGTTCCAGTGTGGCGGGGAGTCGGGGACACGCTTTGGGCGCGGATCAGGCGGTCTGCATCACCTGCAGGCCGGGGTTCGGGCCGGAATTGGGGCGGTCGGGACCGTTGTTTTCGGTGACTTCGCGGTACTTGACCTCCCAGGGAGCCTTGGCCAAGGCCACGCTGGCTACTTTCAGGGCGGTTTCGCGGTTGACGGCGGACAGGATTTCCTCATTCGAAAAACGGACCCATTTTCGGTGGGCCAGGCGGGCGCCTGATAGGCTAAGCCATTGACATTGCAGGATCTTGCGAGGATGATTTCCT
The DNA here is from genome assembly GCA_003136575.1 of Bryobacterales bacterium. Classification (GTDB taxonomy): domain Bacteria; phylum Acidobacteriota; class Terriglobia; order Bryobacterales; family Bryobacteraceae; genus BOG-234. The sequence continues at coordinate 3,986 of PLEX01000121.1, read as the reverse complement.
CCCTCTCATCATCGGCATCGCGGTTGCGCCTGCGCTCAGCCTGGAGGCTGCGGAGAACGGCCAGGTTGTTGTGGACGGCCTTGGTGAGGCGTTGCTCGTAGAGGCTGAGCAGGGCGATGCGGTGCGGTTTGCGCCCGAAGGTCAGGGCGTTCGACATGGCGGTGTGGATTTCCGCGTCGTGGCAAACGATGCAGTCGTTGCCGGGATCCTGGGTGCCTATGACGAACGACTTGTTTTCGATGGCGCGAAGACGGTCGAGACGCCATGTGTCCCAGGCGATGGAACTGGCGAGTTTGAGTTCCATGACGGGTTTTGGGGGCGAGATCGTCGATCAGTTCCTCTTTGAGCTTTTCGAGGATGGGGAGGTCTTCTCCGGACAGCGTGATGACTTGGCCGGTGATACCGTCGCGGGTGGAGTTCAGACGGGTCTTGTTCCTGCCGTCGGTGGTTCGCGGGCCAGTGGATTTCTGCGCGTTGGCCTGATTGGCCGCGATTTGTTTTTCTGTCGCCATGTTCGTTCTTCCAACTGTCGGGGAGTATGTCCCACGATCTACGAATACCATGCTTCGGGCTAGATAGCTAAGTGGCTTTAGAATCAACGTGATAAAGTTGCGACTCATGACGGTTATCCACTATAATGAAAGTCCGGGCACGGGATGCTCGGGATTGAGACAGGTTCGGAGATGTCCGCTGTGATCGCCGCGGCGGCGCGCCCACTAAGAATCATCCTGTTCGGATCCCGGGCGGCGGGAACGGCAACCGCAGACAGCGATTTCGATCTCATGGTCGTGGAGGATCAGCCGTTTGATCGTTATGCGGAAATGGTTCGGTTGCGCGCTTACTGAAAGACTTTTGCGTCCCTTTGGACTTGCTCGTCGTCAGCGAAGATAAGTACCAATACTGGCGGGACACGCTTGGGAACGTCACTACGAGGCTGCAAGGAACGGCGTGACGCTCTATGAATCGGCTTGAGCAGGCGTTGCTTTTTCTGAGAAAGGCGGCGCTGGAAGAAGCGTTTCCCGACAGACGGGTGGGGATGCCCTGAATACGCGTGCCTCAACCCGTGCGCTAATAATGCTTGGGAGGAACCGCAATCCGCATCGGAATTGCCTACGACCTGAAAACCGATTATCAGGGTATCGCCCCTTCGACCGGTCCCGACGATCTGCTCGAAGAGTACGATTCGCCTGAAACAGTCGAGGCGATCGCCGATGCGCTTGGCGAGTGCGGGCATATACCGGTACGACTGGGAGGCGGGCGAGCCTTTCTTGAACGAATGCTGGCGGAGCCGGTCGACCTCGTCTTCAATACGGCGGAGGGTTGGGGTACCCGCAGCCGCGAAGCGCAGGTGCCGGCCCTCTGCGAATTGCTGCACATTCCCTACACGCATTCGGGTTCGCTTACGCTTGCCATCTCGCTCGATAAGGCAATGACGAAGCGGATCGCCTCGGCGAACGGTATTCGCACGCCGGAGTTCGTCTGTGTGGAAGATTTGGAGGAGCTGGATGCCGTGGCTTTGCCGACCTTTCCGCTGATGGTCAAGCTGGCGGGCGAAGGGTCGTCGATGGGAATTGGCAGCCGATCGCGCTGCGCGAATATTCGGGAGTTGCAGGAAGCGGCGGCCGAGCTTTTGCGGCAGTACTCCGGCGCGGTGATAATTGAACGCTTTTTGCCCGGAGTTGAGGTTACTGTGCTGGTGATGGGGAACGGGGCTGCAAGAGTCGTCGGCATGATGGAAATCGCGCCACGTCTGGGATCGATCAGGGAATTCGTCTATTCGCTGGAGGTGAAGCGCAACTACCGGAGCCGCGTTGAGTATCACGCGCCGCCGCGACTCTCGGGGCCGGCGATCGCTGCCATCGCCGAAACCGCTTTGGAAACTTATTGCGCGATGGCGTGTCGCGACATCGCGCGCGTGGACATTCGGATTGACGCGGATGGAACTGCTTCGCTCATCGAGGTGAATCCGCTGCCCGGCCTTCATCCGGAGGATGGCGACGTTCCCATAATGTGCCGTCATCTCGGAATTCCGTATGCCCGGTTAATCGGGGAAATTGTCGCGCACGCCGAAGCGAGATTATGAAGCGGGTTGCCGTGCTGTATAACGACGATGGAGATCTTCTGACGAAAGGCGCGAGCGATGACAGGCTGGCGTGGGATGGCGGACCTGCGGTCGGCCGCGAGGTCGCGGGGGCGCTCGAACGGCGTGGGTTTCGCGCCTATGAGGTTCCGTGCGGGTCCGAAATCAAATCGCTGGTAGACCGACTGGAAAGGCTGAATCCTGATATCGTCTTCAATGTCTGCGAAAGCTTTGAGGGCGAATCCCGGCTGGAGGCGGAAGTGGCTTCGCTGCTCGAAGTGCTTCGGATTCCGTTTGCGGGCAATGATCCGCTCGCGCTGGGAATCGCCCACGATAAGGCGCGCTGCAAAGAGCTGCTGAAAGGTTGCGGGCTGCCTGTGGCGGAGTGGCGCGTGTTTTCGGCCGGGACGCTCACGGCCGATCTGGCGGGCCTTGCGCCGCCGTTCATCGTGAAACCGCGCTGCGAGGACGGAAGCCATGGGCTTACCGCGCGAAGCGTCTGCAATTCCACGGACGAGGCGCTGGCGATGGCTGCTGAGACATCTGCGATCTGGCGGCAGGATTGCCTGATCGAGGAATTCTTGCCGGGCCGGGAGTTCAACGTCGGCGTGCTGTTCAAAAATCTGGTATTGCCGCCGTCGGAGATCGCTTATGAATTGCCCGCCGGATTGCCCAACCTGGTGACGTTCGAGGCAAAGTGGGTTCGGGGTTCGGTCTACGACCGCGGCACGCCGGTGCGCATCCCGGCCGAAAATGTCGCCGAGCGGCTTGCCGAACAGTTGCGGTCGCTGGCACTGGCTGCATGGCGGGCGCTCGGATGCCGGGACTATGCACGGATCGATCTGCGGCTCGATGCCGCGGGCGACCCGCGAATTCTGGAGGTCAATCCGAATCCGGATATTTCGCCCGATGCGGGGTTGGCGCGAGCGGCGGAGAAAGCGGGAATCCCTTATGACGAACTCATTGCCGGAATCGCCGATTGTGCGTTCGCTCGCGCCGGCGGACGTTGATCCGATCCGGCGCATTCTGGAGGCGACAGGGTCCTTTAATGAAGAGGAACGGAGGGTCGCGGTGGAACTTGTGGAGCAGGCCTTGCGCGATCCCGAGGGCGATTATCACGTAGTGGTGCTTGCGGCTGGCGGCGACGTGATCGGCTATACGTGTTTTGGCAGAGCGCCGTTCACAGAAGCGGTGTTCGATGTTTATTGGATCGCCATCGACCCCGTGTGGCACGGAACCGGCGCGGCTCGGACACTCATGGCAGCGACGGAAGCCCGCATTCGCGAACGCGGCGGACGCCTGATACTGGTGGAAACGGCGTCCAGGGAGTCGTACAGCCGCACAAGGCGTTTCTACGAAGCGATAGGATATCGCGAAACGGCGCGGCTTCGGGATTACTATCGGACCGGCGACGACAAGATTGTTTACGAGAAAAGGTGGGAGTGACCGCATACGCGTTCAGGTAAGCCCGATGACATCCTCGGGCGACGTGTTGTCCAGCCTTCGGCCTTCCGTGTGTAACAGACGCCCCAGGTCGTTTGTCTGGCAGCAAGAAGCATCGTACGAGTACCGGACGATCCGCTCAGAGCCGACGAAGACTTCCCCAAAAACCGTATCTCGGGGGCAGTGTCCCAGCGCCCGAACCCAGAACATTCTCCGCGTGGCGCTTTATCCACTCGGGGACCTCCGTCGGCCTTGGCTGAGTTGAGCGCTCCCGTCGAGAACGACGCGCCTGCCAACGCCGACAGCCTCTCTCAAGTACACCATAGGTAGAATAGAATCCTCGATACCACGGAAGGAATAATTACGATGGCGAGTACACGAGCGGAATGGTATGAAAAACCGCCAGCAATAATCTCTGGCTTGTTAGCTTTGATTGTCCTCGTCGGCTTTTTGGGTTTCGAAC
>PLEX01000207.1 GCA_003136575.1 Bryobacterales bacterium | reverse complement strand
GCTTCAATTTCCCCCAGATGTTCCCGGCCCCACTTCCATGAACCAGCAAACGCCGCAGCCACTTCTTCGGTCAGACATTCGGCCTTGCCGGCCCACACCGCAAATACCATCGGCAGACCGCTCCACGCGACCCACTCCGCGCCCAAATCCAGCGTGCGATAACGCAGCAACGTCGGTTCGATCCGCAGNNGCCGGGTCGCCGATGATCAGCGCGGCGTCACTCACAGTCAGCATGTCGTCGAGCGCGGGCTTCATCGGCGTCAATTGCGGACGGCACCCGTATCGCTCCGCCAACAGAATCCTCGCCAGTGCCACGGAACTGCGCGATGCCGTATCCACGGCGAGCGTCCGAATCTCGCTGTAAGGCCGCTTCGATATGAGCAAAATACTGCGCACAGGCCCGTCGCAGGCGATGCCGAGATCCGGCAGATAGTCCAGCCCAAGCCTGTCCAGTTCGGCGCAAGGCACGAGCCCGATGGCGGCGTCCCCCCGTGCAAGCGCGTCGGCGCAATCGGCGGGCAAATCGAACCGGAAATCGAATAGACCTTTCTGTGGACCGTGGAGAAAGCCCCAAACCAGAGGCCATGTGTTGAGGTAGCTGACTGCGGAGACTCGCAATTCCCAGTCTATCGGAGCAGCGCGTTTCGCAAGCGGGATTCACCCCGGCGCGATCAACGGCCACCTTTCGGTTTCGCCGCTGGCAACGGATTCGCCGGCATCTTCGCATCGNNGCGGAATGTCCCCGTGGAACATGCGCGTGATCTCGCCCGCGAGCCGCAAATACCAATCGTTGGGCAATTCGTTGCCATCCGCGTCGAGCGTAAGCCAGTAGCCCTGGTCGGGCGCCTGGTTCCGATGCGGCACCGCCTTCAGGATCGCCGTACCTTCGTCCACTTCGTCGAACATAGCGATCTTCAGAACCGTAGCGCCAGCCATTTTCGCGTTGTACGCCTGCCGCCATAAAAGCTCGCCGCCCAGCCGTGGAATCTGGTTCTCCTTCGCGCCTTGTTTGAGATTGTGCCAGGAAAACCCGGGGAACACCACCGGCATGTAGATTTGTTGGTTCGCCGCTGCGGTGTTCACGTCGGGCGCGAGCACGTCGCTCCGCCATTTGTCGACCGCCGCAAGCGTACCATAGCGGCCGACATTCCATGGCTGCACGACATCCATCGCCGCGTACACGCCCGCCCATGCGGGATCGCTTCGCGAATCGGCAGTCAGCGACGACCAGTGAGCCGGTGTTCCGCCCATGTAAGTCGCATGATACTTCGGTGGCGCTTCGGACTTGAACCAGCGGATGAGATTCAGCGCGACCTTTGGGTCGGCGGGCGGATGCGCGTCGCCGTCGTTCAACCCCATGCCCCGGACGGAGACGACCGGCTTGTCATTGTGCCGTTGATAATTTGCGTGCGATGTCACTTTGACGTCGTCGACCAGGTAGCGCCAATCGTCTTCGAACGTCTGCGCGAAAATATCGGCATTGCCGCCGGAGATGTCGTATTCAATCGCGAAGGTGCGGCCGGATTCCGCAGCGGCCTTCATGATGTTCCTCAGCACCACATCGCCGTCCTGCTGTTTGCGGCGAATCTCACCGACGAAGCGCTGTACGAGAACCCCATCGAGGCCGTAATCCCTCATCCAACGGAAATGGCGGCTGACGGTCTTCTGGTTGCGCGATGAGAACAGATACGCGGGCTTTCCGGCGACCGTCATGCCCGGGATTTCGCAGAGTTCGTCGGGATCGAGTTCGCTCACGTCGGGATACAGTTCGACAGTCAGCGTCTCCGGCGTGGGGACACCGCGCGACCAGTGGGTCCAGCGCCCAGAGCCGTCGGAAGGGCACGTGAACCAGCCCTGATAGCCGACCAGCACTTTGTGGTCGAGCGTGGATGGATCGACGATATCGGCCGCGCCGGGCAAGCTTGAGCAGAGTGCGATGGCCAGCGCCAGACTGACCGTAACGGTTTTCACTTCGGGCATCAAAATAATAGTAACCATTCTCCGCGCCGGGTGGCCGTCTACCAAATTCGCCGGAACTTTCGGCCGCGCGGCCACGTTCTGAAGTCTATGAAGCCTGGAGTCGCGTTGGCCATAACGCTGGTATCTTCGTTCGCGCCAGTTGTGGCTCAGTCGCCTCCCGAGTTCGAAGTCGTTTCGATCAAGCCTTATATCTCTCGGGGCAACCCGGCTTCCGAGAGTTCGGACACCCAGGTCCTACCCGGCGGAAGATTCACGGGCCGGAACGTAAACGTCATGAAGCTGCTCCGCAATTCATTCCTGGTGGAGGATTCGCGGATCTCCGGCCTGCCGGGCTGGGCGAATTCCGAGACGTACATGATCGAAGCAAAGACGGTGGGTGGAGTGGAGATCACGCCGCAAAACATATCGAAGCTGATGCAGTCGATCCTCGAAAACCGTTTTCAGCTCCAATTCCACCGCGAGACGAGGGAGATCCCGGTATTCGCTCTGGATCTGCTGAAGGGCGGAGCAAAATTGAAACCACANNGCTGGTGAAGGCAAGCCTTCGATGAGTACAAATTCCAATGAGGGAGTCGTTACGGTCAGGGATACTGCGGTTTCACTGGCGGATTTTGCCGGGACTCTCGCTCGCCAGCTTGGCCGTCCGGTGGTCGACAAGACGGGACTGGGCGGGGAATTCGACATCGATCTGCAATGGTCTTCGGAGCAGGCGTCCGACGCCGGCCCTTCCGTCTTTACCGCAGTGCAGACGCTTGGGCTGAGGCTGGTATCGACGAGGGGCACCGCTGAATTTATCGTGGTGGACCACATTGAAAAGCCGTCGGAGAACTGAACGCGGCAGAGCTCAAATGCGGATGCTATGAGCGCCTTAAGAGCACC
>PLEX01000122.1 GCA_003136575.1 Bryobacterales bacterium | reverse complement strand
CCCGTCGCAGATGGCTTGCAGTTTTTTCGGGTCGTCGCAGCTCAGCACTCCGTTGTCCAGTGCCTCAAAGCCGATGTTCTTCTTTGTCAGTTGCTGTTTGGAGTACTCATGACCGTTGATGCACAGCTGGCCGTGCAGGGAAAATAGTTGCTGAACTTCAGAAAGAAGGGGCCGAGTCGCGGTCCACGCAGTAGATGTAGAACTGATTCACCCATCGCTGTCGAACGCACCAGCCACGGGTACGTTGCGCCTGTGGTTTCATTCCGCCGCCGTTCGGTGCGGAAGACCGGCATCTTCCTCTGCGCTTTACCCATGCCACCACACCTTCCGGTTTGCGGAATTTCTTCCTGTACCCCGCGGCGATATCGTCTTTGCGTTCGCCCTTTCGGAACTGAGTCACCGGAACCTGTTCCCGCTTCGCGAAAGACTCCCGTTCGCCCACAAACTTCTTGCTGATCGGATCCATCAGGACGCTCGAAGCAAACCGATGACCCAGGTGCGAACGAAGAACGCGGCCACACCCTGTTCCCGCTGCAACTGCGGCACGTACACGTTCAGATACACCCGGTCGATCCCTTCCACCCGCAGGATGACGTGCTCGTTCAGTACTTCGGCAACACTGCGTGGTACGCTCATTTTCGGCTCCGGTAAACACCGGTCCTTCGGGACCACACACCGCTTAGCGGTCCAATGACGGAACCGGTTTCCGGTTCCCCGCTCGACCGGGGCCAACTCTCGGATGATCCGCCATCGTTGAGGTCACCGACAAATACATCTCGTCGGTCTGAGGCGGAGCCTCGTTAGACGTGTTGCGCGGCCACGAGCCACCGCTCGAGGGCCGGATCGTTGAAGTCGCGCGCCAGCAGCGATGTCCCCGGCAAGTCCGCGTAAGTCGTCGTAATTCCGACGACGCGCATTCCAGCAGCCAGACCGGCAGCGACACCGCCGTGCGAATCCTCAAAGACCACGCAGTTGGCAGGCTCGATGCCGAGCAACTCCGCGGCGCGCAGATAGACGTCGGGATGCGGCTTCGGGTTCTTCACCTGGTGGCCATCCACTGTAGCCTGGAAGAAGCGGCCAAGACCGGCCCTGCGCAACACGAACTCCAGATTCTCCGGCTCGGCATTGGTGGCAACCGCCTTGGCAACGTCCTTATGGCGTTCCAGAAAAGCGACCAGCCCCGGAACCAGCGTTTCGGCGAGGCGCGGCTCCAGCATCTCGCGATAGAGCTTCTCCTTGGCTGCGCCATGGGCGAAGACTTCGGCGTCGGTCAGGTGCGGGCCCAGGTAGTCGCGCACGATCACGTCGTTGCGCTTGCCATACATCGCCTGCTTCATGGCTTCCGTGGTCTCGACGCCCTGGAGCCGGTTGTACTCCGTCCAGGATGCGCGATGCAGCGGGTTGGAATCGACGATCACGCCATCCATGTCGAAGAGATAAGCGCGGATGTCAGCCATTTTCAGTCTCCGGGTCAGCCGCATGCTCGCCGTCAAGCTCCGTATCCAGCCAGGCCAGATAATTCGGCGATCCGTCCACAATCGGCAGCGCCAGAACCTCAGGCAATTCGTACGAATGCGCCGCTTCGAGCACCGTGCGCAGGGCGGCGAAGCGCGCGCGGGACGTTTTGATGACGAGCAGCCATTCGGCGGAATCTTCCAGCTTGCCCTGCCACCGGTAGAAGCTTCGGATTCGCGGCACCAGGTTCACGCAGGCTGCGATATGGCCCTCGATCAGCTTCTTCGCGATCCGCACGGCTTCTTCTTCCGACCCGCATGTGCTAAGTACGACAATTTTTCCTGTCATTCGGACCTGTTTCAATGTTACTATCGTGGTGAACGCGTTTTCGTTCGATTCACTTTATGCGTAATCCCGCTCTCAAAACTGCCTACGCGATTGTCGTCCTTGCCGGCGTTGCCTACGCTTTTGTCGTTCTGGAAGGGCCAAACGGCATTCCCGCGCTGCTTGCGAAGCGCAGCCAGGTGGCTGGGTACGAGCAGAAGAACCAGGAGATTCTGCGCGAAAACATGCAAAAAGAGCAGCGAATCGAGCGTCTGGAGAACAATCCGATCGAGCAGGAGATGGAGATCCGCCAGCGGCTGAAGCTCGCCAGGCCGGGCGAGAAAATCTACATTTTCGACGATACAAATGGTGCCGGCGGCAAGAAAGTGGATAAATAGGGGCTAGTAAGTCGGATGCAACCCGACTTATACAGGATTGTCCCATCCTTCGGACTTTCGAAGCGTACCGGCGCGCTTCTGATCGCCGCCTTCCTGTCTTCCCTGCCCTGCGCACTTCCAGCCTGCGCCGCAGCCTATTACGTCGATGCTGCCCAGGGTAACGATGCCAACCCCGGCGTGACCGCGATATCTCCCTGGAAATCCCTGGCCCGCGTCGCGGCATCCGATTTCAAACCAGGCGACCGCGTCCTCCTGCGTGGCGGCTCCGTCTGGCACGAGCAACTCAACCCGCACAGTTCCGGCGCGCCAAACGCCCCGATCGTTTTCGACCGTTACGGCGACGGCCCGCGTCCCCGCATTGAAATCGGCGGCGCAACGGAAGACGCGGTGCTTCTCCGCAACGTCCGGCAAGTCGAAATCCGCAACCTCGAAGTCACGAACCACGGCGCGGCGTCGGAGGTGCGCCGCGGCGTACACATCGTGCTCGATAACTTCGGCACCGCCACACACATCGTGGTTTCCGGTCTCTACATCCACGACGTCAACGGCACAAACGAGAAGAAAGACAACGGCGGCATCATTTTCAGCATCAATGGTCCGTCGACTCCCAGTCGTTTCGACGATCTCCTCATCGAAAATAACATCGTCTGGCGGGTCGACCGCTCCGCCATCGCCGGCCAAAGCTATCATTGGCCGCGCAACCGCTGGTTTCCCAGCCTTCACGTCGTCATCCGCGGCAATTACGTGGACGATATCGGCGGCGACGGCATCGTTCCCTGGGCTACCGACGGCGCGCTGGTCGAACACAACATCGCGCGCAACTGCAACCGCCGCGCCGGTGCGTTTAACGCCGGTATCTGGCCATGGAGCGCCGATAATACACTGCTGCAATGGAACGAAGCGTCGTCGACTCGCGACACGCGCGACGGCGAAGGCTTCGATTCCGATTACAACTCCCGCGGTACGATCTTCCAGTACAACTACAGCCACGATAACGAAGGCGGCTTCATGCTGATCTGCTCTCCCGGCGACCGCAACCCGACGCAGAACATCGGCAATATCGGGACCATCGTCCGCCACAATATTTCGCGCAACGACCTGACGCGCATCTTCCACATGAGCGCCGTGCAGCATACGGTCGTGGAAGAGAACGCCATCTACGTCGGCCCCGGACTCGATGTGCAGATGCTGCTGGCATCGAACTGGTCGGGCTGGACCGAAGATGCGGTGTTCTCAAAGAACCGTTTTTACGTGGAAGGCGTCGCGCGTTACGGCCACGCGTCGGCGAGCCATCCCGATGGAACATACGATATCGCGGCGGGCTGGGCCCCGGCGAAGGATATTGTGTTTTCGGGAAATCACTATTTCGGACGGCAGATCGATCGGCCGGAGGACGCCACGGGCAAGGTCGATCCACGCGTTCCGGCCGCATCAGCGGCGCTGCGCGATTGGAGCGGTCCGCAATTCGATCCCGCGATTCCCGATGACTTCGACGATTTCATGACCAGGCATAAAGCCTGGCTGCGCGAGCTGATGAAGACCGAGTTCGGCGAAATTCCGGCAAATCAGTGAGCGCTGTTTCGGTGGAGGGTGCCCTGAATGAAAGGATTTAAGGGAATTGGGAACGCGCCGAGTCGAATTGTGGGGGCGGACCATGGGGGCGCGCCCATGATCGGCGGGGACTAAGGTTCCTCGTGGCCGCCCGTGTGCGCCGATGCACAGTACGACGGTGTTTGTCTGCAAGGGTTCGCTGCCAACGCACGGAAAAACGGTGCGGTCTCAAGTTTCCCGCTCCGCGCTGTCGATTTCGAACCTTTGCTTCCACGGTTCGCCTGTCAGATCCCATTCGATGTGCCGAACTTCCACCAGGAGTGCCATCTTCACCGCCCTCAGGGCCGCCCTCGGCACCCGGGTGGATTAAATGGTGAGGCATGCGAACAACGGGCAAATATTCGCAGCTGTGGGAATGGAGCCGAGTTGTGGTCAAGCCAGGATGTGGAGTCCAGCAGGTGCACTGCCCAGCCGCCATCTGTTGGACTACCGATCCAAATGGATATGTAGTTTGATCGGTCGCTTCCTGAAGCACCTCAGGAATACGATCAGCCTTAAGAGACTGAACATCGTACTCTTCTACGCCGTAGCCGCAGACCTCGCCGTCGAAAAGAGGGGGTTTTGCATTTTACGGAATCCGTTGGCTCCATGCGAACCCACCTCCACCATGCACAATAGAGGTTTCCCCATGAACCGCCGGAGCCTGACACTTGTCCGCCGTTGACCAATCGCCCGCTTTCGAGGCGTCCACGCCGCTCATGCGTCAGTACCACGCGCTGAAGCAGCAGGTCCCGAACGCGTTGCTCATGTTCCGGCTCGGAGATTTCTACGAGCTCTTCTTTGAAGACGCCGTCACGGCCGCGCGTGAGCTTGAAATCACTCTCACCGCCCGCAACAAGGAAAAAGGCCAGGCCATCCCGATGTGCGGCGTGCCTTATCATGCGGCGGAAGGCTATATCGCGCGGCTGATAGGCAAAGGCTTTCGCGTCGCTATCTGCGACCAGATGGAAGCCGCCGCTGCGGGGAAGAAACTGGTTCGCCGCGAAGTCACGCGCATCGTCACGCCCGGCACCGCGACCGACGCCCATCTGCTCCGCTCGCACGAAAACAACTACCTCGCAGCAGTTGCGCGCAACGGTGCACGGGCCGGAGTCGCGTACGTCGATGTCTCCACCGGCGAATTTCGGGCAACCGAAATTCCTGAAGGCGAATTGCCGGGTTTACTCGAAAGCATCGGCGCGCGCGAAATCCTGGTCGCCGCCGAGCACTCGTTGTTTCCTCAGGCGGACCAGAGGCGCTGGGTGGCCACCGAACTTGAAGACTGGGTCTTCACCACCGACTACGCAGACCGCATTCTGCGCGAACACTTCCGCCTGCATTCGCTCGATGGCTGCGGACTCGCCGGCCGCCCTGGTGCCGTTGCCGCCGCCGGAGCGGTGCTCCATTACCTTCGCGACACACAACGCGCCGCGCTCGATCACCTCGATCCGCCGCGCCATTTCGACCGTGCGGAGAACATGGTGCTCGACGCCGTTACGGTGCGGAATCTGGAACTGCTCGAACCGATCTTCTCCGCGACCGGCAACGATAGCAGCGCAACGCTCATCTCCATCCTCGACCAGACGGCTACCGGCATGGGCGGCCGGCTCATGCGCCAGCGACTGCTGCGTCCGTCGCTCGACCAGGCGGAAATCGAGGCGCGGCTCGACGCCGTGGGAGACCTCGTACGCGAAACGATTCTGCGCGCCGAATTGCGTAAACTGCTCGGGCCGGTTCTCGATATCGAGCGGCTTCTGGCGAAGGTAATGATCGCCAGCGCGGGGCCTCGCGACTTGCACGCTCTCGGCCGGTCGCTGGAGCAGATGCCGAAGCTGGCGGAGGCCGTGCGCCTGGCGTCGAAGCCGCTCACGGAGCGGCTGGTGGACACCTTCGCGCGCCTCGACCCGGTGCCGGATGTCAGCGGACCCATTGTGGCCGCGCTCTCCGATGTTCCGCCCATCAACATCAGCGACGGCGCAACGGTGCGTGCGGGCTACGATCCCGAACTCGACGAACTGCGCGACCTCAGCCAGAACGGCCGCCAGTTCGTCGCGCAGATCGAAGCGCGCGAGCGAGTGCGGACGGGCATTACGTCGCTGAAGGTGCGGTTCAACAACGTCTTTGGCTATTACATTGAAATCTCGAAGGCGAACCAGCACCTCGCGCCGTCCGACTATGAGCGCAAGCAAACGCTGGTCAATGCGGAGCGCTTCACCACGCCCGAACTCAAGGAGTACGAGAATAAGATCCTTTCGGCGGAAGAGAAGATACTCGAAATCGAGAAGCGGATCTTCAACCAGTTGCGCCAGCAGACGGCTGATCAGGCGCAGCGCATCCGCGCAAGCGCCGCTGCCGTCGCGGAGTTGGATGTTGCAGCCGCCCTGGCGCAGGTCGCCGCCGAAAATCGCTATACGCGTCCGGCGTTTTCATCAGATGGCGAAATGCGCATCGGCGCGGGCCGTCACCCGGTGATCGAGAAACTGGCGGGCGAAGAAGCAGGCCGCTTCATCCCGAACGACCTTTATCTCAACGACGATGCGGACCGCATCGCTCTCATCACCGGCCCGAATATGGGGGGCAAGAGCACTTATCTGCGTCAGGCCGCGCTGATCGTCATCATGGCGCAGACGGGTTCCTGGGTGCCTGCGACGGCGGCCTCATTGCCGCTCATCGACCGCGTCTTCACGCGCATCGGGGCTTCCGATAATCTGGCGCGCGGCCGGTCCACGTTCATGGTCGAAATGACCGAGACGGCGGTGATCCTGAATACCGCGACACCGCGCAGCTTCGTCATTCTCGACGAAATCGGCCGCGGCACGGCGACCTACGATGGACTCTCGCTCGCGTGGGCCGTGATAGAGCATATCTCGGCCGTTACCGGCGCGAAGACTCTGTTCGCCACTCACTATCATGAACTCACTGAACTGGCCGGACAGCTCGATGGCGTCCGCAACCTCAGCGTCAGCGTGAAGGAAGCGGGCGACCGCATTATATTTCTGCACAAAGTGGAGCCGGGTAAGGCCGATCGAAGCTATGGAATTGAGGTCGCGCGGCTAGCGGGGCTTCCCGCTTCCGTCATTGAACGCGCGAGGGAAGTGCTGCGCCAGCACGAACTAACGCCCCAGCGGGAAATCGCCGCTCCAGTGCAGATCCGCCTGTTCGAACCGGGCAGCGACGAAATCAAGGAGAAGATCCGGGCTTTGAAAATCGATGAAATGCGCCCCGTGGAAGCGCTGCGGTTCCTCGAAGCCCTGCAGCGGGACATAACTTGAGCGGCTTATGCACCGGAACCGGGCCTGGAACCACAACGTTCACTATCACGACCTGATTCTGCACCTAGTGGGACACCACGGAGACCGCGCGCTCGATGTCGGTTGCGGCCAGGGCCTGCTCGCGCGACTACTGGCTGAGCGCTTCGACGAAGTGGTCGCTATCGATCCCGATCGCCAATCGCTCGCCGACGCCCGAGCCCTCGGCGAGGACCAACCTCGCATCGAATATGTAGAAGGAGACGTAATGTCCTACGCTTTCGACGGCGAGAGCTTCGATTGCATCACCGCGGTCGCGAGCCTGCATCACCTGCCGCTTGAGCCTGCGCTGGTTCGATTTCGCGATCTGTTGAAGCCTGGCGGGTTCCTTGTGGTGATCGGGTTATACCGCGAGAGCGGCATCGCCGACTACGTGAACGCCGCGATAGCGCTTCCGATCAGCCGCATATTACGCATCGTCAACGGATACTCCGAGCTGGGAGCGCCTATAGCTCCGCCAAAGGAAACGTTGCGCGAAATCCGCGAGGCTTCGGGCAGGCTACTGCCGGGTTCGTTTTTGAAGCGCCGGCTCTTGTTTCGATACTCGCTGGTCTGGCGGTCACCGGCGCAACAGCTTGTCCAGCCTTGAAAAGGCGTCGACCAGACTCTGCGGCTTTTTCAGCACGCCTTCGAACAAATCGCCCACGCGGGAGAACCGGTCCATCGCGTTTGCCAGCGTGAACTGCCCGGGCTCGATCCCAGGACGAACTTCGTCCCACGCGAGGGGCGTGGCCACAGGCGCGCCAACATGGGCTCTCACCACGTAAGGCGCGGAAATCGTCTTACTTTCGGCCAATTGCAGATAGTCGAAATAGACCCGGTTTTTCTGGCGCTTCTCCACCGAACGCGGAGTCGTGAACAGATCCGGCCGTTCCGCCGCAATCAACCGAGCGATCACCTCCGCGAACGAGCGCGCCTGCTCGAATGTGTAGTGCGGTTCGATCGGCACATAGATGTGCAGGCCATCGCCGCCGGTGGTCTTGGGATAGCCGGCAAGCCCGATCGCATCGAGTTTCGCCTTCACCAGCAAAGCCGCCTCCACGATCTTCGTGAACGCGCATTCGTATGGGTCGAGGTCGATCAGGATGAAATCCGGATTTTCGAGCGAACCGACGCGGCTCATCGTCGGGTTCTGGTCGATGCAGCCCAGATTCGTCAGATACAGGAGGCTCGCGCGGTCGTCCGCCAGCACGTAGCGGATCTGACGCCCCGCTTCGCCGATCGTCTCTGTCCGCAGCCACGCCGGGTAACTCGCCGGCGTGTTTTTCTGGAAAAAGAACTCGGCGTGAATACCGTTCGGGTAACGCTTGAGCGAAAGTGGCCGGTCCTTCAGATGCGGCAACAGCAGCGGCGCAGCGGCATGGTAATAATTCAGCAGATCGCGCTTCGTGTAGCCGTCTTCCGGGAAGTAGACTTTGTCGAGATTCGTGAATTTCAGGGCATGTCCGCCGACGTCGATGGTGGCTTCTTTCTTGTCGGCCGGCAAGAATCCTTCGGCAACCGTTTCCCGGCCGATCTGCGCGGGATTCACGTCCTCCCGCAGCCCGAGATAGACCGGCGCACGCAGTTTGCGGTCGCTTGTCCATTCGGCGAACTTCACCTGAGCCACCAGTTCCGGCTTCACCCAAACCGTTCTTTTCGGAATCATTTTGTCCGGCATGAAGGGCATCTTCTCCACGACGCGCGACTGCATCTTTGTGAGCAGATCCCGCAGGATCTTTTCCGTAAAGCCGGTTCCGATATTGCCCGCATAGATTAGCTTGCCGCCTTCATAAAAACCGACGGCCAGCGACCCGAACGTATCCCGCTCTCCGGGCGTAAATCCGCCAATCACGAACTCCTGTTCCGATGTCAGCTTGAGTTTCAACCACGACCGGCTGCGTCGCGACTCGTACACGCTCTTCGCCGATTTCGCGATTAACCCTTCGAGGCCGTGCTGCCGGGCCGCTTCCAGAAGGTCCGCGCCCGCGCCGGTTAAATACCCTGATACATGCAGCAACGGAAACGGTTTGACGATGCTTTCGAGCAGCCGCTTGCGTTCCGCGAGGGGCGCGCCGCGCAGGTCGCAGCCATCGAGATACAGCAGATCGAACAAATAAAGGTGAACGGGACTCTTGTTCGCCATCTTCGCGATGGCACCGGCGTCGCTGGCGTGGATGCGCGGCTGAATCAATTCGAACTTCGAGACGCCGCGCGAATCGAGCGCGACAATTTCGCCATCCAGAATGACCTGCTGCGCGTCGATATAGTGCGGGAGAACCTGCAACTCGGGATACTGCCGCTCGCAGCGGTTATTGTTGCGCGTGTAAATGGAAACCGAACCGTTTTCGATGAAGCACAGGCCGCGCACGCCATCCCACTTGACTTCGTAGAGCCATTCGTCGCCACGCGGAATGCCTTCGGCGATGCTGGCGCCCATGGGCGCGAAGAAACCGGGCATGGGCGAGACAACTGCGCCTGGAATGGCTACGGGATCTATGCCGGTACTTTTTTTTTACGCGGCGCGGCGGGTTTCTTCTCCGTCGCGGGAGATTTTTTCGCTGGAAGGTCCGCCGCAATTTCGGCCTGCGTCCTGCCGGTCTTGACGCTGACGGCGTATTGTTCGATATCCCAGCCGGGCCGCGCGGCACCGTCCTTTTTCTTGATGATGAGCCACTCTTTGCCGGCGCGCGCACCCTTGCCGCGTCCTTTCATTCGCACAATCGCCCATATGCCCGTCAGCTTTTCTCCGTGCAGTTCAAACTTCAGGTCGCCGCGGGCGATCTGCGCCTCGCCCGATTCCGGGCCGATCAGTTCGAACGTGCCGCGATCCCACAACATCACACTGCCACCGCCGTAACTGCCTTTCGGGATGTTGCCTTCGAAATCGCCGTATTCGACCGGATGGTCTTCCACTTCGGCGGCGAAATGCTTCACGTCCGGATCGAGCGACGGACCTTTCGGTACTGCCCACGACTTCAGCGTGCCGCCGATTTCAAGGCGGAAATCGTAGTGGAGGTGGGTCGCGTCGTGACGCTGGACGCAGAATCTGCCGCCCCGCCCCGGCGAGGGGCCTGTGGCGCTGCCGGCCGGTTCCGCTGTTTTGGTGAAATCCCGCTTGCGATGGTATTCCTGCAGCGGGCGCGGGTGTTCCGACCGCATTCGCGGGGCGGAAGTGTCCAGTGCGTCCGATTTTTCCGAAGATGACATGGGAAGGTGGAAATGTTCTATCATTCATGTTATAGCTGTACGAGGGAAATATAAAGTGCGCCCGTATTTTTCGGCGCAAATCGAGTGACAAACATATGGCAGCGAGCACATGGAAAGGGCATCTGACGTTCGGGCTTGTATCGCTTCCCGTGCGCCTGTATACGGCGGCGCGGGGCGAAACCATCAGCTTTAATCAGCTCCACAAAGAGGACCATTCGCGCGTCAAGCAGGTACTCTATTGCCAGGCCGAAGACAAGCCAATCACGCGCGACCAGATCGTCAAAGGCTACGAGTACGAAAAGGGCAAGTACGTCGTGGTGGACGACGAAGACATCCGCAAAGTCGCGCCGAAGACGGCGAAGGTGATGGAGATTCTGGAATTCGTCAAGGGCGAAGACGTCGACCCGGTCTATCTCGACAGCTC
>PLEX01000024.1:4210-4630 GCA_003136575.1 Bryobacterales bacterium | reverse complement strand
GATTCCCGGCGTCAATAACGACGATGCCAGCACCGGAATGCCGGTCATGAGTTTCAGCGGCGGCGGGCAGGCGTTCAGCGGCGTTGGCACGGGCAGTTTTACGCCGGATCAGAATTTCCAGAACGTTTTTCAATACAGCGCCAGTCTCACTTTCAGCAAGGGCGCGCACAGCATGAAAGTGGGCACGTCTTTCATCCGCCGTCAGGTTGCCGAATACCAGAGCCAGGATCCCCACACTACGTTCACTTTCCAGGCGGCCGAAACGTCGGATACGAATAATACTTCGACAACCGGCAATTCGCTGGCATCCTTCCTGCTGGGAAATTACTATTCGATGACCCGCACGGAATATCTTGTGCATCCCGGCGCACGCTATACGGAGCTGGGAGAATACTTCCAGGACGATTGGCGCGTCAACAA
>PLEX01000024.1:0-4192 GCA_003136575.1 Bryobacterales bacterium | reverse complement strand
GCTCAACTTCGGTCCGCGCTTCGGCTACGCGGCGGAGTTGAACCGCAAGACGGTTGTGCGCGGCGGTTTCGGCATCAACTACGCCCCGGATCTCCAGGGAACGCCCGGCGCTATGCGCAACAACCCGTTCAACGACGCGGTTTCCGTGGTTGCGGCCCAACAATACCTGAGTTCGGGGCTCATTGACAATGGCGGTCCGCCGATCCTGAATCAGACGTGGGACAACTCGACATCGGGCGCTAATATCGCAGGCTCGATCGCGGGCGTGGAGTTCAATTACAAGATTCCGCGAACCTACCAGTACAATACCTTCGTCGAGCGGGAACTGCCCATGGATCTGCTTCTCAAGGTCGGCTACGTCGGTAATGTGGGGCGGGATCTGAGCGGCTCCAATTCGTCGTTTAATTTCGATGGCGCGGCGCCGGGCGCGGCCTCCGTCGCAACACGATATGTCTACGCGGCGCAACTGCCCAACGTGACCGGCATACCGATCGTCAATAATTACTTCAACAGCAGCTACAACTCTCTGCAGACGACTCTCGCGCACAGGTTCTCGCACGGGCTTGGTCTGACCGTGAACCATGTTTGGGCGCACGCGATAGACGATCAGAACTACCGGTACACCGCCTATGACACATGGATCTACTTTAAGGCCAATAGCAATACCGATATCCGATCGCGTGTGTCGATTACGATGAACTACAACCTGCCGTTCAAAGTGAAGCAGAGCTTTGTCGACAACGTCGTCCGCGGGTGGGCGCTCGGAGCCATCGGTATCGTCCAGACGGGTTCGCCCCTTTCGATCACGCAGACGGGCACGCAGACCAACGGCGCAACGGGGACCAACTACCCGTTGCAGATCGCTCCCTCGGCGCTGCCCAACAATAGTTATGCGGAGTGGTTCAACACGGCCGCGTTTGTCGCTCAGCCGAATTACCAGTGGTCGGGAAGCAACCTCCAGAATGCGATTTTCGGCCCCGGCAAATGGAACTTCGATACGAGTCTGCAGCGCGTCTTTAAGATCCGCGAACATATTACCCTGCAGTTCCGCCTGGAGAACTTCGATGTAACGAACACTCAGACGCCGCAGGCGCCCAATACTCAGCTGGGGAACGTAAACTTCGGGAAGATTACGGCAACCGGAGGTATCGGCGGTTTCTATTTACAAGGAACCGGCAACCGTCATACGCAGCTCGGCCTGAAGGTTATCTTTTGATCGTGCGGCTTCGGCAGAGCGGTGGCTGAGGGCGGCTTCGGCCGCACCTCCCACAGAATTGCCTTCAAGCGGTCATCGGTGNNATCCAGTCAAGCGGGGAAATCGAACTATGCTTAAGTCGTTTATCGTCTTGGTTGTGGCGTTTGCCGGCGTGTTAGCCTGGAGCGCCGACTATCTCGCCGATGGTCCCGACAACGGGCGCACTGGTTGGGTCAGGGATGAGAAGGTCTTTAACACGACCAACGTGAGGAACATGAGCCTGCTCTGGAAAATCAAACTCGATTCTTCGGCGCGCGAAATGCATAATTTATTTCCTCCAATTATCCTGTCGAGCGTCGCCACGTCCGGCAGAGCGAAGGAACTTGCGATTGCCGCGGGCATAAGCGACGATTTGTTCGCCATCGACACAGCCACCGGCCAGCTGATCTGGCGCAGGCATTTTGACGCGGATTTCGACACGGCCAACGCCGGCAGCAGCTGGCTGTGCCCAGGCGGACAAACCGCCGTTCCAGTGGCGGAGAAGACCAGTGACGGCAAGTACACTGTCTACGCTGTGTCGTGGGACGGCCGTCTGCGCCAGTTCGACGCCGCGGACGGGCGGGATCTGAATGCGCCAATCAGGTTTATCCCGCCCAACGGCAAGCCTTACGCTCTGAACTTTTATAAGAACGCCATCTATGTCAGCACGGGCCAGGGTTGCGGCGGAACGCCAAATAACTTTTACACGCTCGATCTGGCCACTCACAAAACGGCTGTATTTTCTCCGGCTGGCGGAGGGTTGTGGGGCCGCCGCGGCGTTGCTATCTCTTCCGATGGCGTGGTCTACATGGGCACAGGTGACGGGCTGTTCGATCCGGAAAACGGCCGGCTTGGTAACGCGCTCGTGGCGGTGAAACTTGATCCGAGCGACAAGTCCCTCGGACTTCAGGGTTACTACGGCGCAAAGAACGCCAATTGGCTTTACAAGCGCGACCTGGACGTCAACGTCAGCCCGATGGCATTCGATTACAAGGGCAGGCACTTTGTCGCCGGAACCAGCAAGGAATGCCGCGTTTGGCTGCTCGATGGCGATCATTTCGGTGGCGACGACCACACTACGCCGCTCGACCGCAGCGAACTGATCTGTAATGACGATGCGAACTTCCAGTCGGCCGGAGTATGGGGAGCAATGGCCGCGTGGCAGGACTCCGCGGGCGCCCAATGGATAGGCGTTCCGTTCTGGGGTGAAGTCGGGAGGAACTTCCATGCACCGATCGAGGCCAGCCGGCCGAAGCATGGCGGTGTGGCCGCGTTCAGACTGGAAGAAGTGGCCGGCAAGTGGAAACTTGTACCGGCCTGGCTCTCTCGCGATATATTGTTCGCGGAAGAAGCTGTTGTCGCAAACGGCGTGTTATTCACGTATTCCAATGGAGAGGACACGAGGCAGATTCCGGCGGAACGTAGTTGGGAAGAGACCGGTCCCGTTCGCAGCGGGTCGGCGTCACGCATCGCCAACTCAACCCATATCGTCGCGTATGCGCTGGATGCGGCGACGGGCAAGGAATTGTGGTCTAGCGGCGACGAGGTGAAATCCTTCAGCCACTTCAGCGGGATTTCAGCAGCGAATGGCAAGCTTTACGTGCCTTCATTCGACGGCACACTTTACTGCTTCGGAGTATCCCGGTAGAACATGAACACGACCCCGGCATTCAGGCGCTTCTCTCCGGCAACAGAGCGCGATGTGGCCGAGCGGCCCGACCGGAACACCTGTTGCCGAACTCCATACCGTCGCGCGTCGCGGCCCGTGCGCTACTTGGTTTCAGCCGTTATGGCGCTGTTGTTCCCGCGTCCGGAATATGCGCAGAACACAAGTCCTATCCCCGAATGGACTACCGCACGGGCCGACGCCCAGCGCAGCGGATGGTTGCGCTCCGATGCTTACATTTCACCCGCGAGCATGAGCAAGCCGGGATTCAAATTTCTATGGAAAGTACATCTGGGCAAACCTGGCGACACCAGTTTGTTGTCCGAACCTGTAACCTTCAGCCGATTCAGCGGCGATCTCGGATGGAAGACTCTCGTTTCCCTCGGCGCGGCATCGAATACTTATTTCGCTGTCGACAACGACCTTGGCACACTTTATCTGGATAAACGCCTGACGGAGACGCCTGTGAAGCCCGGAACAGCCACATGTCCCGCGGGCATGACCAGCGGCCTCAGCCGATCGGTCAATCTTGTTGTTACCGAGCCTTTGGGACGCGGCGGCACCGTTCAGTCGTTCCGGGGAGCCGTGGGCGCGCCCGATGAGGGAACACCGGCCGGTTTTGCTTTGCGCAGCGCAGGCGGCGGGCGCGGAGGATCAGGGGGCCGTGGCGGTGGAGGCGGCGGCCGCGGCGCAGCGGGCGTCTACGCGTTGACAAGCGACGGCATGGTTCGCACACTCGGCCGGGCCCTGGCTCTGGAGACCGCGAAGCCGTGGCAGTTCATCGCCCCAGGCAGCGATGCCTCGGATCTTACCGTCATTGACAACGTGGCCTATGTCGCCACCATGAAACATTGCGGCGGTACGCCCGACGGAGTCTACCTGATGGACATGCCGAGCGCGGATAAGGCGACCATTTCGTGGAAGGCGACCGGAGGCAGTCCGCTCGGGGCACCGGCTTTCAGCCGGAACGGAACGTTGTACGTGTCAGTTGGCCAATCTCAACGCGGTGCCCAGGGATATTCGAATTCCGTGGTCGCTTTAGATGGCAAGACACTGGCCGTTAAGGATTCGTTCACCGCCCCCGGAACCCTGGCATCCACGCCGGTGGTGTTCCTGAGCGGCGGCAAGGAGTATGTTGCCGTGGGAGCCAGGGACGGCGCCATCTTCCTGCTGGACGCCGCTTCGCTCGGGGGTTCCGATCACAAGATTCCCCTTGCGGCAACGGTTGCGACGGGCGGCGCCGTCTCTGTCGCCGCGTGGCAGGATCCGGGCGGCACGGCTTGGGTTCTCGC
>PLEX01000239.1:48413-73543 GCA_003136575.1 Bryobacterales bacterium | reverse complement strand
AGGGCGGCGAGGCTCTCCCAAGGGTAATAATATAGTTACCAACTCATGTGGCGGCTTGGTTAGCTTTTCTTGAGCGTCCAGAGGTCCTGCTTGTCCCCTGATTTTCGCGCGCCGATTTGGATAAGGAGTTCTTCCGTCTCGCGGCGATCCGCAGCGATGGAGTTCTGAAGTGCTTCGGTGGTTCGCCAAGCGAACCTGTCGTCTTTCAATAGCAACTTGCGAAGGGTACGCTTTTTCTTGCGCCGGATTCTCCATGGACGCCAGCCGGATGCTGCCGCTTCTAAGAATGCTCGGATTGTGGCACCGAGGGCCTCCGAGTCATCCATGTTTTTTATCGGGATTCCGATTTACGAGATCGCTTCTTCGCGCTGGCGCGTTTAAGCCGCGCTTCTTTCCTTAGCAGTTCGTCTTTGGACACGGTGAGGACCATGCGGAGGGCGTTGCTCATTCTCTGGGCTGGCGTGTCGCCTGGGACGTTGGGGGCTGGCTGTGGCTTCATCCTGGGGTTATGATAGCGCGTTTTCGGGGCCAAGCGGCCTGTGTGGGCCACCGAGTAGCTACTTCAGTCAAACGTTACAGCCGATATTGCGCTCAACGCGATGTTGTATCTGCTCTGGCGACCGGCGGACACTGTGCCTCTCACTCGCGAACACGAAGCGGGCATCGACGACGCCGCAGACCCATATGGTCGCGGCTTTATCTCGCACTGTATGGCGAAGGAAACGCAAATATCAAAAGGCCTGTCAAGTATTTTATGTTGTTTTTCTGCAACCACTTGCAATTTTTTGATGACGCATAGTATACTCCAGTGGTGGCTGTTTGTCAAAAAGAACAGACGTGCTATTCAATAGGTATCTGCTTATTTTCAATGAGCGATTACCGTATCTCTGCTGATCAGATCGGGAACGGCTACAGTGCTAACGCGCAGCAAGGAGCCTTGTGGCCAGATTAACCGTTCCAAATGTATTTAAGCCAGCCCTCCTGAACCTTGCCAGTCTGTCGGAACAGGCAGCGACAGAGTTGGCTTCGGCTATCAGATCTTCTGCGCCTGTTTTGGATCCGAAGAAGATGGCCTCAAGAATCGGGCCAGCGGTTCCATCAATTCCGGAAGAAGGCCTAGAGAAGATCATTAACGCCCTGTTCTCTTTGTCCGCTGTCCGAGTTCTCAATAAGGTTCCAATTTCCAGTTTTCTCGACGACGTGTGCGAGTCTCTGCATGCGAAAAAAAGCGACTTCAACCCAGTCGACCTTAGATCACGACTTGAACAGCTTCTGCAAGCGGAACCTATAGTGCTGGCGTCAAAGGCCTCAGCCATTCAGCGTGAGCAGCCCTATGTCCTTATGAGCGCTCGTGTCTTGACTGATATGCGACCTGTCTTCGGCGATGGACCGGAGGACCTCCAGGGCGCAATTATCACACACAGTCTGAAATTAACTTCCATCCATTCAAACGAAGTCACCGAATCATTTTTTGCGTTGGACGACGATGACCTCGCCATGTTGCAAAAAACTGTCGCCAGAGCTGAGGCTAAGTCGAAAACCATGCGTGCGTTTATAGCAAAATCCGGTCTTCCAAACATGGAACCAACCGACAAGTGATTCAAGGTTTACCTTTATTATGCTAAGCGAAACGATTCAATATGAAAAATCTCCTTGGGCGAAAATAGGAGACATTGATGCAGTACCAAGCGTAAGTTGCTACTATTATCTTTCGCCCGCCGCGTCCTGCAATTTTGCACTCCCTCTCGAAAGAGGCGTAAAGGTGATGTCTCGTCACCATGCGCCCGCCGAGACCATGGACGTGGAGCAGCACATTTATCCTCAGGTCTACATGCCAGCAGCTTGGTGGAGAAAGCAGTTCGAGAAGAGGATACGCGCACAGCAGATAGAAGACGACCCCTTTATTGCGAGTGCCGCGGATCTAGCTGAAGTGTTAATGGAGATTAATACCTTGGCCTTTCAAGAGGAGAAAGACGACTTCGGGCTGTTGAGACCAAGCTTGGCGGCTCTCAGGGAGTGCCTGAAGACGGTGCTTACTCTGGCGCGTGAGGGGGAGCTTCAGCGCCCTTCGGAAATTAGTACAGACAGGAACGGCGACATCAGAATCTCATGGGCGGCCGAAGCTCGGGTAGCAGAACTCGTCTTTCCGTCTGACGAAAATTCCCAACCATATCTGTATTATTCTTCGCCGACTTCGTATGGAACGGAGAATGACCTCAACCATCGCGCCATTGGGAAAAAGCTTCGCTGGGTGGCGGGCGGTCAGTAGGCGTGAATGCCAGAGGACTGTCGCAGTCTCCTACCAGACATTGTCCGTCTAGTAAAAGGGGTTCGGGAGAAAGAAATCGATTCTCGAACGGGCAGAATAAAAAAGGCTGCATTCATACCCCGCCGAAACGGTAACGATGATGATGGGATATCTGCTTCGCAACCAGCAGATGACAATAGGACGGCCCTGAAGATTCGGCTGCGCAATGCAGAAGGATTTTTTTGTAAGTTCCAAGCTGGAGACGTCCGTTTAATCAAAGAGGAACAATCGACACTCGAAGTCTGCCCAGACCCGACCGAGTGGGACGCATACCATGTGTTGATTACCGGCGTTCCCGCCACTATCGAACAATCAAGCCTCGCGAATCGCCTAGCCGAACGCTTGGCGGGCATATCTCTGGCATATGAACCCCCGGAGGGATAAGGCTTATACCCATTGCCTGCCGACCCATCGACGTCACGATCACCGATCTGGTGGAAGGCGTCTGAAAATGCTAGTCTGGAAAAAGCGAAAGGGGCGACATAATCGCCCCTCAATGTTTTTGGATGGTCAGCGCGACGGTATTTGCAGTACCGTTTTTGAGCGGTGACGGATGGCTCTATTAGTGTGTCACAGGAGAGCCGTAAATGTCCACCGCCGTCATTCAGCACGAAGCCATCGGAATCGCCCAGGTATCCTATTCGGTCCGAGAGTTTTTTAGAAGTGTCGAACGGGACGTGACGATGGCAATACTACACGCCTATTTCGATGACAGCGGCGACCCTCGCCATGAGCAATACATGGCGGTCGGCGGCCTCATCGGAACTGACCAACAGTTCACCGATTTGGATATTATGTGGGGCAGCGCCACCTATGATCTCAAGGAACCGTTCAGGTCAACTGAGTGCGAGACCCAGCATGGACAATTCGAAGAATGGGACAAGAAGGATTGCGATGCCCTCATGAGGCGGCTAGTGGAGATTATTTATCAAACCCGACTTCATGGATTTGGATCAATCGTTCCGGTCGCCGAATATCGACGCGTCTTCCCCGGCGCGAAGGAATATGATCCATACTTCCTCGCCCTGCGTCACACGCTGATCAACGTGGCGTATATCGGGGCCGTCAGGAATAGCGACAGGGCCGGGATTATCGATATTCGGACGGTATGCGAGGACAGTGAGGCGACTTCCAACGCTGCGAAAAGGGTTTATGACGAACTCAAGTCGTTTGATGGCTGGATCTGGAAAAAGGCACTCGCCGGTTTCTCTACGGCCAGCAAAAAGCTAATGGCACTTCAGGCTTCTGACATGATTGCTCGGGAAGCCTATAAACACGCGGCCAACATTGGAATACGAAAGACCCGAAAGCCGGTCAAGGCGCTTCACCGGAACGTCAGTTTTCATTTGTGGACTCGCGACGCCTTGGAATATCTGCGTGATGCTGGAGGACCGAATAGCCTTCTGGCACTGACGACATGGGGACAGACAGGCGTGAATCCTCCGCAGATGAGTAGATTTTGGGGACCAACCTTCGACCTGTCATAAAAGAAAAGCCGGAGGCCATATGGGCTATCCGGCTTTCTTTTTTCCACGTTTCTGACGTGCCGACTCCTTATTGGTCGGAACACGTCCCCGCCTCCTGAATCTTGCCGGTCAACTGATCGAAGGTGAGGCGCTTGCCGACGATCCCGTCAACGGCCTGGCTGAAACGTTCGCCATCGGTCATGGTCCGATTGTTGAAGCGGTAGGTCTGCTCATCCAGGTAGCGAAACAGGTGGAACGGTTCGACCGAAACGTAGGTGCCTTTGATACCGCGCTTCAGAAGCGACCAAAAGTTCTCCATGCCGTTGGTATGAATCTTCCCATCAACGTACTGGACTGCGTGATCGACAACGCCGTGCTCGAATTCCGTAAGGCCTTCGTATGACTTTAGGGAGTCGGTGTACAGCGCTGAGCCAGCCTGAACGTGCTTGCGGACTTCAGCTTGTAGCGCCTTCTTTCGGCGGTCTGGAACCACGGTGGTGCGAACCTGGCTGGGCTTGCCATCCTTGCCGCGTTCGAGGATGCCCATTACTGGAGTCTTGTCTTTTCCGCCGGTACCGGTGATCCGGCGGGCTCTGACAGCCTTGTGCATGTTTCGGGCAAGGCCACCCACAAAGGTTTCGTCCGCCTCCACATGGCCGGTGAACTGGTCAGGCTTTGACATGCCGAGCGCAACCCTAATGCGATGGTCCATGAACCAGGCGGTCTTTTGAGTCACGCCGGTAGCGCGGGCGATCTCGTAGGAACTCACACCGTTCTTGCAGTTAACAACCTGCCACATAGCAAGCAACCATTTCGACAGGACCAGCGGGGAGTCCTCAAAGATGGTGCCGGTCTTTGATGTGAACTGCCTGAGATCATGCTTGCTGCCACACTGCCAGCGGTTATACTTCGCCTGGAACAGGACAGTCTTTGAGCCACAGCGCGGGCATTCTACGCCATCCGGCCAGCGGTGCGCTGCGAGGTATATGCGGCAGTTATCGGGGTTGGAAAAGTATACGACAGCGGCCTCAAGTGTATCTGGCCCAAATGTTTCCATACCTTATTGTATCAGGAAACGGATGAGTTGGTAACTATATTATTACCCTTATTTCCGCCAGTATCTGTCGTCTATTCATCTCCCGGCCTCCGCTCCAAGTGCCTTGCGTCTCCGTGCATCCATTGTGCCGGATCTGCGGC
Source organism: Bryobacterales bacterium (assembly GCA_003136575.1). Taxonomy (GTDB): domain Bacteria; phylum Acidobacteriota; class Terriglobia; order Bryobacterales; family Bryobacteraceae; genus BOG-234. The sequence continues at coordinate 68,572 of PLEX01000239.1, read as the reverse complement.
GAATTTCAACCCCGCTGCCTTCCGCCGCGCCAACTACCGGATCGCAGAGCATTCAAATACTCCGTCACGGTGTGGTGGGATGGAGCCTTTCACGTTACGCAACAGTAGGCCTGCGAGGGCGACCCGCGCGTCTCACGCCAGAATGTCATGGACCACATTGCCTGCCACGTCCGTCAGGCGGAAGTCGCGGCCGCTGTAGCGGTATGTCAGTTTCGTATGATCCATGCCCATTGCCCAAAGGATCGTCGCGTGCAGATCGTGAATGTGCACGGGGTTCTCCACGGCCTCAAAACCCCACTCGTCGGTATTGCCATACGTCGTGCCACCCTTGAAACCGCCGCCGGCCACCAGCGTTGAAAACCCGTGGCTGTTGTGATCGCGGCCATTCTGCACTTTNNCCGCCTTTGACGCCGCCGCCGGCTAACACTGTGGAAAAGCCCCAGCTATTGTGATCGCGGCCGTTCTGGTATTTGATGAGGCCGCTGACTTCGACAACGGGCGTGCGGCCGAATTCGCCGCCGATAATGACAATCGTCTCCTTCAGCAAACCGCTGGCTTTAAGGTCGGCCAGCAGCGAGGCAATGGGGCTATCGACGTCGTGCGCCAGTTTGCGGTGAATCAGAATGTCGTCGTGGTTGTCCCACGGCTGGCCGTTGCCGTAATAGACCTGCACCATGCGAACGCCACGTTCGATCAGGCGGCGAGCCATCAGACAGCCGCGGCCGAAATCGTTGTCGCCGTAACGGGCGCGTACCGCTTCGGGTTCTTTGGCGATATCGAAAACCTCGGGCGCTTCGCTTTGCATCCGGAAGGCGATCTCAGCCGCCTGAATGCTGCTTTCGAGTTGGCCATCCTGACCGTCGCGCTTTTCTTCGAGCAGATTCAAATCGCGCAGAAGATCCAGCGCGCGGCGTTGTTCGGCGAGCGGCGTCGACGGATTGTGGATGTAATTGATGAGCTTGTCGGGAGTTTTCTCGCTGTTCGGGATGTAAGTGCCCTGGTAAATCGCGGGAAGGAACGTGGAACTCCACAACTGCGCACCCACGATGGGATAGCCGGGACATAGCACGACAAAGCCGGGCAGGTTCTGGTTTTCCGAACCGAGGCCGTAGGTGAGCCAGGAACCCATCGACGGCCGGCCGGGAACTCGAAGGCCGCAATTCATCAGGAACAAGGACGGCTCATGGTTCGGGATGTCGGTGTGCATGGAGCGAATGACGCAGACGTCGTCAATCGCGTCACCCAGCTTGGGGAAAATCTCGCTGATCTCGATGCCGCTCTTGCCACAACGGCGGAAGGCGAAAGGCGAGCCGAGCAGATTGCCGGTCTTTCGCTCGGTCTTCAGATTTCCGGTCGGGATGGGATGGCCGCTGAACTTCTGCAGCATCGGCTTGGGGTCGAACGTGTCGACCTGCGACGGGCCGCCGTTCAGGAACAAGAAGATGACGTGTTTGGCCGAGGCGGCAAAATGCGGGGCCTTGGGGGCCATCGGCGCGGCGGACGGCGCCTGTTCGGAATGCAGAATTCCGGCGAGTCCGGCCATGCCGAAACCCGTCCCCATAGTGCGGAGGATTTGTCGTCGCGAAGGCTGAAAGATCATCTGGTCGCTTCCTTTAGTCGATGTAAGTGAACTCGTTGGAACTTAGGAGGACCTGAGTATATTCGGCCCACGCGCCCGTGTTCTGGCCGATAAACTCGTGAGCCAGCTTCCGTTCTTCCGGAGTGGGATCGCGCTGGAGCGTGAAATGGTAAGTGGCTGTAATGCGCTGGTCGTCGGTCGCCGCGGCCGAGCCAATTCGCGCGGTGAGGGCAGCCGACTGACCGATCACGAACGGGCTGTTCATGAAGAACAGCTTCTGCAACGGCACCGTAGTCTGCATGCGCTGTTCGCTGGTATTGTTGGGATTCGGAAAATCGAACAGCGCGAGCATCGGATCGAGCTGACGCCGGGAAATGTAAGCGTAAACCGTGCGCCGGTTGTTTTCCTTGTCGAGCCGAACGGCGGGTCCGCCCTGCTGGAGATCGAGCTTGCCGGAGACGCACAACAACGAATCGCGCAGCGACTCGGCGTCCAGGCGATGGCGGTTGTATCGCCAGAGCAGGCGATTGTCGGGGTCCTCGGCGTAGTTGCGATCGGACAATTCGGAACTGAGGGCGTACGCCGCGGTCAGCATGATTTCACGGTGCAGTTTCTTCAGCGACCAGCCTTCGCGCACAAACCGGTCGGCAAGATAGTCGAGCAGTTCGGGATGGGACGGGCGGTCGCCCTGCGACCCGAAGTTACTGGGGGTGCGCACCAGACCGTAGCCGAAATGCTGCTGCCAGACGCGATTCACGATCACGCGGGCAGTCAGTGGATTGGCTGGGTTCGCGATGGCGTCCGCGAGTTCGAGGCGCTCCTTCCCCCGGTCGAAATGTTGCGGGCCATCGGGTGAATTGGAGGAAAGGATCGCGAGGAAGTGCGGCGGCGAAAGGTCGCCGGGATTGTTCTTGTCGCCGCGAATCCAGACGTGGGCCTCTTCGGGCTTATCTCTGTCAGCAATGGTCTGAAGCACCGGATACATGGGCGGCAGACCCTTCTTCAGTGTGGCGAGCTGATCGCGAAGCTCCGCCAGGTGGGCGAGCCAGACGCCGGAGAGAAACCTGTCGATCTTGCCTTCTTCGGCTTTTACGTCCGCGTAATGAAGGACGCCTTTATCGCCGAGCATGTCCTCCCAGAGGCCGAACTTATTGCGATCAAGCGAAACGAGATTCGCTTTGGAGAGGTCGTCGCGTGAAGGATTGATGCCCAGCCTGACGTGGTTCTCGTCGTCAACGTGGGCCTTCTCGGCAATCACCGAGAGAACCTGTTCCTGGAACTCCGCGGCCGCTTTTGCGCGTTCATCGGGCGTGGTGGCGGCGTACCAGTTCTTCAGGAACGGATGCTGCTTTTCGGCGGTTGCGAGATACTTCGTCCAGCGAGTGAGCGTCCCCGGGTCGAGCGCCGGATCAAGCTTTGGCTCGGCGGGCGCGCCTTTTACCGATGCCAGCAGATAACGCGCGGTTTGCGAAGCCAGCACCAGGCCCAGTTGCGCGGACTGAGCATCTATGAAATCCCTGAGCTCTTTGTCTTTCTTCTGGATCAGCGCGTCCTGAGCTTTGTAAGCGTCCACCGTTTCTTTCGGCGCCAGCGGAATCTCATGCAGATCCGTGTTGCGGAAAATGCCCATCAGCGAATAGAAATCCTGCGTGGGGATGGGATCGTACTTGTGGTTGTGGCACTGTGCGCAGGCCACGGTTAGCCCGAGGAAACCGCGCGTAGTGGCGTCCACGCGGTCGTCCTGCATTTCGGGGCTCATCGAATAGAAGCCAAGGCCCGGTTCGTATTTTTCGTGATCGGGAAGCTGGTCGCCGGCGATCTGGGCCTTCACGAAAAGGTCATAAGGCATGTCGTTCTGAATGGCCTGAATTACCCAATCGCGATAACGGAAGGACGCCGGATAGGGGTTGTCGCGTTCGGAGTCGAGACGGTCGTCGGAGTAGCGGGCAACATCGAGCCAGATGCGGCCCCAGCGCTCGCCATAGCGCGGAGAGGAGAGCAGGCGATCGACAACTTTGGCGAAGGCATCAAACGAGCGATCCTTTTCAAACGCTTCGACGTCTTCCATGGTGGGCGGGAGGCCAGTGAGGTCGTAACTGGCGCGGCGAAGGAGGGTTCGGCGATCCGCGGGCCGAACCGTGGTGAGACCGCGCGCTTCCAGTTTGGCCCCGATGAAACGGTCGATTTCGGTGTGCGCCCATGCCTGGTCTTTCACGGCGGGCGGAGTCACGGGTTTGACTGGCTGGAACGACCAAAACGCGCGCTGTTCGGCGGTGATGACGTAGGGCGGCGAGGCTGGCGGGGCGGCTTCTTCATTCTGCGGCCAGACCGCACCCGCTTTCACCCAAGCTTCAATGGCGGCGATCTGGTCGGCCGCGAGTTTGCCGGTGGGCGGCATTTTTGGGGTGCCATCGTAATGGATGGCTTTTACCAGCAGGCTTGCGGAGGGGTCGCCGGGAACCACAATGGGGCCGGATTTGCCGCCCTTCAGGAAATGTTCGCGGGAATCGAGTTGCAGATTGCCCATGCGCGCGTCGGTATGGCAGGCGAAGCATTTTTCGGCGAAAAGAGGGCGAATTTTGGTTTCGAAGAACTCGGCCTCGGCCGGTCGGGACGCGGATTGGGAGAGCAGCCACGGCGCTGTCGCAGCCAGTAAGGCCAAGCCGCAGGGCACGGATCGCATTACCCTCTTTTATCATAGGTTGGGCCGGGGGCGGAGGTAACGGGGCGGCCTCACTCGTTAAGGTAAGCCTCCCGTTGATCCCGCACCCAACATGAGTGGCAGTCAGCCATCTCCCTTTGGATAATGCTTAGAATCGCCCAAGTGGAAAGTTCGCAGCGCGAGACTGGAAGAAAGCCGCCTTTGGAAAAGGCGACAGTTCCCTCGAAAACATGGGCTTAATATCCCCTGGGGCGGTGTCGATGGACAAACTGGCGAAAGGCGAGCGGCGTCTCCTTGTGTCGCTCATCAGAAGCAAGAACGAGGCCCGAGTTGCTTGTCAGACGTACAGTGCGCGGAATGGGCTTTCGATATCGACTGCAATCAAGAACGCTCCGTGGGTCTCCAGACCTGGTGTTTGCCGGACACCGGAAGATCTGTACGTCCACGGATGTTTCCGACACGGACACAATTGTCGAGCCGGTCATGACAAACCTGCATCGCGAAGGGCTTACCGGGACGCAAAGTTTGAAACTCAAATGCATCTTTGTGTATCTGTGGCCAACATTACCCCCCGCCCACAAACATCACAATCTCAATCTCCGCCCCAGCCCCGACCACCGTCTCCAGCCATTTATCGCGCCGCACAATCGCGCGATTGAGTTCGACCGCCACTCGCTCCGGCTCCAGATTGAGCGCCCGCACCAGGCTCAGCAGCGTCGTACCCTCCGGGAACACCCGCCGCTCGCCATTCAGCGTGATCCGCACATCGCCCGTCGTTTTCTCCGTCATCGGCACCCGTGCATTATTATAGTTCCTTGGGGAAAAACCCCCCGGCTCTCAGAAGATCAGGATGCCCACTTCCCTTCCAGAACAATGGCTACCAGTGCTCATGCAGTCCGTACTGGCTCTGGTAATCGCCATCGCGCTGGTCACGTTGTCGTACGTGATCGGCCGTAAGGTCAAGAACAAAGTGAAGGACATGCCGTACGAGTGTGGTATCGTTCCCACCGGCGACGCCCGTGAACGTTTCAGCGTCAAGTTCTATCTGGTTGCGATGCTGTTCATCCTTTTCGATATCGAGGCTATCTTCCTGTATCCCTGGGCCGTCGTCTACAAGCAGTTAAAGATGTTCGCTTTCCTTGAAATGCTGGCCTTCGTCGCTCTCGTCATGGCCGGCTTCTTCTTCGTCTGGAAGAAGGGTGTTCTCGACTGGGCTCATTCCGACAGGGACGCGCCACTGACTTCGATTACCGATAACCAAACGGAAGGACGCTCGCACTAAGCGCCCGCGAAACACGATGCTGCCCGAATCCCTTCGCGATAACTCCACTGCCGCGGCCCTCGCCGACATTGCGACGGCCGGTAAGCTCGAATTCGGCGAGTTGACGATCGAAGTCGCGCCAGCCAACATCCTGGAAGCTCTGCGGCGCGCCAAGACCGCTCTGGGGTTCACACGCCTCAGCACTGTAACCGGCGTGGACCGCTTCCCCGCCGAGCCGCGATACGAGGTCGTTTACCATCTGCAAACGATCGGGAACAAAGAGCGTCTCCGCCTGAAAGCCCGTGTTCACAGCGATAATCCGGAGATCGAATCGGGTTGCCCCGTTTACCGTTCCGCCAACTGGTACGAACGCGAAGTCTTCGATTTCTTTGGCATCCGTTTTCTGAACCACCCCGACCTGAAACGCATCATGTTGCCCGAAGAATTTGAGGGCTACCCGCTGCGCAAGGATTTTCCGGTGACAGGGATGAGGTACTAAGCCATGGCGATCGAATCCCGGATCGAATCAGGTGTCACCAGCGCGCTCGAAGTCGAGCAGGATTACGAAAAGCACATCAAAGACCCCCAGGCCCATCGCACGATGGTGCTCAACATGGGTCCCCAGCACCCGTCCACGCACGGCGTGCTTCGTCTGTTGCTCGAACTCGACGGCGAAACCATCCTGAAAGCCGCGCCGGATATTGGTTATCTGCATACCGGTATCGAAAAGGAATTCGAGGCGAAGACTTACCAGCAGGGAGTCACGCTCACGGATCGTATCGATTACCTCGCGCCGCTCTCGAACAACCTGGTTTACTGCCTCGCCGCGGAAAAACTACTGGGCCTCGAAATTCCGCCGCTTGCGCAATACACGCGCGTGATGCTGGCCGAGTTGACGCGCCTGAACAGCCACTTGGTGTGGCTCGGCACGCACGCCATCGATATCGGCGCGATGAGCGTTTTCCTTTATTGCTTCCGCGAGCGCGAAGACATTCTCCGCATCTTCGAAATGTTTTCGGGGCAGCGCATGATGACCAGCTATTTCCGCATCGGCGGCCTTGCGCTCCCGCATCCGCGCGGCTGGCAGAAGCGCGTGAAGGATTTTATCGATATCTTCCCCTCCCGCGTCGACGAGTACGAAGAACTGCTCACCGGCAACGCGATCTGGATGGGCCGCACCAAGGGCGTTGGCTACATTTCGCTCGAAGACATGCTGGATCTGGGCGTTACCGGCCCCATGCTTCGCGCGGCCGGCCTTGCGCTCGACGTCCGCAAGGACGCGCCGTATTCAAGCTACGAGAAGTTCGATTTCAAGGTGCCGACCAGCACCACGAACGACGTGTTTGCGCGTTACCAGTTGCGCCTCGAAGAAATGCGCGAATCGACGAAAATCATTCGCCAGGCGCTCGAAGGCATGCCCTCGGGTTCGCATCAGGCCGACGCGCCCGGCATCGTGCTTCCGGACCGCGAAAAGATGAAGACGCAGATGGAATCGCTCATCTACCACTTCAAGATCGTGACCGAAGGCTTCCGCGTTCCGGCGGGCGAGGTTTACCAAACCATCGAATCGCCGCGCGGCGAGGTCGGCTGCTACATGGTCAGCGACGGCACGCAAAAGCCGTATCGCGTGCACTGGCGCGGCCCGAGTTTCGGCAATCTGCAGGCCATTCCGCGGCTGATTGAAGGCACCCTGATCGCCGACGTGATCGCCGCTCTCGGCAGTATGGACTTCGTACTGGGAGACACGGACAGATAGCCATGACTTTTTCTCCCGAACTCGAAGCGAGATTCGAAAAGTTTCTCGCCAAATATCCGGCGGACCGCAAACGTTCCGCGGTGATCCCCATGCTGATTTACGCGCAGGACGAAGTCGGGGCGATCACGGACGAACTCGTCCAGGAAGTTGCGAAGCGCACGGGTGCGACGCCGTTGCAGGTGACCGAAGTTGTCGGCTTCTATTCCATGCTCCACCGGAAGCCGCAGGGCAAGTACCACGTGCAGGTCTGCACCAATATTTCCTGCCTCCTGGTCGGGGGCGCAGAGCTGTGGGAACAGGCTTGCCACAAGCTCGGCATCGGACATAAGGAAACGACCAAGGACGGTCGAATTTCGATCGAAGAAGTGGAATGCATGGGCGCATGTTCCTGGGCGCCGGCCGTTCAGGTGAACTACGATTTTTATCACGATGTGACGCCGGAGCAGTTCGACAAACTGATCGACGGTCTGGCGGCGGGCAAGAAGCCGGAAGAAATCGCGGAAGTCAAAAAGGTGAGCTGCTGATGCTTTACAACCAGCCCGATCCGCTTGAAGTGAAGGTGCTGTCGCGGCGCTTCACGCTGCCGAACTCGCAGTCGATCGAAACCTATCTCGCGAACGACGGCTACAAGGCGCTTGAAAAGGCGCTCGGCCTCACGCAGGAGCAGATCATCGACGAAGTGAAGGCGTCGGGTCTGCGTGGACGCGGCGGCGCTGGGTTCCCGACCGGTCTGAAGTGGAGCTTCGTGCCGCGGCAATCGCCCAAGCCGAAGTACATCATGGTCAACGCGGACGAATCCGAGCCGGGCACCTGTAAGGATCGCCTCCTTATCGAATACGATCCGCACCAGTTGATCGAAGGCGTTATTATCGCGGGCCTGGCGGTCGGCGCGCAGCAGGGTTATGTCTATATCCGCGGCGAGTATCGATACCTCATCGATGTGATGGATCGCGCCATCGACGAAGCTTACGCGAAAGGCATCCTCGGCGACAACGTGATGGGCCGGGGCGTGAAATTCCACCTCGCCACGCATTCCGGCGCCGGCGCTTACGAGTGCGGCGAAGAATCGGCGTTGCTCGAATCGTTTGAAGGCAAGCGCGGCAATCCGCGCATCCGTCCGCCATTTCCGGCTGTGGCGGGCTGCTATCAGTCTCCGACCATTCTAAATAACGTAGAGACGTTCTGCGCCGTTCCTCCCATCTTCCTGCACGGCGGCGCGTATTTCGCCGGTCTGGGTACGCCGAAAAACGGCGGTACGCGTTTATTCTGTCTCTCGGGTCACATCAACAAGCCGGGCGTTTACGAACTGCCCATGGGTTTCAATCTCATGCGCATGATTAAAGAGGTGGGCGGCGGGATGCGCGGCGGAAAGAAGCTTAAAGCGGTGATTCCGGGCGGATCTTCGTGTCCGGTCCTGAAGGCCGACGAGTGCGACATTGCCATGGACTTCGATTCGGTTGCAGCCGCGAAATCCATGCTCGGCTCGGGCGGCGTGGTCGTGATGGACGAAGACACCTGCATGGTGAATGCCGCGCTGCGCATCATGAAGTTCTATGCGCACGAAAGCTGCGGCTGGTGCATCCCGTGCCGCGAAGGCACCACGTGGCTGAAGAAACTGCTGACCCGCTTCCACGAAGGCATGGGCCAGAGAAGCGACATCGTGCTGATCGGGGATCTCTCGAAAAACATGCTGGGCCGCACCTTCTGTCCGCTGGGCGACGCCGCGGCCATGCCGACCATCGCGTTTGTCGAAAAATTTCAGGATGAGTTTGAGGCGCACCTCGATGGCAGACCTTGCCCGTTTGAAAAATCCTCCAGGCTGGTGGCCGTCTGATGCCGGAAATGAACGGAGAACACGAGAATCCGTCACGGCTCGACCGGATTGAGAAGGCGATTGAGTTTCTGATCGCCGACCGAGCCGTTCTCGACGCCAAATTCGGGCAACTTGCGGACAATCATACCCAACTTGACGAAAAGCTTTCGCGGCTCGCCGACGAAGTTGGCAATCTCGCCGACGAAGTTGGCAATCTCGCCGAAAAGCAGAGGAAGACAGACGAAATCGTCAACAGGCTGGCAATCAATGTGAACGCACTCTCCAACTCAATCGTCCCGATCCTGTCGGCAGTAGACCGTTTAGTTACGAGGGTTGACGAAATCGGCGGCAAATTGGACGGACTCATCCATCTGGTCGAGAGCGATCACCGCGATTTCAACGAACGTCTGAAACGGCTGGAAACGATTCAGTAAAGAGCATAACCATGGCAGATCTGGTCAAATTCACAATCGACGGACGCGAGATCGAAACCGCTCCCGGCACGCTTGTCATCGAAGCGGCCAAAAAGAACGGGATCGAAATTCCGTCTTTCTGCTACTACGAAGGTCTGACATTACAGGCCGCCTGCCGTATGTGCCTGGTCGAAGTGGAAAAAATGCCCAAGATGCAGGTGGCGTGCACGCTGCCCGTCGGCCCGGGCATGGTCGTCCGAACCGACACCGAGCAAGTACGCAAAGCCCGCAAATCCACCCTCGAATTCCTTCTCACGAACCACCCGCTCGATTGTCCGGTGTGCGATAAGGGCGGCGAGTGCGAACTCCAGGACATGGTGTTCCGCTACGGCGCAGGCGAGAGCCGCTTCACGGAAAACAAGCTGCACGTGGACGAACAGCAGTGGTCGCCTGTCGTGTTTTACGACGGACCGCGCTGCATTCTCTGCTTCCGCTGCGTCCGGGCCTGCGAAGAGGGCATGGGCGTGGCCGCGCTCGGAGTCATCAATCGCGGTGCGATGTCGCTCATCGCTCCGAATCGCGGCGATCACCTCGAATGCGACGAATGCGGCCAGTGTATCGACATCTGCCCGGTCGGCGCGCTGACCAGCGGCGCTTACCGCTACCAGACCCGGCCGTGGGAAATGGAGCACGTCGGCACCATCTGCACGCATTGCTCCGATGGCTGCAAGACGACCCTTGGCGTTCGCGGTGACGAAATCATGCGCGGAAACAATCGCGACCGCTCCGGCGTGAACGGCGAATTTCTTTGCGCCAAAGGCCGCTATGCCTACGATTTCTACAACCATGCCGAGCGCATTCAGACGCCCATGGTTCGCGTGGGCGGCAAACTGGAGCCGGTGTCCTGGTCGAAGGCACTGGAACTGGTTGCACGGAAATTCGGCGAGATTCGCTCACGCTCCGGTGAATTCGGCGTGATTGGATCGAACCACACCACGAATGAAGAGAATTTCTACCTCCAGAAGTTCGCGCGCAATGGCCTGAACACGAACAATATCGATCACCACCGCACCGGCGACGTGGTGACCCTGATCGACGCGCTTTCCGGTACGTCGGGACAGCTTGCCACGACACAGGATCTCTACGACAAGAAGGCCTTTCTCATCATCGGCACGGATCTTGCGATGGAGCATCCTTTCCTCTCCTACCAGATCCGCGCCAGCTTCCGGCATCATGCGGCGCACCTTTATACGATCACAGCCGATAAAGTTCGCGAAGAAGACTACGCCGTGCGCACGATCCGCCGGAACGCGGGCGACGAACTCGGCGCACTCGAAGATCTCCGCGCCAATCTGGCCGCCGAAGCGGAACTGGTGATAATCTTCGGCGACTCGGTGAAGGGCGACGCCGTCCGCAAGCTGGTCGAATTCGGGCAATCGCTCGGCAATGCGGTGAAATATTGCGCGCTGGTCGATTATTCGAACTCCCGCGGCGCCGTCGATATGGGGTTGACGCCCGAGCTTCTGCCGGGTTATCACCCTTCGGGCGCAAGTGGCCCTTCGGTGAAGGAAATGCTCGCTTCTCAGACTCTGGAAGCGCTCTGGGTGGTTGGCGCCAATCCCCTGAAGTCCGGCCCGATGGCCTCGAAGAAGACTTTCGTCGTCGTGCAGGACATGTTCCTCACCGAAACCGCGCAGCGCGCCGACGTTGTTCTGCCCGCCGCCAGCGCTTACGAGAAGAACGGCACTGTCACCAACGTCTGCGGTGAAGTACAGCGCCTCACCCGCGCCGTCTCGGCCATAGGCGTCAAGACCGATCTTGAAATTATCGGCCTGATCGCGAAGGAAATGGGCCTTGCCGCCCTCGTCGGCCCGTGGGTTCCCGACACGGTTTACGGCGAAATACGCAAGACCGTCAAGGGTTACAACATCCCGCTTGCCATGCTTGCCGTTCAGGCGCAGCAGACCGCCCCCGTGAACGGACGGGTTCCGGTTAACAGCCGGCCCGAGCTTATCCAAAGCGCTCACGACGGATTGTTTACTTCAGGCACGCTGGGGCGATACTCTAAGATTCTGCATTCAGTCATGGAAAGTCGCGAGAGCAGGTCCCAACAAGAGGAGATGGCGCACTCGTAATGGAATTTTTGATCGCGACGTCCATCAAGCTTGCTCTGATTGCTTTTGTTCTGCTGACGGCTCTTGCTTACATCCAGTGGGTGGAGCGCAAAGTTATCGCGCACGTGCAGGTCCGCATGGGTCCATCGCGCGTGGGTCCGCATGGCTTGCTGCAGCCGCTGGCCGACGTGATCAAGCTGATCACCAAGGAAGGCGTGCTGCCTCCTCATGTGAACAGGGTTTTCTACCTTGCCGCGCCGATACTCGCGGTGTTCATGGCGTTGATTTCCATTTCCGTGATTCCGTTCGGCACAAGCATCACGGTTCTGGGACATAAAACGATGATGGAACTGGCCGACGTCAACGTCGGCATTCTGGTCATCCTGGCCGTAAGTTCGATGGGCGTTTATGGCATCGCGCTTGCCGGCTGGTCGTCGAATAATAAGTACAGCCTGCTCGGCGGCCTGCGCAGTTCCGCTCAGATGATCAGTTACGAATTACCGATGAGCCTCGCGATCGCCGCGCCGCTGCTGAGCGCCGGTTCGTTGAGTCTCCGGACGATCGTTCGCTCGCAGGGCGGCTCGTGGCACATGATTCCGCATTGGGCCATTTTCGCGTTCCCCGCGCCGCAGATCTTCAGCTTTATCATCTTTATGATCGCGGCTTTCGCCGAAACCAACCGCATCCCGTTCGATCTTCCCGAAGCCGAAAACGAGCTCGTCGCCGGCTTCCACGTGGAATACAGCAGCATGAGTTTCGCCGCCTTCTTCATGGCTGAATACGCCAACATGGTGACCGTATGCTGCGTGGCGACACTTCTGTTCCTTGGCGGCTGGCAACCGCTGTTCCCGGCTTCGCACGGCTCGAACTTTGTGGCGCCGCTCATATTCGCCCTTTCGGGCGCAATCTGCATTTATCACGGAATCAATTACGTGCGCCCGTTCGATCGCATAACGCTCCCCATCTTTGGCGTGATCTTCCTTGGCTGCGCGGGCCTCTTCGCCTTCCCGCCGCTGGTGCCGGTCCTGACGCCGCTTTTCTGGTTCCTGGCCAAAATGAGTTTTCTGCTGTTTGTTTTTATCTGGATTCGGGCGACGCTGCCCCGCTTCCGGTATGACCAGTTGATGAGCTTTGCATGGAAGTTCCTCTTCCCGGTGGCGCTGGTGAATCTGCTGGTTACCGGTTTCCTGGTGGCCTGGGTCTCTTAATGGGTCGCTTAACATGATGGACCTGCTCTTTTTCGCCATATTCGCAACGGTCGCCGTGCTCTGCGCCATCAACGTGGTGCTGCAGAAACATCCGATTTCGAGCGCGTTGTCGCTGGTCGGCGTTATGGCTTCGCTCGCGGTCCTGTATCTCCTGCTGGGCGGCGAATTCATCGCGATGGCGCAGATTATCGTTTATGCGGGCGCCGTCATGGTGCTGTTCATCTTTGTCATCATGCTGCTGAACGCGGGGATCGAAGTGCGCCGAGGCCGGTCCTGGATGGCCACCATTTTCGGCGTTCCAGCATTGCTTGGTTTGCTTGGTGTGCTGGGATACCTGCTCGTGCGCTGGTTTCCCGATGCGCCCGCGATTAAGTTCGGCGATTTCACCGGCGGCACGGCCAAGGAGGTCGGCTACGCTCTTTTCACCACGTATCTTCTGCCCTTTGAAGTCACTTCCGTGCTTATTCTGATCGCGATTCTCGGCGCCGTCGTCCTCGCCCGAAAGGAACTGGATTAGCCCTCTATGCCGCCCATTCCCAACGGCGTTCCGATGTCTTTTTACCTCGGCCTGAGCGCCCTTCTGTTCGTAATCGGCGTGGCCGGTTTCGTGCTCCGCCGCAACATTATCACCGTGTTCATGTGCATCGAGCTGATGCTGAACGCGGTCAACCTGAGTTTCGTTACGTTCGCCAATTACCATAAGCAGGTAGCCGGCCACATCTTCACGTTCTTCGTGATGGTGGTGGCGGCGGCCGAAGCCGCAGTGGGCCTCGCAATCATCCTGACGGTGTTCAAGAACCGCACCACTCTGAACATCGACGAAGTGGATTCACTCAAGAACTGATGCAGACTCTCTGGATCATCCCCGCCCTTCCGCTCCTCGGCTTCCTGGCCAATGGTATTTTTGGCCGCCGGTTTCCCAAGACGGTGATCAGCGCCATTGCGATCCTGAGCGTCGTGTTCGCATTCGCCAAGGTACTCGCTGTGTACTTCGGCGCCGGCGACCTTGCGGCCAACCCGATTCACGAGCACTATTTCACCTGGATTCAAAGCGGCGCCTTCAATGTCGGCTGGGATTTCAACGTCGACAAACTCACGATGATCATGCTGATGATCGTCACCGGCATCGGTTCGCTTATCCACATCTATGCCACCGGATACATGGAACACGAAGGAGGCTACTACCGCTTCTTCGCTTACATGAACCTGTTCATGTTCTTCATGCTGACGCTGGTGCTGGCGGGCAATTATCTGCTGCTCTTCGTCGGCTGGGAAGGCGTCGGTCTGTGCAGTTACCTGCTGATCGGTTTCTACTTCGTGAAGGACAGCGCAACGACGGCCGGCAACAAAGCATTTATCGTCAACCGTATCGGCGATTTCGGATTCTCCCTGGCGATGTTTTTGATCGCCATTACGTTCGGCTCGCTGGATTTCGGCAAGGTCCTTCCCACGGCCGCCGGCAAGCCCGAAGCCACTCTGACCGCGATCGCGTTGCTGCTTCTGGTCGGAGCGTGCGGCAAGTCCGCGCAGTTTCCGCTTTACGTATGGCTGCCGGATGCCATGGAAGGCCCCACGCCGGTATCCGCTCTGATCCACGCAGCGACCATGGTGACGGCGGGCGTTTACATGATTACCCGCTCGGCCGCCATCTTCACCCACGCACCCGCTGCGATGGAGACTGTCGCGGTGATCGGCCTCTTCACTGCCGTGTTTGCCGCGACCATCGGTCTCGCGCAGTACGACATCAAGAAGGTTTTCGCCTACTCCACGGTTTCTCAACTGGGCTACATGTTCCTCGGCGTCGGCGTCGGAGCTTTCTCCGCTGGTGTCTGGCACCTCATGACGCATGCCTTCTTCAAGGCACTTCTCTTCCTCGGCGCGGGCAGCGTGATCCACGCCTGCCACGGCGAACAGGACATGCGTCACATGGGTGGACTCAAGAAGTACGCGCCCTGGACGTGCGGCGTGCTGGCCTGCGCCTCGCTGGCGATCGCGGGCTTCCCGTTCACCTCCGGTTTCTTCAGTAANNGTAGTTACGGCTGGCATGACCGCCTTCTACGTCTGGCGCGCCTTCTGGATGACTTTCTGGGGCGACTATCGCGGCCACGGCCATCCGCATGAATCCTCATGGACGATGCTCGGGCCGCTGGTTGTCCTCGCAGTCCTCTCTATCGTCGGCGGATTCGTCTTCAATGTCCCCGAGATTCTCAGCGGCATGTTCCCCATCAAGGAAGCTACGGAGAACGGCGGACCCGGCGAGATGGTTCTGACCGGAATCTCGGTAGCCTTTGGCCTTGCCGGCATTGCGCTCTCCTGGCTGATGTACGTCGTCAACAAAGACATTCCCGAAAAGATCACTTCCTCGCTGGGCGGCGTTTACACGCTGGTCTATAACAAGTACTTCGTCGATGAAGCCTATGATGCCGCGATCGTCCGGCCGCTCGTACAGGGTTCCGAGTCGGTGCTGTGGAAGACGGTCGATGCCGGTCTTATAGACGGTACCGTAAACGGCATGGGTACTCAATCGCAGGGCGTGGGCAGCCTGCTGCGCCTGCTCCAGTCGGGCAACATCAGAAGTTACGCGACGTGGGTAGTAATAGGAGCCGTGGTGGTGATCGTCGTCATGGGGGTGACGCGATGAACCTTCTGGAAATTCTGATCGCGCTGCCTGCCGCAGGGTTCCTGGTCACGCTGTTCATTCCGCGTAAACAGGAACATCTCACGCGATCCTTCACGCTGATTGTTTCTTTGCTCGCGTTCGTGCTCTCTCTGGGCCTGGTCACCGGCTTTGAGACCGGCAAGCCCGGCCAGCAGTTCGTTGACAATGTCGTCTGGATTGCGAATCCGGATATTCACTGGCACGTCGGAATCGACGGCCTGAGCCTGTGGCTGATTATTCTTTCGACTTTCCTGACACCCATCGCGATACTGGTTTCCTGGCGTTACATTCACAAGCAGGTCCGGGAATTCTTCGCCTTCCTGCTGCTTCTGGAGTTCGGCCTTATCGGCGTGTTCGCGGCCTGGGATCTGTTTCTGTTTTACGTCTTCTGGGAAGTGGTTCTCGTGCCAATGTACTTCCTGATCGGCATCTGGGGCCATGACCGCCGCATCTACGCTGCCGTCAAGTTCTTCCTCTACACGATGGCCGGCTCCGTGCTGATGCTCGTGGCGATTATTTATCTCTACACGCTGGCCGGCACGTTCGACTACGCGACTATCCTCGACCTGTTCCGCAGCGGCCGTATCGGGCTGAGCCACACTGAAGAAACGCTGCTGTTCCTGGCGTTCTTCGTTGCGTTCGCCATCAAAGTTCCGTTGTTCCCGCTCCACACCTGGTTGCCGGACGCACACGTGGAGGCGCCAACTGCCGGATCCCTGATGCTGGCCTCCGTCATGCTCAAGATGGGAACTTACGGACTGCTTCGTTTCTGCATCCCGCTGTTTCCGGTGGCTGCCCGCGAGAATGCTTCATGGATCAACGTCCTCGCCATTATCGGCATCATTTACGGCGCACTGGTGGCGATGGTGCAGCCAAACATGAAGAAGCTGGTTGCTTATTCGTCGGTCAGTCACCTCGGATTCGTCGTCCTCGGCATCTTCTCTTTCACTCAGATGGGACTCGATGGCGCGGTTTACCAGATGCTGAATCACGGCATCTCGACCGGTGCGCTCTTCGTGCTCGTCGGCATGATGTACGAACGCCGGCATTCGCTCGCCATTAAGGATTTCGGCGGCGTCGCTACCGCCGCTCCCTGGCTCGCCACGATCTTTCTCATCACCACGCTTGCCAGCATCGGACTGCCCATGCTGAATAACTTCGTCGGCGAGTTCCTCATCCTCCAGGGCGTCGCGCAGGCCAAATTCGCATGGACCGCGTTCGCAGCTATCGGTGTGATTCTTTCCGCCTGCTACATGCTATGGATGTACCAACGAGTCTTCTTCGGGACACAGGGAAAAGAGCCGGGCGAGACGGTAAAACACCACATGCCGGACTTCAACGTCCGTGAATGGCTCTGCGTCGTTCCGCTCGTCGTAATGATGGTTTGGATGGGTATCGTCACTCAGACGTTTCTGCCCGCGGTCTCCGCAACCGATGCCAGTATTCTGGACCAGGCGGGAACGGCTTCGGCGTTAGCGCGACCGCCAGTGCCGCCAACTGGCGGAATCACCCACGGAGGTTCGCTCCATGCCCGTTAGTTTCGCGCCCTCCTCCACCGATCTGCTGCGTTTCGCGCCGGAAACGATCCTGACTATCGCCGGCACTCTGCTGATGGTTCTGGACCCGCTGTTCGCCCGCAGATTTCCGCGGCTGTTCGGGCATCTCTCGATCGCCGCGCTCGTGGCTGCCATCTTCGCGGCAGTTGCGGCTGGTTCAGTTCCGGGGCTCGCATTCTCCAATCTGCTGATTGTCGATGGCTTCGGCACTTATTTCCGTGTTTTGGTGCTGTGCATCGGTATTCTGGCAGTGCTTTCCTCTTACCGATATCTGGAACGGGAACAGGCCGAGACCGGCGAATACCACGCCCTGGTTCTCTTCTCGATCATGGGCCAGTGCGTCATGGTGACGGCGAACGACCTGATCATGATCTTCATCGGTCTTGAGATCTCGTCCATCGCCAGTTACGTTCTTGCCGGCTATCTGCGCAACGACAAGCGCAATAATGAGGCGGCTCTCAAGTACTTCCTGCTCGGATCGTTCGCGACCGGTTTCCTGCTGTATGGCGTCGCCATCGTCTACGGGCTTACGGGAACGACGCAACTTTCCGCCATCCGCGCCGCCATGAATAATCCGTCGACATCGCTGATGGTAGCGGGCGTCGCCGCCGCGCTGATGTTCGTCGGCCTGTGCTTCAAGGTTTCGGGCGCGCCGTTCCAGATCTGGGCGCCGGACGTTTATCAGGGCGCTCCCAACCCGGTCAGTGCATTCATGGCGACGGGACCCAAAGCGGCCGCGTTCGCCATTTTCCTGCGAATTTTCCTCACCGCCTTTGATCGGATTGCCGTCACCTGGGCGCCCATCGTATGGTTCTGCGCGCTGGCTTCGATGACCATCGGCAATTTCGCCGCGCTGAAGCAGAACAACCTGAAGCGCATGCTGGCGTACAGTTCCATCGCTCATGCCGGATACATTCTGGTCGCGCTTGCCTCCGACTCCGAGATTGGCACCGCGGCCGCCATGTTCTACCTCGCTGCTTACGCTCTCATGAACCTTGGCGCGTTCGCCGTGATCATTTACATTTCCGGCAAGGGCGAGAAGCACCTCAGGATCGAAGACCTGGCAGGTCTGAGTCAGCGCCAGCCGTTCACGGCCGCGATGATGACGGTTTTTCTGCTGTCGCTCATCGGCGTGCCGCTGACCGGCGGGTTTTTCGGCAAGTTCTATATCTTCCGCGCCGCGCTCGATTCGCATCTGATCTGGCTGTCCGTTCTCGGCTTGCTGAACAGCGCAGTCGCGGCTTACTACTACCTCAGGTTGCTCGTCGTCATGTATATGCACGAGCCAGGCGAGGTCACGAATGCGCTCGAAGCACCCGGTCCGGCGCTTCAGGCGGCTCTGGTCCTGCCGGCAATAGGCACGTTTTTTCTGGGAATTCTGCCCGGAACTGTACTAACCTTCGCACAAGCCGCGTCTTCATTCGTGAAGTAAGCGAATTTCCCCGTTTTTGACGGAAGCCATTGCCGAAGAAACGTCGTACAATTGCGGGAGGGAGTGTATAAATGTTCAGAACTTACGTAGCAGTACTTGCAATCGGCGCCGCCCTCGCACCCGCGGTATTTGCCGCAACTGAAGCCGACAAACGGCTCGACGCCGCCGCCGACCTGTTGACCGATATGATGCAGGCGTCGGATAAAGGCATTCCGCAGGATCTGATGGACAGGTCCCAGTGCGTCATCCTCGTGCCGGGTTTAAAGAAAGCGGCGTTCGGTATTGGCGCTAAGTTCGGGCGCGGCTTCGCGGTGTGCCGTCGTGCCAGTGGAACGGGGTGGACGGCGCCGGCGGCCATCCGCGTCGAAGGCGGCAGCGTGGGGTTCCAGATCGGCGCTTCCGAGCAGGACGTTCTATTGCTGGTGACGAACGAATCCGGCATGAAGCGGTTGCTGGCGGATAAGTTCACGATCGGCGCGGAAGCAACCGCCGCCGCCGGCCCGGTTGGACGCGATGCCTCGGCCCAGACCGACGCCGTGATGCGCGCTGAGATGCTGTCTTACTCGCGTTCGCGCGGGCTGTTCGCGGGCATTTCACTGCAGGGCGCGACCATGCGTCCGGACGTGGACGCCAACGAAGAAATGTACGGCACGAAACTCGAAAACAAAGCGATCCTGACCGGCGACGTTGCGCCTCCGGCTGCCGCCGCGAAGCTGGAAACGCTGCTGAACAAGAATTCCTCGCGCAAAACGAAGTGAAGCGCTAAACTGACGGAATGCTTCTCAGGATTCTGCGGTGGCTGATCGCGTTTGGTGTGCTGATCCAGTTGATTCCGTTTGGCAGGCAGCACACCAATCCCGCCGTGGTTCGGGAGCCGGCGTGGGACAGCCCTCAGACTCGTGATCTGGCGAAGCGCGCGTGTTTCGACTGTCACAGCAATGAGACCGTCTGGCCGTGGTATTCCGGCATCGCGCCGGTTTCGTGGCTGACGCAGCGGGATGTGAACGGTGGCCGCAGCCATCTGAATTTTTCCGAATGGAACAAGCCGCAGCGCCATGCCCCGCACGCGGCTGAGGAAATCCAGAAGGGCGACATGCCGCCCTGGTTTTATCTTCCGATGCATGCCGCTGCAAGGCTGACCGAGGCGGAGAAAGCCTCTCTGATCGCGGGGTTTCAGAAGATGCCCGGCTTTGAGGACACCGACGAAAAACATTGAGGACGATGGACGCTCCTCAATCGACAGGATTCGTGGCGAACACCGAGATCTCCGGCACGAATCCGCGGTCGTCCATTTCGAGCATGGCTTTCACGGCTCCTGCGATCTCTTCGGCGCGCAATTTGGTTTCGTTCACTTTTTGCGTGAGACCGTTGCTGGCGAAGAAATCCGTCACCACTTCGCTCGGGTTGACCAGCATCACGCGCACGTTGTGTTTACGCAACTCCGCGCGCCAGCATTCCGTCATGCCGCGCACCGCAAATTTACTGGCATAATAAGCGGTTCCCTTCGGCGCGCCGCGCAGGCTTGCGGTGGAGCAGATGTTGACGATATTGCCGCTTTTCCGGGCCACGAAGATCTTCGCCGCTTCGCGCCCCATCATCATGACGCCCGTCACGTTGGTGGCGAAGACGCGCTCGAAGCCGGCGGTGTCCATGTCGACAAGCGTCTTGAAAGTCCCGATGCCGGCGTTGTTCACCACGATATCCAG
>PLEX01000239.1:0-48361 GCA_003136575.1 Bryobacterales bacterium | reverse complement strand
AATGCGACTGAATTCGTAAGGTTCATGTGATCGCTTTCAATATATCGCCGACGGGAGCGCCATGGGCGATTGGCAACGCCAGGAGTGGTTTGGAACAGATGCCTGGGCGAGTGCCGGCTCCCGCGCGTCATACTGATAGGGCGTGCCGGGCTACGAAAACCAACTCGCGGAGATTGTCGCGGAACTCAATCGCGCGACGCCGGGAGCGCGGGATTCCCGCGCGGAATCCCGGACGGACGCCCCGTCCGATCCCTCGTCTCTCGATGCGGTTCTCGCTCATGCAGCGCGGCTGGGCGCATCCGACCTCCTGCTGATCGCCGACGTTCCGGTCACACTGCGCGTCGCTGGCCAACTCTCGCATTCGGCCGGACCGCCGCTCACCGCCGAAAGCACGCGAAATCTGCTGTTGCCGCTGATGACCCAGACGCAGCAACAGGAGCTGCAACGCAGTAAATCGGTAGACCTGTGTTTCAGCCGCGAAGGAATCGGCCGTTTCAGGGCGAACGTGCATTTTCAGCGCGGAACCATCGCGGGCAGCGTCCGGTTGCTGCCGGACAGAATGCCGACACTCGAATCCCTGCATCTGCCGCCAACGCTGCGNNCGCTCAACATCATCAGCCTCGAAGATCCGATCGAATTCGTTCATTCCAACCGGAAATCCATCGTCGAACAGATAGAAGTGGGCAGGGATGCGCCCGACTTCGCCGGCTCGTTGCGCAGCATTCTGCGGCAGAATCCGGACGTGATTCTGGTCGGCGAGATGCGTGATGCCGAAACCATCGCCACCGTATTGACCGCGGCCGAGACGGGGCATCTGGTTTTTTCGACGCTGCATACCAACGACGCGTCGCAGGCGGTCTCCCGCATTCTGGACGTTTTCCCGCAGGGCAATCAGCCGCAAATGCGCCAGCAGTTGTCGCTCGCTCTGCTGGCCGTGGTGGCGCAGCAACTCGTCCCGGCCATCAGCCCCGCGCCGGGTGGGGCGCTTCGTGATAACCCCGCTCGCTATCCCGTGGTGAGATCCTGATGGCCACGAGCGGGGTGCGCAGCCTGATCCGCAGAGGGGACGATCATCAGCTGTATTCCGCGCTCTCGACGGGGCGGAGCGACGGCATGATTTCAATGGAGCAATCGCTTGCGGAGATGGTGCGCGCAGGCCGCATTCATCGCGACATCGCCATAGCGCACTGTTTCCGTCCTGACGATCTTCTGCGTTATTTGCAGGGATAACCGCGCCGCGGGCGACTCAGCTGGCGCTGCCGGCGCCACGCCTTGCCGCACCCCACCGCCCGTTTTTCCGCGACAGCCGCCACGTTCACAGAAAAGCTGGTAGTCTGAAATCGGAGGTCGATCCGATGCGAAAACTTCTGGTGACACTGGTTCTTGCGGGTTGCGGCACATTATCTCTTGCGGCCGGACACGGAGGAGGTGGCGGAGCCCGTGGTGGTGGTGGCGGCGGCGGAGTCCGGAGCGGCGGCGGGGGCGGTGCGATTCGGGGCGGCGGTTTTGGCGGGGGCGCGGTTCGGAGCGGCCCTGGCGGCTACGCAGGCGCTGGCGTTCGCGGATCGGTAGGTGTGGGTGGCTACGCTCGCGGCGGGATTGGGTATGGAGCCGGATTCGGGTTTCGCGGCGGCTACCCCTATGGCGGATTTTATGGGCCACGATGGGGTTTCGGCCTGGGAGTTTCCTGGTGGCCGGGCGCATACTACGGCTACGCCGGCTGCGATCCTTACTACGGCTACGGGTGCGGTTACTACGCGCCTTACTACCAACCGGCATACCCTCCCGTCGATTATTCGGTTGACCCCTACGGCGAGTACCCTGAACCTGCGCCGTATGTTGCTGAGAGCGTTGGCGTTGGCGCGGTCGTCGCGGTCCACCGCTTCGCAAACGACGGCCATTGGCACCGTTTCGGCGAACGGTAGGAAGCTGATACTCGCAAAGGGGAGAATCGGCCGGAATCAGGGGCGTTGGTGAGCTACCGCCCAGGCCCGTCCGCCACCGCATAGTTTCCGGTAACCTTCGGCATTCCGTTTGCATCGCTCGTTTTTAGCGCCGCGCTGCACCGCGCTAAATGTTTTCTTTATGCGTGACGGCTTTTTGGACTGGCTCGACTCCCAACAGGGACGCCAGTATGAACTCCACGAACGCCACATCAATCCGGCGTTCGTAAAGACCATTCGGACGATAGGCTTCGACAAGAGCTACGTCCGGGGTCAGGGTGAGTGGCTCTACGATGCGGATGGCCGGCGCTATCTGGATCTTCTGACCGGTTGGGGAATGTTCGCGCTGGGCAGGAACCATCCCCGCGTCCGGTCGATCCTGGAACAGGTGCTTTCGCGCGACATGCCGAATCTGGTCCGCATGGACTGTTCGCTTCTCGCCGGGCTGGTAGCGGAGAAGCTGACCCACCACGTCTGCGCCGATTCCGGCAGCCCGCTGTCGAGGGTGTTCTTCTGCAACTCCGGCACGGAAACCATCGAAGCCGCCATTAAATTCGCGCGCTGCCACACGCGGAAACCCCGCATCCTTTTCTGCGACCACGCATTCCACGGCCTCACCATGGGTTCTCTCGCGCTGAACGGCTCGGAGTTCTTCCGGGAGCGGTTCGGAGAGCTAATGCCGGGAACGGCAAAGGTTCCGTTCAACGATCTGGCCGCGCTCGAACAGGCTCTCCACGCGAAGGACGTCGCGGCGTTCGTCGTGGAACCGGTTCAGGGCAAGACGTGCGAAGTCGCGGCGGATGGTTATCTGGCGGAGGCGACGCGGCTGTGCCACAAGGCCGGCGCTCTGCTGGTAGTGGACGAAGTGCAGTGCGGTCTGGGGCGCACGGGCAAGTGGTTCGCCTTTCAGCACTGGGCGGGAGCGGAGCCGGATATCGTCTGTGTGGCCAAGGCGCTCTCCGGCGGGTATGTGCCAGTCGGGGCGGTGATCTCGACGCCGCGCATTATGGACTCCGTGTTCGACGGAATGGAACGATGCGTGGTCCATTCGAACACGTTCGGCCAGAACGATCTGGCGATGGCGGCCGCGCTGGCGACCCTCGAGGTGATGGAGGAAGACCGGATTCCGGCGGCGGCAGCCCGTTTGGGGGAATACACGATTGGCTGGCTGAGGGAGATCGGCCGGAGTTGCCCTTTTGTTTTCGAAGTGCGAGGCAAAGGCCTGATGTTCGGGATCGATTTCCGGAGGCCCTATGGTCCGCTGAAACTGAGGGCGGCGTGGGACGCTCTGCACTTGCTCAACGAAGGTGTGTTCAGCCAGACGGTGATCGTGCCTTTAATGAACGAGCATCGCATCCTGGCCCAGGTGGCGGGGTATCACACGGAACTGATCAAGTTTCTGCCGCCGCTGACGATTGCGGAAGAATCGCTCAACTACTTCCTGTCGGCGATGCGGCAGGTGCTGGGCGGCCTGCAACGCGTTCCGGGCAGCGCCTGGGAAACCGTGAGGACGCTGGCGAAAGGCGCGGCGACGCAGTTCGCGAGGTAGTGCGAACGCCGAAGTGGCGCTAACTTGTACCTTCCCCGCTTCCGCGGGCGGTAGAGTCCGAACAACGCCAATTGACGATTCTTCCTATCCGCTCAAAACCACAGGTCTGTTTTATCCCCCGTCCGACGACGCCAGTCTTGGGTGAAACTGGTCACGTGGCCGCACTCTTCCCAGCAAGAAACGGCAAGAGCCGCCGGACGCGGCGCCGGAAATTGGAGGAACCCAGATCGACGGCGCGAGGTTTAACGAACATCCCAAGACGGGCTGGCCGACTATTATTTCGGCCAGTTCGTTACCAGGTTGTTCACATCCACGCTGCCGAGTCCGGTCGCGAAATTCCACGCAGTGCCTGCGGTGTAGGCGGGCTGGAAAGCGGTGTTGGAGGTAGACAGAACGCCGCCATACGTTGTTCCGAAAACGCGTCCACCGCGGCCGTAGTCGAGCGTTCCCACATAACCGTAGCAGTTGTAGGGCGCGGCGCAATTCACGTCGTTGTCGCCCTGCGCGATGGGATGGAAAACTCCTGGCACTTTCGCCGCCAGAGAATAGTAGATCGGGTTAGGATTACCTTGCGCCTTGCCGACATTCTGGTTTATCAGCGCCTGGACACCGGCCATGATGGGAGTGGCGGCGGAGGTTCCGCCGATGCCGGTCCACGTGTTCGGGGCGCCCGCGCACGACGTCGAACCGGGGATCGAAGTGTTCGATGTGTCCGTAAAGCACATGATGTAATAGTGCCCCCAGGAGCCGTCGGACGCGAACATGGAGACATCGGGGAGATCCCGAACGCCATCGCTGGGAATACCGATGACGCCTGTTTGCCAGGATGGTTTCGGCCACCCCTGGCACGTGCCGCTGACCACGCTGAAAACGGAGGGCACGCCCGTTGCGCAGGCGCTGGGTCCGCCGCTGCCCGCGCCGGTCGTGAGAAAGAGGTTTGTCGCGGCGAAGTTGCTGGCGCAAAACCCGGTCGGGCCAAAGGTGGTCGAAAAACCGTTGAAGCTGGCCTGCAGAGCGCTGGCGCACGAGTCGTTCCAGGGGATCTCCGGAATATAGGACAGCGCCGAACCGTAGGTGGCGCCGTTGGTTGAACTCCAGTACTGGTTCATGGGGCTGCCGAAGGTGAAGGTATCGGAGAAGTCGGTGCCTCCGACCGCAACGTTGTAAGGGGTGGAGGCGGTGCCGTTGACGGCAATTCCGTGCAGGGCGATGGTGGCATTCGGGTCGCAGCCTGCCGCGCCCTCGTCACCGGCAGCCACAAACACTGAGATACCCTCCGCAACGGCCTGCTGGAAGACCGAGCTGTAGGCGGCATTCCCCGCGGCGCCACTTATCGGTTCACACCCGCCGTAGCTGTCGCTGACGATCGCCGGCGGCGTGCCCGAGTTGACGATACCCAAAGTAGCGAGATAGTCGCCGAACGAGACGTTGGTATCGGCGCAGGCGGCCACTTCGATGGTCGCGCCGGGAGCCGCCGCCGTGGCCCATTCCGCGTCCAGAATCGCTTCGGCATCGTCGCCCGTGACGCCCGGATCAGAACACCCACCGGGGTTCGCGGCAATGAGTGAACCGGAAGTATACTGCGACAGCCCAAGCGCGCTGCGGAATGTAGTCCAGTCCGATGTGGCGAACAGATCGGTGTCTTCGACTACGGCTATCGTCTGCCCCTTACCCGTGATGGCGTTCTTGAACAACGGGTTGAAATCGTAGATCGTGGCGAGATCGGCGGGGACCAAGGCTTCTCCCCCGTTACCATCGTTGTACTGCGGTCCCCTCCTGATCGCTGCGCGGGCATTAGAGTGCGGCCGGAAATCATGCAGGGAAACGATGCCGGCAATCGCCGGGGCCAGCGCTTCCGGGATGCGGGGATCGGTGAAGTTGGCAATGTGATGCACTCCGGCGACATCCAGTTTGTGGATCGAGGTGTGGAAGGCGACGAGAACCTCGCCGGCAGTTCCGGAAAAATCGATCACCATGCGGCCCTCGGTGACGGAGTTCACTTTGAAACCGTGGGACTGAAGCCAGAGCGTGATCGTCCGGATATCAGATTCAGCGGCTCCGAACCGCTGGCCGAATTCGGCGGCGGTGAGCCATTTGTGGTAATTGGGCGATCTCGGGTCCTGCAGACTCTCGACGAAATGCGCTACTTCCCGTTCCTGCTCCGGCGAACGTTTGAGCTGGAGCATCATGTGGTCCAGCATGAAATCGTCGGCGACGGCGCCCAGATCCGTTCCAGTGGCGACCTCAGGCCTGGTGTTTCCGCCGAGAGTGACCAGTTTGCCCTCGTCCACCTGATCGTGAATCAACGCCCGGCTGGCCGTTTGGGACCTCAGCAAGACGAAACTGCCTGTCAGCAGCAGAATCGCGAACGACGAAACGGCGTAGATCCGGCGGGTTTGAAACATTAACTCCCTCCTTTGGGAAGTTCACAGGCGCGGGAAAGCTCACATTCATGATAATCACACGGGTTTTCCGGGCGCTGCAAAGCGCCGTTTCCTCACCCCGATATCCGATGGACGGAAGAAGCGGGTTGCGGGAGTACAAAGGAAATCGTACGCGACATCGCATTGCTGGTGCACGGGATTCAGATTGCAGCGGTCTGAAATACGGATCGTGTTAGAATTCCGTTGCGCGCCTGATTTGCGCGGTTCCTGCAATGCGAACTCGGATAGAATCCGTTGGAACGCAGGTGCGGGAACGGGCATCTCTCGTCACGAGGCGTTCGGGCTTCATAAAGAAACAAAGTGGCGATAACGGACAATAAACTCTGAGGCTTCATGCAGATAAAGCAGATCAAATCCACGTCTTCCTTCCGGCTCTTTATTGCGGCATTTTTTGTCGCCGGGCTGGCGGGGGCTTCCGCACCGACACAGGACAACAGCCAGAATGGGTTACTGAAGGGCAGTTACCGGTTCCGGCACGTGGCGGTTTTGAACGTGGATTCCAACTTCGATCCCTCGGAGATCGCGG
Source organism: Bryobacterales bacterium (assembly GCA_003136575.1). Classification (GTDB taxonomy): domain Bacteria; phylum Acidobacteriota; class Terriglobia; order Bryobacterales; family Bryobacteraceae; genus BOG-234. Next base: position 41,899 of record PLEX01000239.1, on the reverse strand, counting down.
CGAGTTACGGCACGATCACGTTCGATGGCCAGGGCGGTTATACTGTCGCCGGGTTTACGGTGGACAACACAATTTCCAACGGAGCGGCGGCTCCGCTGAACGTCAACAACGGGACGTATGCTATCGGCTCCAGCGGTGCGGGTTATGTCGCAAATCCCCTTTACCCCACTGACTACAACATGAACATGTGGGGAGCTGTTGCGCAGGGGGTTTACACGGGAAGCTCGACTGAGTCGGAACTGGACCCGGTACTGTTTCCAATTAACGATATCTTTGTCGCAATTCCGGTCGGATCCGCGCCGACAAACGCGAATTTCACTTCCGCGTACCAGACGGGTCTGCTGGATTTCACGGATGCGGGAGCGGCGGAAGCCAAGAACGCCCTGTTCGAGCTGACTCCCAACGGGAAGGGTGCCTTCGGCTCCATTGCGCTTACAGGACAGATTGCCAGCCAGAGCGGAACGATTACACAAACGGTTTCGGGTGCCACTTACAATTTCAACACCGATGGCAGCGCGACGCTGACGATTCCGACACCGACGCGAACGAGCACAGCGAACGCCTTGTTCACGGGATCGAAGACGATGTTCGAATCCGCGGACGGCAACTTCGTTTTGGGCTGGACATCGAACGGCTATGACATTTTCTTCGGCGTCAAGGCGCTGAACGGCACGGGAACTAACAGCCTGGTTACCGGTCTCTACTTCACGGGCGCCCTGGAGAATTCTCCGGGCGTATACGGCGGGTTTGGCATGGACTCGTATTACGGCGGGACGAACAACAATGGCGACAGCGCCGGGGACGGCATCGTCCACCAGCGGCTGAACGTTCCCGATTTTTCCGCCGAAGACTTCGGCGATCCCGATCAAACCGTTGTGAATGCTGACGGGACGGTTGGCAATTCCAGTAACGGCTTCACCGACGCCAACGGTTATCAGGTGGTCTTCGGCGACGCAGGGCAGGCGCTTGTGGCTGTCGGGACGCAAGGCTTTTTCTCGCTCCTCGTGGGGTTCCATGCCCCGCCATTTGCCGGATCCGGCGTGTATCTGAATCCGATCGGCGTGTCGAATGCGGCCAGTTTCCAGCCTGTGACGGCCAGCATCGCCCCGGGCGAACTGATCCAACTGGTTGGTACCGGCCTGGCTTCGTCATCCGTTGTGACTCAGGGCGGACAGGTGTTTCCGACAACCCTGGGCGGCGTCTCGGTGACTATCAACAACATTCCCTGCCCGATTTACTATGTGAGTCCGGCGCAACTGGCCGTCATTGTGCCCTACGAAGTTGCTTCGAATCAGACGGGCCTGGCGAATATTTTGGTAACCAACAACGGCGCCATGTCGAATGTGGTGCAGGTATATCTGACGGACGCCGCTCCGGGGTCGTTCGCGCAGAATACCGAGGGGATCGGGCTGGCTTCGGCGCTTCATGCGGCGACGTATCAGTTGATTACCGCCGCCAATCCCGCAGTGGCCGGCGAAACGATCGCTCTGTTCCTTACGGGACTGGGAACGGTGACACCTACGATCGCGGACGGTGCGTTAGGTCCCTCCGGCCCGCTTAGCTATTCAGATGTCTTCAACGCCGGCAATCTGACGGTTGACTTTAACGATCCCGTAACAGGATCTTTTGGAAATGCGGGGACTATATCTTATGCCGGCCTTGTGCCGACGCTCGCCGGACTTTACCAGATCAACGTGCAGGTGCCGACAGGTCTCGGCGGGGGAGACGACGTCTTTGTGGAATTCCTTACCGACGCGGCGGACATCAACCAGATCCAGATTCCGTATGGCAGCGCATTCAGGAGGGGCGACGCGCCCGCTCAGACTACCAGTATTTCGCGTATCGCCGCGGCGCGGACGCGCGCAAGGCAACGCATGATTCGCCGGGCAGCGAGCCGTCCGGCGACGGGTTCCGGCTCCTGATCCGCGGCGCTTTCCCTCCTCTCTACACGTCTATCCATGTGGCCGATACAGACTCAGGCGACAATGAAACCTGTGGATCGATGCCATCTGAATAGAATCAACACGTCAGGCGTCTTCGTTGCAGTATTCCTGACCCTGGCCTCCGGCGTCGTCCGCGGCCAGACGGTGGACAATAGCCAGGACACCCTGCTCAAAGGGAGCTATCGTTTTCGGCATGTCGCCGTGCAGCAAGTCGACGGTTTCTACAACGCCAGCCGGGTCACGGCAAGCTATGGCGCCATTGCCTTTGACGGCGCGGGCAATTATACGGTCACCGGGACCACGGCGGACAATACGGTGTCGGCCGGCGCGCCACAGGCGCTGAGCGCGACCGGAACGTACGCGATCGGCTCCAGCGGCCTGGGGTACATGGCAAATCCGCTTTACCCGGCGAACAACTCCGATTTGATCTACGGCGCCGTTGCGCAGGGCGTTTTCACCGGCAGTTCCACGGAATCGGAGAACGGCGGTTCACTCCTCAACGACATCTTTATAGCGATTCCAGCCGCGGCCGCGCCGTCGAATGCGAGTTTCACTTCCCTGTACCAGACCGGCGTCCTCGATTTTGCGGGAGGAACGAGCACGGCGATCGGGAATGCCTTGTTCGAACTGAACCCCAACGGCCAGGGCGGTTTCGGAACCGTAACGCTCACGGGGCAGGCGTCCAACCAGTCGCCGGGCACAATTACGCAGGCGGTCACGGGCGCAACCTACGCCTTCAACGCGGATGGGAGCGCGACTCTGACGATTCCGCCGCCTTCCGGCGTCAGCGCCGCCAACGCATTGTTTACCGGGACGAAAACGATGTACGAATCCGCGGACGGAAATTTCGTTCTGGGCTGGACGGCGGGCGGTTACGACGTCTTTTTTGGCGTCAAGGCGCTGGCGGTTTCGGGCACCAACCTCCTGAGCCAGGGGTTGTTCTTCACCGCCGGCCTCGAAGACAACCTCGCCGGCCTCGGAACGGATTCTTTCTATGGCGGGACCAACGAATCCGGCGATGCGAGCGGGGACGGAATCGTACATGAACGGCGGAATCTGTCGGGGGCACTCCCCTACGATTACGGCCTCGACGACCAGACGAGTCTGAACGCAGACGGAACGGTGGGCAACGCCGCCAATGGGTATACCGACCTCAACGGCTATGAAACCGTCTTCGGCGATGGCGGTGCGGCCTTTGTGTCAATCGGGTCAAACGGGAATTTCGCGCTGGTGGTGGGTATGCATGCCCCGGCGTTTGCCGGAACCGGCGTGTATCTGAGCCCGATCGGCGTGGTGAATGCCGCCAGCTTTCAGCCAGTCACCGCCCGTATCGCTCCGGGTGAATTGCTTCTGTTGTTTGGCGCCGGACTGTCTCCGACGACTCTTGCAAGCCCGGGCAATCAGGCATTTTCGACGGCGCTGGGTGGCGTCTCGGTGACGATTGACGGCTTCAACTGCCCCCTATACTACGTCGCTCCGACCCAGCTGGCGGTGATCGTTCCCTCGGAGGTTTCTTCGAACCTGACCGGTCTGGCCGATATTCAGGTGACCAACAACGGAGCCCAGTCGAACATGGTGCAGGTGTATCTTACCGATGCGGCGCCGGGTTCGTTTTCCCAGGCCGCGAGCGGGATCGGACTTGTGGCGGCGACGCACGTCGCGACGGGGCTGACGGTCACAGCGGCCAATCCAGCGACGGGCGGCGAGTATATTTCTCTTTATCTGACCGGGTTGGGGACGGTGACGCCCGAGATCGCGGATGGGGCGGTGGCTCCATCGACGACACTGAGTTGGGCCGACGTGTATTACGGCCAGCCCCCTCTTACCGTTTTTTTTAACGACTACAATATCGGGTCGACGGAGAATCCGGGCATTATTCAGTTCGCCGGGCTGACGCCGACTCTGGCGGGGCTGTACCAGATTAACGTCCAGGTGCCGGAGAACGTTCTTGGCTCCGGCGATAACGTCTATGTGGAGATTGTCACCGATGCGGCGGATTCGGACCAGATCCAGATTCCGTACGGATCGGGTGCCGGCGCCCCGCTGGACCGGAGCGCTGCAGCCTATGCAGGTGCCACGGCGGCGCGAAAAGCCGGACGTGTCGTCGCCATGCGGGCGCGGTCCCAGGCGAGGCGTTCCGCGCTTCGCCAGCCTGGCGGGACAGGGAACGATTCGCCGCGTCCGGACAATCGTGATTGAGGGTTCCGCGCCACTCTAACTGTGGCGCGGTTTGACGTATCCGAATTCGCGGATAGAGCGTCCACAGTATTGAATGACACAGGAATAAAGCATGACATTATCCGATAAATGCCGTGGGCGGCTGCTTTGGGCTTCCGCCGTCGCCGTGATCGCCGGATTCGCCGTGCCATCGGCGTCGCTGAGGGCTCAAGCCCAGGCACAGGCTCAGCAGGATACAACCTTTTCCACCGACGTCAATGTCGTCAACGTTTTTGCGACTGTCCGCAACAAAGGCAAGCTGGTCAACAGCCTTGCCGCGGACGATTTCGTGCTCGAGGAAGACGGGCGTCCGCAGACCATCAAATACTTCTCTCAGGAGACCGACCTGCCGCTGACCCTCGGCTTGCTGGTCGATACAAGCATGAGCCAGCGCAACGTACTCGGGCAGGAGAAAGACGCCAGTTACCGGTTTCTCGACGAGGTCCTGCGGCCGGAAAAGGATTTGACGTTCATCATGCATTTCGATCACGACAGCGAACTGCTGCAGGATGTGACGCAGTCTCGCCCCTTGCTGCGCAAGGCGCTGGACGCAGTGCAGCTTCCCGACGACTCGCGACCGCAAATGCGCCAAGCCGGGCAGGGGGGCGGGTACCCGACCAACGGCAATGTGCGTCGTGCGGGTACAACGCTCTACGACGCGATTTTCCTCGGTTCGGACGAAATCATGAGCCGGCAACACGGTCGTAAGGCCCTGATCCTTTTGACCGATGGCGTGGACGAGGGCAGCAAGACCTCGATGTACGAAGCCATCCGAGCCGCGCAGAAGAGCGACACGCTGGTTTACTCGATTCTGTTCTCCGACCGCGACGCTTACGGTCAGCAGCAGATAGTGCCAATGCTCGGCGGGATGGGTCGACGCAGGGGGATGCCGATGCCTCCGATGTCGAACGCCCAGCATCCGGACGGGAAGAAGGTCCTGCAGCAGATTTCGCGCGAAACCGGCGGCGGATTCTTCGAGGTTTCGAAGAAGGAATCGATCGACGATATCTATCGCGAGATTCAGGAAGAGCTGCGGAATCAGTACAGCATCGGATATGTTTCCGATCAGGGGACGAATTCGGCGACCTTCCGGCGAATCTCGCTGACGGCGAAGGACAAGGCACTGACGGTGCAGGCGCCGGAAGGCTACTACCCGGTTGGCAAGTAGGCTGCCTTGTGGTCTTTGTGGGGCAGGCGGTTCCGCCTGCCGTATCCACGGCGAACCAGCCGTTCCGCCTCGCCGTATCCTCCGCGCCTCCACCTTGATCGCGCTCAGTCTGGTCGCTTGCTCCCCTCCGCGCCAGCCTCGTTTCGATATGCCCACCATCGTTCTCTGGGCATGGGAGCGCGCTGAAGATCTCCGATTCCTCGGCCCGTATCGCGCGGGCGTTGCGTTTCTCGCGGCGACAGCGCGGATCGAGGCCGATGGCACGATCGGGTTCCAGCCGAGAACGGCTGAGTTGCTGCTCCCGGAAGGCATCCCGGCGATCGCGGTGGCGCGCATCGATTCCGCGCCTGAACACGCCGACCCGCAACCGGGGCTACTCATCAACGGACTTCGGCGAATCGCCGATATGCCGGGCGTGCGCGGATTACAGATCGATTTCGACGCGCGGCGTTCGGAGCGGAGTTTTTACAGAGAGTTGCTCGCGACATTGCAGCGCGCTGTGCGAAAACCGGTCGGCGTGACAGCGCTGGTTTCGTGGTGCGCAGGCGACCGCTGGCTGGACGCGGAACCGATCGGCGAAGCGGTGCCGATGTTCTTCCGCATGGGCCGTAACGAAAGCCGGAACATGAGCGTCGTAAGTCCCGTATGCCGGGCTTCAATCGGTCTTTCGATGGACGAAGAGTGGCCGGCTGCGCGCCCCGCCGGAGTGGATCGGATTTATCTGTTCAACGCGCGCGCATGGACGCAGGCGGATTACTCGGCGGCTTTGCGGCGCATCGATTCCTGGTAATAAAGCGGCGCCTCGTAATAAAGCGATGCCTGGTAATAACGGGAATCGTCATCGTCACGGTTGCCGCGGGATTGCTCAGCGCCGGGCCTCGTTTCTCGCATGGTGGCGCACCAATTCCAACTTTCAAACCGCGCGATTTCCCGGATAACCAGGCTGTCTTCAGCCGGGGCAACCTCGGGCTCATTACTCCCGCGCTCGATAAGAGCGAGGAATTGATCGCTTACCGAAATCTGAGCGGTTTAACGATAGACGCGAATTCGCCGGTGGGATTAGTTCGCAATCAGCCGGTTGCAAACTCCACTGGTACAGTCCCCGTTACTCCCGACGAAGCATGGCGGGAGGCTCGGGCCACGGTTTCACCCGCGCCTGTCATATCCAACGGCTATATGGCCGTCGGCTACATCGATCCGTACAAAGTCAGCAAGTACGGCAAGTACGTATTCTTCCAGAACTGCCTCGACGATGCTTTTCTCACCGCCGCGCGCACGCTGGCGGATCGCCGACAGAGCTACCGCGATAACGCGCTGGTCTCGGCGTGGGCCCGGGCGCAGGATCTGGTGTTTTCCAACTGTTCCGGCTCTCACGATTCGAAGGGCGCACTTCTTCCGCCGTTGTATCCGGAGGAACCCGGGCCGAATCTGCCCACGCTCGCCCGCGCCGACCGGAGTTACCAGATCGCTGCCGCGCATTTCTATGCCGAGGACTTCGATGTCGCCGAAAAGCTGTTCCGCGAAATCGCGCAGGACGCGAATTCGCCGTGGCGCCAGACGGCCGCGTACATGGTGGGGCGAACGTTGATGCGGGCGTTTTCACTGGCGGGCAAAGCCGGGGCCGGCGATGCCGCGCGCGCGGTGTTTCAGCGGATCGCCGCCGATCCGTCGGCTGGCGGCTTACGCGATTCGGCGCGAGGACTGACCGAACATCTGAATGCGCTCGACCATTCCACCGAGACGATGCAGTTGCTGGCGGACCAGATGATGAATCCGCGTTCCGACGCGCAACTGGCGAGTGCAATGGAGCAATCGCGCTATATCCTGGCGACCGATGCGTTTCAGTCCGCGGTTGCGAGGCCCGACATTCCCGAACCGTTCGATTGGGTGAAGACGCTGGAATCGGGCGACGAAGCGCATGCCGTCGCACGCTGGCGCGCAACAAATCGGCTGCCGTGGCTGACAGTAGCGCTGATTCACGCGTCCGGCAAGGACGATTCGGCGGCGGACTTGATTGCGGCGGCGAGCCGTGTGCGCGCCGATTCGCCCGCTTATGCGACCGTTACCTACAACGCGATCCGTTTGCGCATCGAGCGGGGTGAAACGGGTGGCGTTCGTGCACAGTTGGATCGCTTACTGGCCAGTGAGAGGAGCCAACCGGCATCCGAACGCGACGCGTGGCGCGCGCTGCGAATCCGGCTTGCCACCAGCTTCGACGATTTCCTGCGCTGGGCGCCGCGCACGCCAACCAATCCGACGGAGTTCTCCAAAGACCCGCGCGAAGCCTCGGCGGTGCTCGCGGAAGATTCGATTGAGGTCTTGAACTACTACACGCCGCTTGCGAAGATCGTCGAGGCAGTTCAAAGCCAGCGGCTTCCGGCCTGGTCGGCTTCGTCTCTGGCGGTTACCGCATGGATTCGCGCATTCATGATGGGCGACGGCGCGGCGATGAATACGCTGGCTCCGGTCGTCGCGAAGGACCATCCCGAATGGGCCGCCGACCTGACGCCTCAGGTTGGCGCAGGCGCCGACGCGTGGCGATTTCGCGCCTCCGTACTGATCGCGCGCAACGCGCAATTCGAGCCGACGCTCGATGTCGATTTCAGAAAACCGATCGACCCGGACAACTCGTGGTGGTGCGCGGTTGACATACCGCAGCCGAGGCCGGAATCCACACCGACGGTCGCGTGGCGTCTGCCCGTAACGATGCGTGTCCCGGACGCCGTCATCTCGCCGGCCGAGCGCGCCGAAGCAAAGAAGGAGATCGATCGCCTGGGGCAGCTCGGATCCGGGCAATCGGTCGTTGGTCCTGTGATTTTGGCGTGGGCGCAGTCTCATCCCGACGATCCGCTCGTGCCGGAGGCGTTGCATCGCGTGACCCGAGTCGTGCGGTACGGGTGTCACGAGGATAAGAATAACGGGCGGATATCGAAAGCGGCATTCGATCTGCTGCATAAGCGCTATCCGCAGAATCCCTGGACGGCCAAAACGGGTTATTGGTACGACTGACCCGCGCGGCGGTGCGGAATAATGATGGAATGCCGAAGCCTACGTCTTGTTTCGCGATCCTTGCGCTGCTCGCCGGATTCGCCGCCCTGGGGCAATCTCCCGCGCCCAAACTCACGAAGGCCGATATCGACGGCATGATGAAAGAGCTCTCCAACTGGGGACGCTGGGGGAAGGACGACCAGAAAGGCACCGTGAACCTGATCACGCCAGCCAGACGGAAACAGGCCGCCGCGCTGGTGACGGAAGGCGTCTCCGTCTCGCTCGCTCGAAATACCGACCCGAAGAAGAGCATCGACAATTCGTCGCCATATGTGGTGAAGATGAGCCCACCGGTGGACGGGCAGTTCAACATGGACGAGCAGACGGTGTTCTTTCACGGTGTGGCGCACACGCATTTCGACGCGCTTTCGCACGTTTTCCACGACGGGCAGATGTACAACGGTTTTCCGGAATCGGCCGTAAAGCCGGATGGCGCGGAGAAGCTTGCGGTCACCGCGTACAGCGACGGCCTTTTCACGCGCGGTGTGCTGGTGGACTTCGCGTGGTTGCGCGGCGTGCCGTATCTGGACACCTCGGCAGTTATCTATCCGGCGGATTTCGACGCTTGGGAGAAGAAGACGGGCGTGCGAATTCGATCGGGCGACGCGGTGTTCGTGCGCACGGGCCGTTGGGCTTACCGCGCGGCGAAAGGCCCCTGGGATATCGGCGCGCGCGCGGCGGGGTTATCGGCCTTGTGCGCGCGATGGCTGAAACAGCGCGATGTCGCGGTATTGGGCAGCGACTCGTCGCACGACGCTTCGCCTTCGGGGATTCCGGGAGTGTCGTACCCGGTGCATCAGTTGCTGATTGTGGCGATGGGGATGCCGTTGTTCGACCAGTGCGATCTGGAGGAACTGGCGAAGGCCGCGGCAGCGCGGCATCGGTGGACGTTTTTGTTTACGGCTGCGCCGGTGCGGGTGAGCGGCGGAACGGGCGGGCCGATCAATCCGATTGCGACGTTCTGAGGCTGTCGCGGGCCGAGTGGGACGATGGGAATGCGGAAAAGAATCGGCAACGGCATCGGGTCGCGGCCGGAAGAGGCGGAAGATCAGAACGCGAGAAGAGATTCTAACCGTTAAGGCAATCGCGTGGCGGCCGGCTGTTGTTCGCGGCCTTCACGATCCGTGGGAACCTCATTCGCGTTGTCTCGGTGCGGGATATGAATCGGAAGGAGCGGGAAGTTTATGGGAAAAATCGCCGTGAAAACTAACCTTAAGACCGTGCCCGCGTTCAAGTCGGAAGACGATGAACGGCAATTCTGGTCGAAACACGATTCGACTGAGTTCGTCGATTGGACTTCCGCACGGCGGCGGAGCTTCCCGAATCTGAAGCCTTCGCTGCGAACCATTTCGTTGCGCCTGCCAGTGTCGAGATCGAAGATCTGAAGATTCTGGCCAACCAGCGGGATGTGCCGTATCAATCGCTTCTGAAAGTGTTTCTCGCCGAAAGGCTTGAGCGGGAGCGTCGGCGGGTGTGAGGCAGTCTGTGCGATTAACGCGACGTTGAGGACCGGGGGTGGGTTCAATTCTATGGCTGGCCGAGCGCCGGGCTCAATTGTCCCGACCAGAAAGCAAAGAACTCGCCCAAACGAAAACTGGCGGTCACTCGCCATTACACTTGCAAACCCAACAAAAAAGGACGGTATGACCCGGATGTGCACGCGCGCTGCGGTTTTGTTCTTATGCTTTTGGACAGCGTTCGCCCAGAAACCCGGTTTCGAAGCGGCCTCGATTAAGCCCAACGTCTCGGGGCAGGAGGGAGGCTCGGTCGGCCCTCGGGGGGACAGGTTGGTGGCGACGAATGTAACTCTCAAGGCCCTGCTGCATTTTGGTTACGCTCCCCCTTCCGGAGTGCTGCTGAATGCCCAGATTGTCAATGCGCCGGACTGGGCCGACACAGACCGTTTTGACGTTCAGGCAAAGCTGGATGGCGACGCGCGTAGTGTTCCCGTACAGCAGATGAGACTCGCTCTCCAGTCACTGCTGGAGGATCGCTTTCAATTGAAGACTCGCCGCGAAAACCGGGTTTTGCCCGTTTACAACCTTGTTCTTATAAAAGGGGGGCCGACGCCGTCCGCGGATCAGACCCCGCCCGACCCCAGCCGTGGGTTCATTCAGTTCTCCTCATCTGGCGAGCAACTGGCGCCGCTTCCGCGGGGCGCGATGCGCATAGTTACGGGAGCCTCGGGCACCACATTGTCGGGATCCGCGATACCTGTCCCAAAGCTTGTCACCCTATTGCAGGGGCAATCCGATCGCATCATTCTGGATAAGACTGAGTTCACCTCTCTGTTCGACGTCAATCTTCAGTTCAGCCAGCCAGCCGCCATTTCGCAGTCGGCCGAATCCGGTTATCCCTCGCTCTTCACGGCAATTCAGGATGTTGGAATGAGGCTGGAATCGGCCAAGGCGCCGGTTGAGGTCCTTGTGATCGAAAGCGTGCATAAGCCTTCCGCAAACTAGTCGATCCGTTTGATCGCCGGGCGCAAGAAAACTTGCGGCAGCGCTGGCGCTGGCGATACGACACCCGCGTCAAAGCGTTAGACCTTGGCGGCTTCGGAGGAGGCATGCGGTTCGCGCGTGTGGGCCACGGAGGTCCGTGAAAACCCGAGTGGTGAATCGGATCTGACGGCGAATACTACTTGATCTTCGCGAGAACCGCGTCCAGTTCCCGCCGCGACTGTTTCGATTCCGGCGCTATGCGGCAGGCGGTCTCCAGATGCTCTCTCGCCTCCTTCAGCATGTCCAGACGGTCCTCCGCGAAGCCGATTTCATAGTTCGTCATGTAGTCGTCGGGGGCAACGGCGAGCACCTGCAGGAAAGCCGTCCGCGCTTTAGCGTACTGGCCGGTTTCAACGTAAGAACTGGCCAGGTCGCGGCGCGCCAGAGTGTTTCCGGGGTCGTTGACCAGCACCTGGCGCAGCGTCGAGATGGCTTCGGTCATCTTTCGGTGGTAGAGCATCAGCTGCGCGTCTTCGTACATGCGGAATTCGGGCAATCGGTCCTTGGGATCGGGTTCGGCGCCAGAGCGCGCCGCATGCGGCCCGGGCGCGAGATAGCCGAGCGACGTGAGCAAAGCCCGTGCGCCAGGTGAAGACTCGCGGGACTCCGGCTTCTTCGGTGCATAGCGCGCCAGCAGTTTCATGAGCTGATTGCGCAGATCTGCGGCTTTCGCGGAACCTTTTACATACAGGTTTGTAAGTTCATGCGGGTCGGCCTGGAGGTTGTAGAGCTCGGGATGTGGCGCTTCGATGTATTTGTATTGGCCGACTCTCATGCCGCGCAGTGGCGCCCAGCCGAAGGAATCGTGCGCGTGAAGGCTTTCGCCATAGACCGCGCGTTGCGCGGTCGTTGGGGGAGAGCCTCCGGCCGAGCGCGCGCCGAGCAGGCTGCTCCCCTCAAATGAGGGCTGCACTGGCAGATGAAGGAAATCGAGAATCGTCGGGGAAACGTCGATCAGGCCGACCGGATCGGTGACGCGCGCCGGGTGGTTGTCCGCACCCGCAGGCCAGTGAATGATCAGTGGCACTCGCAGCGTGCTTTCGTAGATGAAGTACCCGTGGCTCGATTCGCCGTGGTCGCCAAGGCTTTCGCCGTGGTCGGCCACCAGAACGACGAGCGCCTTATCCCACAAGCCGAGTTGCTGGAGCGACTGTTTGAATACGCCGATGAGTTTGTCGACGTAAGCCAGTTGTCCGTCGTAGCCATGGTCGTACGGCTTGTGCATGTCGAAGAGGTGAACGAAGGCGAACAGCGGCTGCCCCGCGTTTGAAGACAGCCACTGGCGTGCGCTGCGGATAACCAGCGCACCGTCTCGCCGGTCCTTGCCTGCGTTGGGACTGCCGGGCGTTGCGCCCAGGAACATCGAGCCGGACATGGGCGAAAAAGCGTCGTAATTGAACGGCGCGTCGTAGAACTCGAAGCCCTGATCGAGGCCCATCTGCTTCTCCATGAAGGCCGTGCCGATGAAGGCCGCGGTCCTGTAGCCCTGCGAATGGAGCACCGTCGCGAGCGTCACGGCGCCCGGCGGCAGGGCGACGGCATTCTCTTCCACCTGATTTTCAAACGGGTACGTGGAAGTCAGCAGCGAGGCATGCGAGGGGAACGTGAACGGAATCTGGCAATCGGCCTGAGTGAACAGCGTGCCGTTTTCGGCGAAGGAATCGATATTCGGTGTTCGGAGGTGCGTGTAACCGTAGGCGCTGAGGCGATCGGCGCGAAGCGTATCGATCGAAATGAGGATGACGGGCGTTGTGGGGCCAGCCGGCGGCACCTGGGCGAATGAGGCGGCCGACCCGATGGCGGCGGAAATCAGGCGGACGAGGGTTCGGCGCAGCTTCACTGTAGCGGGTCTGTATCGATTTTACCGCGCGTTAACATAGTGTTCGCATGTTGCCTGTGTTTGCGTATATCGGGCCGGGCGCGGGCTTCGCCTTTCTCGGATCATTCCTGAGTTTGGCGGTATCGTTCTTTCTGACGGCGATTTCGCTCCTGCTTTGGCCGTTTCGCGCGGCACGGGCGACGATCCGGCGCAAGCTGAGTCTGCGCAAGGCACGCGTGCGGCGAATTATCTTTCTGGGCCTCGACGGACTTGACCCACGCCTCACCGAACGCTACATGGCCGCGGGAAAATTGCCGAACTTCAGCCGGTTGAAGCAACAGGGTTCGTGTCACCGGCTGCGGACTACTTTCCCGGCGCTTTCGCCGGTTGCGTGGTCGACGTTTGCCACGGGTGTGAGTCCGGCAAAGCACAACATCTTCGACTTCCTGAATCGCAGCCTCAAGACCTATATACCGGAACTGGCTTCTTCGAAAGTGCGGCCGGCTCGGAAGGTTCTTCGGATTGGCAGATGGAAACTGCCGTTGTCACGACCGGCGGTGGAGATGCGGCGCAAGAGCGAATCGTTCTGGAAGATACTCGGCGAGCATTCGATCGGCAGTACCATCCTGCGAGTGCCGATCACGTTCCCGCCGGAGGATTTCAACGGCCGCCTCCTATCGGCCATGTGCACGCCCGATCTGCGGGGTACGCAGGGCAGTTTCACTTTTTTCAGCACGCGGCCTGAGCGGCCTGAGACGGAAGGCGGTTGCCGCTGTGCGCTGCGGCGAACGGGCGATTACCTGGAAGGTTCGCTCGAGGGACCCGATAACGAACTGCTCGAAGGCGGCGGAACGCTGGCCCTTCCGTTTCGGTTGGAAGCGTCTGCGAGCGGCGATTCCGCTATACTGCGGATCGCCGGCGAATCGTTGCCTTTGAAGCTCGGCGAATACTCGCCATGGTTTCGGCTGGCGTTTGAAGCGGTACCCGGAATTCGCATCCGCGGCATCGCGCGCTTCCTGCTCACCGAGACCGCGCCCGAAGTCTCGTTGTATGTCACGCCGATTCAGATCGACCCAGAGGCTCCAGCTCTGCCGATCAGTCATCCGGCTTATTATTCGGCGTATCTGGCGAAACTGCTCGGGTCGTTTGCAACGGTCGGCATGGCGGAGGATACGTGGGCGCTGAACGAGGGCGCGATAGACGAGGCGGAATTCCTCACGCAGGCGTACGGGATTATGGACGAACGCGAGCGGATGTTCGACAACGCGCTGGCGCACACGAGGCGTGGCGTGGTGGCGTGCGTGTTCGATACAAGCGACCGGGTGCAACATATGTTTTTCCGGCATCTGGACGGGAACGGAGACGCGCGATGGAGTGGCGTGATCGAAGATCTGTACCAGCGGATGGACCGACTGCTCGGAAAGGCAATGGAAAACGTCGACGACGGCACGGTGCTGTTCGCGCTTTCCGACCACGGCTTCTGCGCGTTTCGCCGTGCCGTGAATCTGAACTCCTGGCTGCAGCAGCACGGCTACCTGGCACTGGTGGAGGGTGCTGAGGAGAGTGACCGTTATTTTCAAGGCGTCGACTGGAGCCGCACGCGAGCGTATTGCCTCGGCTTGAGCGGCCTGTATCTGAATCTGCGCGGGCGCGAGTCGTGCGGCATTGTTGCGCCGGGCGCGGAAGCGGAGGCGCTGAAAGGCGAACTCGTGGCGAAGCTTTCGGGGTTGCGCGACGAGGAGCGGGACGAGGTCGCCATCCGCCAGATTTACCCGACAAGCGGGCTATACAAAGGGCCGTACCTGGGCGCCGCGCCGGACATGATCGTCGGCTACAACGAGGGTTACCGGACGTCCTGGGATGCGGCGGTCGGCAAGGTGACTGCGCGCGTGATTGAGGATAATCCGAAAGCCTGGAGCGGCGACCATTGCGTGGATCCGGTGCTGGTCCCCGGCGTTTTGTTTTGCAGCCGGAAGATCGACAGCGTGGATCCGGGGATTGAAGATATGGCGCCGACGGCGCTCGATCTGTTCGGCGTGGGGAGACCAGTGTGGATGGATGGGAAGTCGGTGTTCGGTTCGGCGTAGGACGAGACGGCCGTCAGCGAAGGAACCTGATGCGATAAAGCGACTGCGCCGCCAGCACATCGAATTCGTGATGATCCGCAGTCACAACGACACCATTCAGTCGTTCCGCCAACTCGATAGCGAAGCAGTCGGCCAGTAAAACGCGACGGAGGCTGGCCTTCAATGTTCCGGCCGCTCGCCAGACTTCGGGAGCCAGGCTTGCGTCCTCGATTTACGCGCGCTTTTACGAGGTCCGCTATTGCCAGCGAAGCATCCTTGACGCCGGCGGCCCGATGAAAATCGTAAAAGACTTCACAGAGATTGAGGGCGTGAGCGTAGCACGTGGATTCCGGACGATGCGAACTCCCGAGCCTTCGATACCATGGCCGACTACCGGAAGTGGTGCGAAGACAATCTTCCGTCGTGGCTTGGCTATGGCCGCGTTTGAATTCGGTCAGGCGCAGGAAGTGCATGCCGCCTTCAGCGCGGCGGAGAGGCAGCTACTGATATTCAGTAGTATCATGAATTGAGGTTTGAATGGCATAAACGGAAGGCTGAAGCCAATCTCCGAATTCACGGGGTGAGTTTCGAGCTGGCGAAAACGGTGTTCGGCGATCCGTTTGCCATCGAGTGGCTCGACGATCGTGAGGACTATGACGAACAGCGTTTTGTGACGATTGGCATGGCGGAGGGGCACGTCCTGTTGTTCGTGGCCCACACCGAACGCGGCGAGAGCATCCGGATCATCTCGGCGCGGGTAACTCAGAATGAACAAATCGAATATTTCCGACAGAATTCCTGACACGCCCGAGGCCATTGAGCAGACGGCACTGACGGATCCCGACGCGATGCCCCTGACGGAAGCCGATTTCAAACGGATGAAGCGGACGCCTCAGACTAAGATCATTCGTCGCGCGCTGAACCTGACGCAGGAGGAATTCGCGCTTCGATACCACATTCCTCCGGGAACCCTTCGGGATTGGGAGCAGGGAAGAAGTCAGCCTGATCAGCCCGCCCGGGCTTATTTGACGCTCATCGCCCGCGACCCGGACCACGTGAACCGCACATTGAATCTTCGGCAGGATTGACAGACTGCGGCGGCTGGTTCCGGCGTTCAGTTTCCGGGTCCGCTCGTCAGATCCCGCTGGTCAAACCATCGATCAACGCCTTGCTAAACGGCCACGTTCCCGTCACCCGCGCGCCGTTGTCGTCGAACGTGCCGCCCACCAGGACTTGCAAGAACTGATCCGACTGCGCCTGCTTGTCCCGCTGCATCGATTCCTTCAGGGTCGTCGTCACATTGCGCAACTGGCTGGCCAGAAGGCGAGCCTCGTCCTTCGAGCGGCAGGTGGCTTCCATTTTTGCCGCAAGTCCGCTGCCGGAAGGTCCCATCGTCACCACCAGCCGGTCGGCATTCGTCAGGGCGGAAAGCATCAGCCGCAGTCCGGGAGGAACGGCCGCGGCATCGTGCAGCGCGCTGCCGGGAACCAGTAGCCACACCGGGGCGGTTGGAAGCTGCGCCTTTAGTGGGTCGCCCGCTTTCGTCAAGCGCGTTGCCGCCAGATCGTCGGTGCTTACCGCGAGCGCCATCGTATCGTCGCGCAACGGCAGGAAGGAAATCCGCCGGTCCGGCGTGCTGCCTGCCATGCGGCACAACTGCTCGTAGCACGAGCCGCCCTGGTGCGCCGCATAATCCCGCAGCATTTTCCAGTCAAATCGGCCCCGCGCGATGAAAAAATTGCCGCCCTTCGAAAACGACGCTGTCACCGAATCGAGATCTCTCCGATAGTTGAACCCGGTTCCATCGAGAAACTTCTGGTATTCGGGCTCGAGCGAAGCTTTCGGATCGGCGAGAAGACCGGCGCCGCGCACCGAGGCGAAGTCGATATTCAGGACAATCGCGTCCTCCACCGGAAAGCGCGAAAGGAGGGCACGAATATCCGTGAAGTGCCTTGCGTTGTTCCACCGCAGCCATAGCGTCGCGCCCGCGAGGGACACGGCTACGATTGCGATGCCGACCGCAACGTTTCGGCGCGCGAACATTCTTATACCGCGACAGCCATCGCCGCTTCGCGTTCCATCTTCCACAGCCGAACGTACCCATCCAGTTCGCGCATCATCTTGCGGAAGCCCTCGATGGTGAGCGATTGTGCTCCGTCGCTGACAGCCTTCTCGGGACACGGATGCACTTCCACGATCATTCCGTCCGCACCGACCGCGACCGCCGCCTTTGCCAGAGCAGGCACCAGACTGCGCTTACCCGCCGCGTGGCTCGGATCGACAATCACCGGCAGATGCGTCATTTCGTTGAGCACCGGAACCGCGGAAATGTCGCAGGTATTGCGGGTCGCCGTTTCAAAAGTCCGGATGCCGCGCTCGCACAGCATGACCTGCGGGTTGCCGTGCGCCACCACGTACTCGGCCGACATCAGCAGTTCCTTGATGGTCGCACTTAACCCGCGCTTCAGCATCACGGGCCGTCCGCACTTGCCCAGCACTTTCAGCAGAGCGAAGTTCTGCATGTTGCGCGCGCCGATCTGCAGAATATCCGCATACTCCGCCACCAGGTCGACGTCGCGATCCGACATGACTTCGGTGATGATGGCCAGTCCGGTCGCTTCGCGCGCCTTGGCGAGCAGTTTTAGTCCGTCGCCTTCCATGCCCTGGAAATCGTAAGGCGAGGTGCGGGGCTTGAATGCGCCGCCGCGCAGAATGGTCGCACCGGCCGCGGCGACGGCTTCCGCCGTCTCCATGATCTGCTTTTCGCTCTCTACCGAGCACGGTCCAGCCATAGTGATGAACTGGTCGCCGCCGATTTCGGCCCTGCCGGCGCGAATCACGGTCTTTTCCTGCCTGAATTCCTTGCTGACGAACTTGTAGGGAACACTGATACGCACGGCTCGTTCGACGCCGGGAGTGGCTTCGAGCGATTCGAGGCAGGCCTCAACGTCGCCGCCGACGCCGACGACGCCGATCACGACCCGCTCGTCGCCCTCAATCGAGTGGACACGGAAACCAAGCTCGCAAATCCTGTCGCGAACGTGGTCGATTTCTTGTCTGGTGGCGTGTGGCCGCATGGAAATAATCATTTCTTTTCTGAAAACCGTCCTGTACAAAATAAAAACCCACTCTCGCGAGTGGGTTGGTCGGGCAAATCCGTTTAACTCAAACCAACGCCAAGCGCTATGGGGCAAAGCCCGGGGTAAAACCCCCAAAGCACCAGAATCGGTAGCAAGAACCGCTTTGCCGCGCGTGCGTCATGAAGTCTCAGTATACCACTACTTCGCGTGTTTTCAAGAGGTATCGTGCCGGATTCATTGAGTTTCCGTAACCACCCGGGCGTGGGTGTATGGAGGAGTGGCGCAGTATATTGAGAACAGTGAAGATTCACATTCTGACGACCGGCGGCACCATCGAGAAGGTGTACTCCGAGCAATCCGGGACCGTTCTCAATGTAGCCGCGCGAATCAACCGCTACGTGGAACTGCTGCGGCTGCCCGATATGCGGATAGAAGTTACGCCGCTGATGAACAAGGACAGCCTGGAGATGACCACCGAGGATCGCGGCGAGCAACTCCTCGACGCAGTGCGCGAACGAATAGCGGATTCGCCCGTCGTGATTACGCACGGTACGGACACCATGGTGGAAACCGGCAAATTGCTCAAAGCCAGATTGTCGGGTCTGGAACACCCGGTGATCCTGACCGGCGCGATGACGCCGCTTGGATTCGAACGCTCCGATGGTCTACAGAATCTGACGGAGAGCCTCTTCGCGGCCCGCGTGTTAGCGCCTGGATTGTGGATTGTCTTCCACAATCAGGTGTTCGACGTGGACCACGTGCGCAAGGAACGGGAACTCGCCCGGTTCGTCGCCGTGGAGTGAAGGCGCCGATCGCAGGCCAGCCTACTGTTGCATTGGAAGCACCTGCACGTCGGGCGTGATGCTTCGCCAGTCGGGTATGTCGGAACCCTGCTTCTCGGTCTTCAGCGTGGCGGTGAGTTCTTTCGATTCGTTCGGCTTGAGTGAATCGGCGTTCACGGTGAAAGTACCGACTATGTCTTCGTCGGAACGCGACGTTCCCGCACGCAGCGTAACGTTAGCGACGAGGCCAGTCAACTCCACGCCCGAGTGGTTCACCGCCACAAATACGACCTCCTGGCCGTCCTTAACAATGCGGACGCCGGTGACTTCGAGGTATTTTTCCGCCGGATTCGTCGGTTGCTGCTTCGCCGCGCTGTCTCTGGACGAAGAACTATGCGAACCCATCATGTAATAGGCGATGCCGAACAGCAAAAGGAAACCGGCGGCGGCCAGCAGGCCGATCAGCCACATCGGCTTTCCGGTTTGCTCTTCGGGAGGCGGCCACGGTGTTGTCGACGCTACTTCCGGCAGCCTGCGCTCGGGCACCGGGGGCGTGTACGGCTGCACGGCGACCGGAGGCTCGTACGCCGGAGGCGGCGGGGGTGGCGGCGCGTACGGTGGCGGCGGGGGAGGAGCGTACTGTTGCTGCTGCGGCGGTTCCTGCGGCTGATACGGCGGCGGAGGCGGCGGCTGATATTGCTGGACCGGTGGCTGGTACTGCGGCGGCGCCGGCTGGCTGTATTGCTGCTGCGGAGGCGGCTCCTGAAGAGCCGGTTGATAGGGAGGAGGGGGCGCCTGCGGCTGCTGCCAGTATTGTGGAGGCGGCGCCTGTTGCGTATACTGAGGCGCGGGCTGGGCGTTATACTGCTGCGGTGGCGCCGGTTGGTACTGCTGCGGAGGCGGCGCCTGAGGCTGCTGCCAATACTGCTGAGGCGGAGCCTGCTGCGGGACGTACTGCGGCTGTTGCGCCGGTGGCGCGCCGTAGTTCGCCGGGGGCAGCTGCGGCTGAAAGGGCTGGGGCTGGTACTGCTGAGGCGGGGGGGCGGTAACCGGTTCCGGCGCAGGCGGGAAACAAAACGGACACTCCGTCTTCGATGGCGGCACTTCGTGTCCGCAGCGGGAACACACCCAATTAAACATATATCTTCACTTTATACGAAGCGAAACTCTCTCGTGCACTAGAATGCGGTTTCGAGCCTTCCGCATGAACAACACCGCTATTTTGCTGATCGACTGCCCGGACCGTAAAGGTCTTGTAGCCACGGTTTCCGGCCTTCTCTACGAACACGGCGCCAACATCATACACGCCGATCAGCATCAGGACCACGAAGCCGGCCTCTTCTTCATGCGCGTCGAATGGGCGCTCGAAGACTTCGACGTCGAAGCCTTTCGCTCGCGTTTCACCCCAATCGCGGCTAATTTGCAAATGGACTGGCGACTGGAACTTTCGTCCACGGTCACGCGTGTGGCAATCTTCGTCTCGCAGTACCTGCACTGCTACGCCGACCTTTTATACCGTTACAAAGCCGGCGAGCTGGCTTGCGAAATTCCGCTGATTGTCAGCAATCACCCGGGTGGCCTGGCTCTGGCCGAATTCCACGGGATCCCGTTTCACCATGTCGAAATCGGCCCGGATGGCAAGACGGGCGCGGCAGGCAAAGCGGAAGCCGAACGCCGCCAGACCGAGCTGCTCGAAGAGCAGCGGATCGACCTCATCGTGCTCGCCCGCTACATGCAGATTCTTTCGCCGGAGTTCGTCTCGCGTTTTCCCAACCGGATCATCAACGTCCACCATTCGTTCCTGCCGGCCTTCGTCGGCGCGAAGCCTTACCATCGGGCGTTCGAACGCGGCGTGAAGCTGATCGGTTCGACGAGCCACTATGTGACGGAGGTACTGGACGACGGACCCATCATCGAGCAGGACGTCACCCGCATCTCGCATCGCGATCAGCTCGAAGATCTGATCGAAAAGGGCCGCGATCTGGAACGAGTGGTCCTCTCCCGCGCCGTCCGCTGGCGGCTCGCGCACCGCATTTTGAGTTATGGCTCGAAAACGGTAGTATTTGATTAAATCGGTCATGGCGGAAAAGAACTCACTTACGCGCGAGCAGTACCTCGAGTCCATTCGGCAACTGAGCGCCGCGGCAAACGACCTGGCGTCGCGCTACAGCATGAACCAGCTCACCTGGCAGCCGGACGGGGGCGAACGCTGGAGCATTCTGGAGTGCCTCGATCACCTGGCGATCTCGACCGAAGGCTATCTGGACGCCATGGGTGCGGCTATCGGCGACGCGCGGCCAGGAAGCGGCAAGGCTGCTGTTTTCCACGTCGCGGGCCTGCCGTCGGCGTGGTTCACCCAATCGCTCGAGCCTCCGCCGCGCACAAAGATCCGCGCGCCAGGTAAGATCCGCCCGAGACCGACGCTGAATCCCGAGGGGATCCTGCCGCAATTCCAAAAGGCGATGGACCGCGTTTCCGCTTTGGTCGCATCTTCTTCGGGCAAAGATCTGAATTCGATACGGTTCCGGAATCCGTTCATCCCTTTGCTGCGGTTTACCGTGGCGAGTGGATTCCTCATCATCGCGGCACATGGCAGAAGGCACCTGTGGCAGGCGGAGCAAGTGGCGAAGGAACCCGATTTCCCCTGAATCCCGATCCTCGCCCGGAATTAGCGAATAGGTTTCGTTATGGCTGGTTGAGGCGGGGCCGATGCTCCCCGCCGCTCATTTCATGCGCGAGCCACGCCTTTGCCAGCTTCAGATCCCGATGCAGCGTCGCCGGCGAAATCTTCAGTGCCTGCGCGGTTTCTTCCGTAGTCAGACCGCCGAAGTAAAGAAGTTCGACCATCCGGCTCTTGCGCTCGTCCATTGCGCCCAGCTTCGTTAAAGCGCGGTCAAGCTCAAGGATGTCCGGAACCGGCGGATCCGCCACCAGCATGGCGTCTTCAAGCGATACGGCGTGCGCGCCCGAGCCCCGCTTGACGCGGTCCCGCCCGCGCGCGTGGTCCACCAATATCCGCCGCATCAGCCTGGCTGCGAGGGCGAAAAAGTGTGCCCTGTCTTGCCAGGAAACGTCCATGTCCACCAGGCGGATGTATGCTTCGTGCACCAGCGCGGTCGGACGTAACGTGTGGCCAGGCAGTTCATTACGAAAAATCTGGCCGGCCTGTGCGCGGAGATGCGCGTAAACAACGGGCATCAGTTCCTGAAGTGCCTTCTCGTCGCCGCCACCCCACGCGCGCAACAGCCTGGTCACCGCCGGAGCTTCTGAGGAAACCGCGCACGACTTGGCCGCGCCACGTGGCTGAACTGGTGTTTCTGAATTGTTTGGCGCCGTGTGCCGCGGCCCGTGCGCTTTAGAGGAACCCGCGCAGGTTACGGCGCCGGACGCTGCTGAAAGTGCGGCGCCTCCGGCGTGTGGCGCCTCGTCCGGCGGCTCTTGCGCTTCCGACATCGGCTGTAGAATACCACTCCGCGTGAGAGAGTTTTCCCCGACTCGTCGCTGAGGGAAACAGAAGCGCCCAGGCGCTTTCAGGAGAAAACCGATGGGATTGCAATTGGCTGAAAAAGCCGGAAACAACAATATCGAAGTGCGCCTCGTCCGGAACGATGAGGAGCGACGGCAGGTTTACCGTACCCGATACGCCGTCTATGCGGACGAGATGGGCTGGAAGACGCGCTACGCCGACGACCAGCGCGGGACCCTGACAGACCCGCTGGACCAGACGGGGAAAATCTTCGCGGCATTTTGCGGAAACGAGGTTGTGGGAACCTTACGAACCAATTACGGCGACCCGGCGCGGCTCGGAGAATATGTCGATCTCTATGAAATGGGCTGCCATTTGCGGGCGAATCCCCGGGGCGCGGGTATCGGTACGATGTTCATGGTCCGTCGTTCCTTTCGTTCGAGCCTGGTGCCGTCGCAGCTTCTTGTCGTTGCGCTCCGCGAGGCCGTTGCCAATGGCGTCGAAACCGTTTTCATCGACTGCGAAAGGCGGATGGTCCCCTTCTATCGACGCCTGGGACTGCACGTTCACATCGAGTCCATCTGCCACCCGGAGTATGGCGAAGGCGTCTGCATGGCCGGGGCACTGAAAGATATTCGGCTCCTGTGGAACCGTTGTGCGCCGCAGCGCCCTGTCGCCGCCTGAACCTGAATAAGACTGCGATCCGTCGTCTGGCGCGGTAATGTGCGCGTCAGAGCCGAGCCCGCCTGGCCATTTCCTCGCGGCACTCCACGATTGCCGTACAGGCATGCAAGGCATTTGCGGACTGATCGAGAAGACGACGGCCTTCCAGTGTCTGGCCCGCGGCCAGAAGTCCACGGCCCCGCGCACTTTCGGCGATCGCGATCTCACGGCTCCCGGCGGCCATCAGTTGCTGTCTGAGCTGAAATGCTTCATCGAGGTACGGCTGGGACTCGCCCGGCTTGTTGTCCTTCAGCAACGCGTTACCCTCGTCGAGCAGAGCGGCGGCGAGCGACAGCTTGCGGGAGCCATCCGCCCGTTCCGCCCGAATCGCGTCGGCCCGCATTGCGGCGGCTTCGGACCGCTGCCCCATAGCCTCCAGACAGCGCGCGAGACCGACCCGAATCACGGACGCCTCCGGTTCGGGCGTTTCCGAATGAAGCCTTTTATCCAGCGCTTCACGGTAGGCGGCTTCGGCATCGGCATACCGGCGCAAAGGCATCAGCGCGCCGGCCCAGAAATTGAGCGCAGTGGAAACCCGGGCATTGCTTTGATGCCGTTCCTTTCGAAACTCCACCATGGCCCGGATTTCAGGTTCCGCCTCCGCATAGCGACCCTCGTCAGCCAGAACCATGCCCTGAAGCTCTGTCGCCCATACGGTCAGATCCGTACGGCCCGTTTCCAGCCTGCGCAGGATTTCCGCGCCCTCCGCCTGAGTCTTCGCTTCCTCCGCATGCGCGCCCCGGGCATGCAGAAGGACGGTCAAATTGAAAAGCAGACTAACAAGGTCTTTATGCCCGTTCGGGAACCTGCGCCGATAGGATTCTATGGCCATTCGCTCCACCTTCTCCGCGTTTGCGTAGTCGCTCAGAGTGCTGTAGGCGACGCCCAGGTCGTTCAGCGTATCTCCAATGTCCTTGCTGTCCGGATCTTCCATCCGCTGATAAATAGCCAGCGCCTTCAGATAGTATTCGATCGCCTCCTTCTTCCTGCCCAAATAGTATTCGGCCTGTCCCAGAACAATGAAGACATCGGCGTTCTGCGTGTTTTCCGCTTTGCCGGACCTCCGCAGTGATTCGAGCGCTTTCATGTAACCGTCGCGGGCTTCCTGATATCGGCCGGCATCCTGCAATACCATTCCAAGTCGAATTTCCGCCTCCACGGCTGCGTCCGAATCGGGTCCCCGCAGGCGGGTGGCGATCCCCAGCGCCATTCGGGCGGAGGATTCCGCCTCGGCCAGCTTGCCCTGTCGGCGCAGAGCCGTGGCCAGAAACGCCTGCGTGTGGACCATGCCGATCCCGTCGCCCGGCAGCTTCGAACGAATCGCCACGGCCTCGCGCAGCAGTTTCTCCGAGGCGGCCCATTGCCCCAGATTGATCTTCGCTTCGGCCAGTTCGTCCAGGCTGTCGGCAGCCCCGGCGAGGTCGCCTGAACTCCGGCGCAATGCCACTGCCTCGGAGAGCATCGCATCGCTCCGGTCGTCGATTCCCAGGTCGCGGTATGCCACGCCCAAAGTATTGAGCAGCGCGCCTTTGGCCCCGGCATCCATCTTCTGGCTCTCCAGCCGTTGTGCCCCCCGGTCCAGAATCTCCCGTGCCGTGATGCGATTGCCGTCCGATACTTCCGGATCGGAGACCCGAAACGTATCCATCAGCAATGACGAAACCTGCTCGGCCCGCGTACGCTCCCGTTGCGCTGTATCGCGTTCCCGCGCCGCGCGCTGCGCCAGCACCGCCATGGCGATTCCGAAGCCGGCAAGCAACATAATTCCTGCCGCCGCCAGCGATAACCCCAGCCGGTGACGCCGCAGGAACTTTGCAGACCGGTACCGCGCCGAATCGCCGTGCGCGATCACTGGGAAGCCGTCCAGATAGCGACGGATGTCTTCGGCGAACTGCTCCACCGTGGCATATCGCCGCTCCGGTTCCTTCCGCATCGCCATCAGAACGATGTTGTCGAGATCGCCCGACAGTTCCCGCCGCCCCGAAGCGACGCTCGGTTTGGCCGGAACGCTCGTGCAGACGATGCGTTCGATCTCGCCGGACTCCGTCGATTCGATTCGGAACGGTCTTTTCCCGGAGAGCAACTCGTAGAGCAGTACGCCCAGCGAGTAAACATCCACCGCCGTCGTGATCGCTTCGCCGCGCACCTGTTCGGGGCTGGCGTACTCCGGCGTCATCCGCCGCTCGGTCGCGCGCGTCGCCGGGGCCGCTGTCGTTCCTTCGTCCGGCCCCAGCAGTTTGGCGATGCCAAAATCGAGAAGCTTGACCGTGCCATCCCGAGTCACCAGAATGTTCGCCGGTTTGATATCCCGATGCACAATCAGGTTGCGGTGGGCGTACGTGACCGCTTCGCAGACCTTGCCGAACAGCCGCAGCCGCTCCGGGACGTTCAGTCCGTGATCTTCGCAGTAGCGGTCGATCGGGACGCCATCTACGTACTCCATGGCGACCCAGGGCGACCCATTCAGGGCGCCTCCATCGAGCAGCCTGGCGATTCCCGGATGGTTGAGGCTTGCCAGGATTTGCCTTTCGGCGCGAAATCGCCGGAGCAGATCGGGGTTCGCGAACGGGTTGCGAATCACCTTGATCGCGACGTTCTGGCGGAATTCATCGTCGGCGCGGATGGCCAGATAGACCGCGCCCATGCCGCCCTGCCCGAGCAGGCGGAGGATCTGGTACGGACCAAACCGCTGCCCTTCCGCCGGTCCGCCCGCCGCGACTGCGGCGAGCCCCGCTTCCACGGCGTCGGTGAGAAAGCCGCCGGTGCTTTCGCTCGAAACGATGAGGGCTTCAACCTCCCGACAAATTCCGGCGTCGCCCGCGCAGGCTTCCGAAAGATACTCGGCGCGCTCCCCCGGATTCATTTCGGACCCCGCTTCAAACAGGTCCTGAATGCGTTTCCAGCGCTCGCTGTTCATCGGCTTTGCATTGAGGTGGAGAGATCGACCCCCGACGTGTAGGATATCGCAAACGGCAAGGGCGTTAGAATAAGCGACCGCCGCGACACGTCCCCGCCCTGTGTGCGCCTGGTTCGTTTCGTTAACTCCCACGACGTCGTTTATCGAGAGCCATCCTTCGCAGCGTCTAAATTCCGGCGCTTCCCCCGAGTGGCGCGTGGCTCGGCCGCGGCAAAATTGGCTAGCCTGACCCACCGCCAATCGCAGACGACCTCGCCGTTTTACTTGAGCTGAGCATCGAGCTGAGAACGTCCGAACGCACGCGGAGGCGAGGACGGGATTGCACGCCGGCCGGGGACGTCATCGGACCGACTCACGCCTAAGGCCTTTCAGTCCGCATCACCCCGTCCTCCGCTGCAACCGGGGTCAAGCGCGAATCGTGAACTTCAAAACAGCCCGGGCGATATACTGAGGTTTCTTCCCGCCTCTGAAAGGACTTTACACCTTTGCGAAATAAAATCACCGTCATCGGCGCCGGCAATGTCGGCGCGAATTGTGCCGTCTGGGCAGCCAAAAAGGAACTGGGCGATATCGTCCTCGTGGACGTCGCCGAAGGCGTTCCTCAAGGTAAAGGACTCGACCTGCTCCAGGCAGGTCCCGTCGAACACTACGACGTCAGTGTCACCGGGGCGAACGACTATGCGCCGACAGCCAATTCCGACGTCGTCATTATCACCGCCGGCTTCCCCCGCAAACCGGGCATGAGCCGTGACGACCTTCTGCTCGCCAACTACGAGGTCGTGAAGACCGCCACTGAGAAGGCCGCCGCCGTTTCACCGAACGCGGTCATCATCGTGGTGACGAATCCGCTCGACGCCATGGCGCAGGTCGCGTATATGATCTCGAAGTTCCCGAAAAACCGCGTCATCGGCATGGCGGGCGTCCTCGATTCGGCTCGCTTCCGGACCTTCATCGCTCAGGAACTTCAGGTCTCGGTGGAAAATGTGACGGCGGTCGTGCTCGGCGGCCACGGCGATACGATGGTTCCCGTCGTTCGTCTCTCGAGCGTCGCCGGCATTCCGCTCACCGAACTGATTCCCGCCGACCGTCTCGCCGCCATCGTCGACCGTACGCGCAACGGGGGCGCCGAGATCGTGAAATACCTCAAGACCGGCAGCGCGTACTACGCCCCGGCGGCTTCCGCCGTCGAAATGGCCGAGTCGATCCTCCGCGATAAGAAAAAAGTGCTGCCCTGCGCGGCCTATCTCGAAGGCGAGTATGGCATCAACGGGCTTTATGTCGGCGTGCCTTGCAAGCTGGGCGCGGGCGGCATCGAGAAGATCTACGAAATCGCGCTCACCGATGAGGAAAAGGCCGCTCTCCACAAGAGCTCCGGCGCCGTTCAGGAACTGGTGGACGTGATCAAATCCAAAATGGCCTGACCGGCCATAGTCCAAAATGGCCTGATATAAACACCGATCGAGGCCGATAAGACCAAAGGCAGCGACCAGGCTTAAGCCGCGCCCCATTGTGTCCGGTCGCCGGAACTGCTAAAACATATTAGAGGAGAATTGTCATCGTCAGGTTTTGCGTGCTGGCCAGCGGCAGTGCGGGCAATGCGGCGTTTCTCTCCACATCGGGGACGAAAGTCCTGATCGATGCGGGGTTAAGCGTGAAGGAACTGACGCGCCGTCTCGCGGAAATCGGCGAGAGGCCGGAAGACCTGGACGCGGTTCTTATCACGCACGAGCATTCCGACCACATCTCCGGCCTGCCCCGGCTGGTCCGCGCCCGCGCGAAGAAGAAGAAACCGATCGCCGTCTTCGTTTCCCGCCTCACCGCGCCGATGATTGAGTGGGAAGGCATGGACGAGACGCCGCGGGTCGAACACTTTCAGGCTGGCTCGGACTGGACGGTCGGCGACGTAAAAGTGCAGAGCTTCGGCATTCCGCACGATGCCGAAGACCCTGTCGGATTTTGCCTCGAAGCCGAAGGCGTCAAAGTCGGCATCGCCACCGATCTCGGCTACGTGCCGGATTCGATTAAGTACCATCTGCGCGGCGTGCATTTCCTGCTTTTTGAGTCGAATCATGCGATCGAAATGCTGAAGGTGGGGCCGTACCCGTGGAGCGTGAAACAGCGCGTGATGAGCCGCAAAGGCCATCTTTCGAACGACACAACCTGCGACTACATCGAAAACGATCTCGATGGCGGCGTGCAGGCGCTGATACTGGGCCATTTGAGCGAGCAGAATAATCACCCCGTGATTGTGCGCCAGGGCGCGGAGTGCTCGCTCGAACGCCGAGGCATTGCGCCGCGTCTGGTGATCGCGGAACAGAGAACGCCAACCGAGGTCTTTACGTATTGATTCCCCGTTACACACGCCCGGAAATGGGTGCCGTCTGGAGCGACCAAAACAAATTTCAGCAGTGGCTTGAAGTGGAACTGGCGGCTTCGGAAACGCTGGCCGCGTTGGGGACCGTCCCCGCCGCCGACGCCCAACTGCTGCGAAAACATGCCGGCTTTGATGTCGCGCGCATCGACGAAATCGAGAAGGTCACTCGGCACGACGTGATAGCCTTCACGACGGCCGTCGCCGAATCGATGGCCGCCGCCGGACACCCGGAAGCGTCGCGCTGGTTCCACTACGGGCTCACCTCGACCGACGTGGTCGATACCGCCCAAGCCCTTCAGCTCCGCCAGGCCGCGAATATTCTTCGGGCCGATCTGGAAAAACTGCGCGCCGTGGTGAAGCGCCGCGCAATCGAGTTCAAACGCGCCATCCAGATCGGCCGCACGCACGGCGTTCATGCCGAGCCAGTCACGTTCGGCATGAAGCTCGCGCTCTGGTACGGAGAGGCCGGCCGCGATCTGAAGCGGCTCGACGCGGCGGCGGAAGACCTGCGCGTCGGTAAGCTATCGGGCGCGGTGGGCACGTTCGCACACATCGGTCCCGAGGTGGAAGCGGCGATCTGTAAACGGCTCGATCTGGAGCCGGCGCCCGTTGCGACGCAGGTGGTGCAGCGCGACCGGCACGCGCATTTTGTCGCGGTTCTCGCCACCACCGCCGCGCTCTGCGAAAAGATCGCGCTCGAAGTCCGGCACCTGCAGCGCACCGAAGTGCGCGAAGCCGAAGAGTTTTTCGCGCGAGGACAGAAGGGGTCGTCGGCGATGCCGCATAAGCGGAACCCGGTGACCTCCGAACAGATCTGCGGCCTCGCGCGCGTGGTGCGTTCGAATGCCCAGGCGGCGTTTGAAGATATCGCGCTTTGGCACGAGCGCGACATTTCCCACTCTTCGGTCGAACGCGTCATTCTGCCGGACTCGACCATTCTGACCGATTATCTTCTCGATAAGACAACGAATCTGGTGGACAGGATGTTCGTCTATCCGGAGCGCATGAGACGTAATCTGGAGATGACGAAAGGCCTGGTTTTTTCCGGCCAGCTGTTGCTCGATCTTGCCGCGGCCGGCATGTTGCGGGAGCAGGCTTACGCGATCGTGCAGAAGCACGCGATGGAAGCGTGGGAAAGCGAGGGCGATTTCCGCGCGGTTATCGAGGCCGATCCGGATATCGCAAAGCTCGTAAGCCGCGAGAAACTGGCCGAGACTTTTTCCGCCGAGCGGCAACTGCGCAATGTGGATGCGATCTTCGCGCGCGTGTTCGGCGAGTAGCACCCCGCGAATCAGCTACCCACGGGACGGCACCCTCATTCCTACCGTTTCGAAAAAGCCCGGGGACTCGGGGCGGCGGCACGCGTGCTCTCGCTGCTATCCTTCAGATCGGACGATGAACGCCACTGCCGGAGCATAGTACGCAGCCCGCGATAGTCAATCGCGCGGACGTGTCCCTCCAGATATTCATTCGTTTCGAAATGCAGATGACCTCCGTGTCCGGGCCGGGCCGCGTTTAACCCGCTGTGTCCAACGCTTCCGATGACCTGACCCGCGGCCACAGGTGCTCCGGCAGCTACCTGCACCGTGCTCATATGGCAGTAGCGATAGAAGCGATCTCGATCCGGGTCGAACACGATTACCGCGTTGCCTCCCTTGCGGGAAGTGGTTGAGAAAAGGCTGGCCGGATTCCAGTTCCTGTCGGCCAGAACCACCATGCCCCGGGAAACTGCGTAGACCGGAGCGCCCTCATGCGCGAACAGGTCGATCGCATACCGATGGCTTCCGCTCCCACCGCCGGATGCGGAGTAGGCCACCGGTTCCGCCGATCGCTCCGGACTCGCCGGATTGGACCGCGCCCAGACTTCGTGGAGCAACCGCACAAAATGCGCCTTAAGTTCCGGAGACAACATATTACCGATCTGCCCGATAATGCGTCGTTCGGGGTCGGCAGTGCTGCGGTCCACCGGGAAACCACTCAGGAAATCGTCATGGTAATAAATCGCGGAGACCAGGTACGGGCTGGCGAAGAGGTTGTCTGTATTCAGGTCGTCGAGGATTCGCCTCGCCTTCGCGACTTCCTCCGCCACCTGCGCTTCAATTTCGGGCGTGGGACTCACGTCCAGGCTGAGAGGACTCGACGCGTGCCGGCGGGTCGTTCGGGACGCCTCGGTTGATTGAGCGGAGCAGGCAGCCAGTGCGATGAGAACCGCCAGCCTGAGAATCGGCGCGGAAGTCGTCAGGCCTCCCGGCTCGGCGCGGGCACCGGCCGACCGCCTGGGCTGGCGAATCAATCCTGCCGGGATGTGAATGGAAGCTTTGAACACACCACCTACAGTTGCCATTCTAGCCGGTTTTCTCACATTCCATGAAAAAACTATACGTGCCGGGCCTGGCGCATCCGGCCCGGCCCGGGAATCCGGCAGCGGGTCGGCCATGCCGGTCGCGGCCCGAGGAACGCGCCTTCGCATGATCGGGGGTGAGCCAGGTGCACCGCGCGGCGGCCTGCAGCCGCTAAGATTTTAGTATTCTGGGAGCGGAGAACCAATCCCATGACCAACAAACTCACCGTCGTAGTTGCGCTTACCGCCGGGCTTTTGGGTGGACTGCTTACCCGTTACATTGCTCCGCCTGTCGCCTTTGCTCAGGACAAACAGGCCGTTACCAAAGAGGTTCGTGCGCAAAGCCTGACCCTGGTGGACGCTTCCGACCACGCCCTTGGCACGTTTACAGCCGAGCCGATCGGGAACCGCATGACGATAAACGGCCGTGGAATGGCCACGCCGCAGACGATTATCGGGCCGACCAGAATCGTGCTCCGTGATGCCAACGGAACCGAGATCTGGAGCGCCGGCGGGGGAGCGAGGATCCGGCCGCTGCTTGAAAGTTCAAGGTAAAGCGGCAACGCCGGTCGCGGATTTACGCTCTCGGGATGTCGCCCGCGGCTTCGGGAGCAATATCGTCGAAACTGCGCACCGCAGTCTGCTCGTCCGCATAGTTCGGCAGCAGCATGCTGATGCCAGTCATGTCGAGGAGGCGGCGAATTTCCGGGCGCGCGTTGACTATCTTCATAGCGCCCGCGTTCCGGACGAGGTGCGAGTAGCAACCCATTAACTGGCCCAGCCCGGCGCTGTCGATTCTTGTAACGCGGCTGAGATCGATGATGACGCGAGAGTCGCTCTGCTCGAGAACCTCGCGCCGCAGTTGCTCCAGTTCCTTCGCCGACTGGGTGAGTTCCGCGTTCATCCTGAACTTAAGAACGGAAACGCCCTCAGTCCGCCGCCACGTAAGATTGGACGTGCGCAGATCGGCGACAATGCGGTCGCTGAGGTACAACTCATCAAAGCACTCGTCGCAGCCGAGATAGTGGCCTTCGAATTCTTCCACGGCCTCGGCGTCGAGGGAGCGCGCCAGATATCTGGCGATCACTTGTTCGCGTTCGAGGGGTTCTTTTCCACAGGTCATGATTTCTCTCCGGCTGAATTGCCTTTCCGTCTACCTAGTGCCTTCATCAGAGCGGTTTGTTTCACGCGGAAACCAGTCTGCGGCGCGCGTTTAGGACAAACACCTACGTGGACCCGCCCGACCAAGCCTTCCGGAACCGATCTTTCGCGCGGAACAGCACCACGCGGAACTGGGCGTCCGTCAGACCCCACTCCCTGCAAATCTCTTCTTTTTCTTTGCCTTCCAGATACAACCGCCCCAGGATCGCGCGGTCGCGTTCGGCCAGTTCCGCGAGTCCATGATCGATCGCCTGACGCATTTCCAGAATGTCCGCATCCGGGCGGACACCCGGATCCTTAACCTGGCTCTCGGAATCGGCCATAGGCTCCCGGCGCATACGCCGCCTGTATTCGAGGATTACGTTGCGGCAAACGCCGTTGACAAACGCGCCAAATTCCTCCGAATTGTTCCGGATCTGGTTTTTCTGGCTGGCGCGAACGAAGCGCGTGAGGGTCTCCTGCACCAGATCGTCGACATCCGGGCAGTTGTGTCCGACGTGGTAGAGCACCTTGTAGCGGAGCTTGAGGCGGAGGCGCTCCAGCGTTGGCTCGTCGAACTCGATCGGAATTGGCGGCGCGATATGGCTACTCGTCACGACTGCGTTCTCATTCTACCAGCGCGGTCGCGGATGCCGAAGGTTTTGGCCGGCCGGGCGGACGCGGACTCGGCGGAATTGTGGATGCGAGTCGACCGCTGCCGGACGCGGTCAGCCGATGTGCGCGACGCAGTTGGGATCGGCGATCCGCCGCGATAACATGGAGGCCATGCAAGCACCGGCGGCGGCGTCCTCGCAAGAACGGGCGTACAAAATCGTGGAATTCGCGGAGCTTCCTGTGCTGCCGTGTCCCTGCGGCACGACCCAGCGCGCTTTCGGCGACGTACCCGAATACCCCGGCACCATTCACCTGACGCGCATCTCCGAAGACGCCCAGATGCACTACCACAAGCGCCTCACGGAGACCTACTACTTTCTCGAATGCGGCCCGAGTGCGGTCATGCAACTGGACGGCGAAATGGTGCCCGTGCGCGCCGGCATGTGCGTCATGATTCCGCCCGGCGTGCGGCATCGCGCCATCGGGAAGATGACCGTGCTGAATATCGTCTTTCCGAAATTCGATCCGGCGGACGAGTGGATGGACTGATCCGGCTGCGCGATGGAAAACCGACTCCTGCGCCGCGTGATTCTGCTTGCGTCCCTCCTGCTTTTTACGCTGGCCGCCGGCACGCTCGGTTTCCGCATCGTCGAGGGCTACCCGTGGTTCGACGCGTTCTACGTGACGCTGATCACGGTTACAACGGTCGGCTGCCAGGAAGTTCACCCGCTGAGCCAGGCAGGCCGCCTGTTCAACTCCGCGTTGATCTGCGGCGGGCGGGCGCAGACATCGTCTTCTCGCCCTACAGCATGGCGGGACAGAAACTGGCGCAATCGCTGGTGCGGCCGCACGTCGTTCAGTTCCTCGATTTCGCCGCGGAATCGATGGGGCTCGACGTGATGATCGAGCAGTTCCGCGTGGACGAGTGGGCGACCGTTGTGAGCAGGACGCTGCGCGATCTGATGTTGCGCAACAACGCCGGCGTGATGGTGCTCGCGGTTCGCAAGCCGGATGGCAACATGGTGTTCAATCCGCCTGCCGACACGCGTATCGCAGCGGGCGATTTCCTGATCGCGATGGGCCGGCAGACCGATTTGCGCGCTCTCGACGAACTCCTGGCCAGCCGGGCCGGTGCGCAGGGATTGCCCGTTGCGCCTGGGCCGGAAGCATGAAGCCGTGGATCGCGATATTCGCCGGAGCCGGTTTCCTGCTGGCGCAGGGTTCCGACGCCGAGCGATCCTTCGCCGATATATTCGCGGCGGTTCTGGCCGGCGAAAATCCGGACGGCGGCATTTGGGAAGGTCCGGGAAGGTATCTCGAAGCGGCTGCGAGACGCGCCAAACTGTCGAAAGAGGATGCTCAGCGCGCGCTGAAAGGAGAGATCGACAAGTACCGCGTGCTGATCGTTCCCGGCTTCATGAGCGAATGCGCCGCGGCACCCGCGTTCGAGGCGACGCGGCGGTATCTGAAGGCCACCCACGGCGTCGATATCGATCTGCTGCAGGTTCCCGACGACAGCTCCGAGAACAACGGCCTCCTGATCGCGAAATATCTCCGCGACCACGCTGGCGGAAGGAAGTTCATCGTCGTGGGGCACAGCAAAGGAGCGCCGGATTTACAGCTGGCGTTGCAGCATCCGGCCGCTGCCGCAACCGTGGCCGGCTTCGTTTCGCTCGCGGGCGCGGTCGGCGGGTCTCCGTTGGCGGACCTTGCCGAAGGACTCAGTCTGCCGGGAAACATGCAGACCTCGTTCGGCTGTGCCGGAAAAATCGGACCCGCATTGCAGAGCCTGCGCACCGACGTGCGGCGCAGCTTTCTTGCGAGCCACCCGGACGCGCCGGTGCCGTCCTGGTCGCTGGTTGCAGCCTCGGGATTCTCCAACACGTCGAAGATTCTTCTCCCCACGTGGGGGCTGCTCGGCGCGGGCTTTCGCGACAAAGAGGACGGCATGCTGCTCGCGGCGGACGGCAGGTTGCCCCGCGCGACATTTCTTGGCACGCTGCTCGCCGACCACGTCGCGGTAGCGCACGATTTCGGGCCTACGAGATTATCGGCGCTCTACGACAAGAGCCGATATCCGCGAACCGCGCTGCTCGAAGCTATTCTGAGGTTTGTAGTGGCGGATCTGGATGATCACGCCGCCCGAAGCGCGCGCTGACGGACTCGACCCGAACACGGCAGGCGAAAGCGCCTGCCCCACACGCGGAACCGTGCAGATCGGGCGGAAAACGCCAAGCCGCGACTTCAGGGGTTCTGAACCTGTCGCTGGTGCCTTGACGCTTCGGCGTGGTAGCCGTACTTCACGGCGTCACAGTGAGCGTAGCCGTTCGCGAAGCGCCACCTGAAGTGCCGGTGATCGTCACCGTGATTGGCGCGGTTACCGCCCTGGTTTCCACCTGTAGCCATCCCGATGCCGCTCCTGCGGGCATCAGCACGCTCGGCGGAAGCGGGAGCGCCGCGTTACTGCTGGTAAGCGAAATCACGCTGCCTCCGGCGGGCGCGGGACCACTAAGCGCGACCGAAAGAGTCGTAATCGTTCCGCCCTTCACCGACGCGGGACTCGTGGACAGCGTTGCAAGCGTTGGTACCACCACGGGAACCAGCGTCACGGTCGCCGTCTTCGATCCTCCATTGTAGGTCGCCGTGAGGGTGACGGTGGTTGAGGCCGTTACGGCCGCCGCCTCCACGATTCCGGACACGCTTTTCGCGCCCGCGGGAACGACGATGCCCGCCGGTACGGTCAACGCACGGTTGCTGCTCGAAAGCATGACAGTCGAACCGCCGGTGGGCGCTGCGGCGCTGAGAGTCACGGTCAGGATCTCGGCGCCGTTACCGTTCGCGGCCGCCTGCGAAATCGCGATGGAAGTGAGGCTCGGCAGAACAGCCGGCGTCAGCGTGAGGCTGGCCGTCTTTGTGCCGCCGTTGTACTTTGCCGTGACTGTAACCGCTGTCGAAGCCGAGACGCCGGAGCTGATTACGTTCACGCTCGCCGAACTCTGACCGGCCGGAACCACAATACTCGCAGGCGCCGGGAACGCAGCGCTGCTGCTTGAAAGCGTCACCGAGGAACCGCCCGTCGGCGCGGCTGCGCCGAGCGAGACAGTCACTACGACCGTCGCGCCGCCAGCCACGCTGGCCTGCGAAACCGTTAACGAGCTGAGACTCGGCAGTACGACGGGCGTCACCGTGACGGTTGCCGTTTGTGTGCCACCGTTGTATTTGGCGGTAACGGTTGCCGATGCAGGCGCGGCAACGCTGGAGGTGGTTACCGTTAGACTGGCCGTTTTCTGGCCCGCGAGAACAACCACGTTGGCAGGCAAGGGGAACGCCGCGCTGTTACTCACAATGGCCACTACCGCGCCGCCGGCCGGTGCCGCCGCGCTGAGTGTTAGGTTGAGCGTTGCCGCTGAGCCCCCGCTCACGCTGGCGGGTGACACCGATACGGAACTCAGCGTGGGCAAGGGGGCCGCCGGCGTTATTGTGATGCCGGCTGTTTGGGTACCACCGTTATATTTCGCCATGATTGTCACCGGGGTTGATGAGGAAACCACCGCTGCCTGCGCCGACACAATCGCCGACATTGCGCCTGAGGGCACCGCCAATGTTGCCGGCAACGAGAACGCCGCGCTGCTGCTCGAAAGCGTAACTGTAGCGCCACCGGCCGGGGCCGCAGCGCTCAACGTCACCGTAACTGTGTCCGTTGCTCCGCTGGCCACACTTGCCTGCGAAACGGATACCGCGACAAGGCTTGCCGTAGGTGCCGGGGCCACGGTAACCACCGCCGTCTTCGCCGCTCCACTGTAAGTCGCGGTTACCGTGACGGAGGAAGATGAAGCAGCCGCGCCAGCCTTTACATTCACGCTCGCGCTTGACTGCCCGGCGGGAACTACGACACTCGCGGGCAACGGGAAAACCGCGCTGCCGCCGGAAAGAGCAACTGTCGCTCCGCCCGAAGGCGCGGCAGCCGAAAGCGAAACCGTCACAGTTGCCGTCGCGCCCGTCACCAGTGTCGCGGGGCTCACCGATACGGAGCTCAGCGAAACCGGCGTGCTTTTGACCAGCGACCAGTTCGTAGCCATTGCATATGCGTTCACCGAGCCAAGCCCGGTCGCCTGGTCATAGCCGACTCCTGCGCTGTAACCGAACGAGCCTGTCGTGCAACCCGGCGTCCCGGTGCGGCAACTCAGCGTATTGTTGCCGGTTGTGATGTCGTTGAAGACACCGGCGAAGCTCTGTGCCATCGCGTAGAGCGTCGGATTGACGTTGCCGAGGCCAGCCTTTGTTAAAGTTCCCGAACCAACCTGATATTGATTCAAGAGGGTGGCAATGCCCGCGAAAATCGGAGTGGCCAGGGAGGTGCCCCCAACCACCGAGGCTCCGGCTATACCGTTCGCGCAGCCGCCGCTCGTGCATACAATTGCGCCGTCGTGATCCGCCGACGCCGCCATCGCGACATCCGGAAGGTCGCGCGCGCCATCGTTCGGAACTCCCGATCCCGCCTGCCACACCGGCTTGCCGAACAACACGCTCGCGCCGCCGCCGCCGGCGACCAGGCTCCCGTCCTGAGCGGATTCGTTCCATACGGCTTCAGGGATATAGGACAAAGCCGAACCGTTGCTCGAGTTGTTCGTCGCGCTCCAGTAGCTGCCGTTGCCTTCGTTGAACTGGGTGCCGCCCACGGCGGTGACTTCGGGAATACTCGCGGGCAGATTCACCGAGACGCCGTCCGAAGCGATCGCCGAACCGCTGCTGTCGCAGGCGAAAGCCCCCGTATCTCCCGACGCAGAGAAGAGAGTAATGCCCTGCGCGTTCGCCTGCTGGGCGATTGCCCGAAGCGCCGCGCCCTCCGCCGCTTCGCCGGTCTCGCACGCGCCGTAACTGATGCTGATCACCGGCGCGAGATTCTGCGTCA
Source organism: Bryobacterales bacterium (assembly GCA_003136575.1). Lineage (GTDB taxonomy): Bacteria > Acidobacteriota > Terriglobia > Bryobacterales > Bryobacteraceae > BOG-234. Next base: position 4,787 of record PLEX01000239.1, on the reverse strand, counting down.
CCGCGTACTGCAGCGAGTTGAACACGTTGCTCGTGTAGACAAACACGACACTGGCATTCTTCGCAACCGACCCGGCCCATTCGATATCGAGATCCGACTCCAGCACGTCGCCCGATACAATGCCCGGCGAGGTAAAGCCCGGCACCGTCACCAGTTTCGGATCGTTTTTCGCGAGGCCGAACAGCGCGCGGAAATTATCGATATCGGAGAGATTGATCGCCGATTGCCCGACGATCGCGATCGTCTGGCCAGTGCCGTCGTAACCCTTGGTATAGAGCGTGTTGACGTTATAAATCGTCGCCGCGTCATTGGGGCCCATGAAGTGTTTGCCGTTGCTGTAAGTGAAAGCGGCGCGAGCCTGCAAACGCGGATGGCGCGGGAGAAAATCGTCAAATCCGCGGAATCCAGCGACCAGGTCGGCTATCGCCGACGGAACGGCTGGTTCGGCAACTGTGGCAAAATGCGATTCGCCCGCAACTGTAAACCGATGGATCTCCACGCCGAATGCGCGCTGCGCAATCTCCGCGGTTCCGCTGAAACCGATCCAGTTTCGGCTGGCGGCAACGCTGTGAACGGTAAATCCTTGCTCTTCGAGCCACGCGGCAATCTTCGCGATATCGCCCGGGCCCGGCCCGAAACGCTCGGCGAACTGTTCAGGCGTCAGCCAGTTGTGAAATTCGGGCGATGCCGGGTCCTGCTGGGCGGCGAGCAACGTGTCGAGATCGGCCTGCTGCGATGGGGATGGCTTGAGCGTGAGGGTCAGGTCATGGAGAAGGAACGACCCTTCCACCTGACCGCCATCTATCCCGGCTTGCGAGCGGGAGTTGACATGGCCGGGAACAATGACGGTCCGGTCGCTTTCGATCCTGTCCGTGTTCCGGTCGGCCTGGGCGGCCAAAGGTATCGCGGCGACCGCTGCCACCACAATTGACGCCAGAAGCCTGACTGCCCCGCGCGCCGTAACCGTTTGATTTGCCACCTCGGCCTCCTGTTTCGGAGTCCGGGGAAATGCCAATCAGGGCGAGGCGGCATAGGCCGCAACGCTCCTGTTCCACCAAAGTATTCCGAAGCTAAGTTATCGGCTAGCTTGCTGATTCTTAGAGGAAAATCTCTTGCCGGCGAAAATATCCGGGCGAAGCGGCGGAAAATCGTAACTCTTTTGTTTCTCGCCGTGCCTCGAAGCCGATCTCTCGACCGTTTCGCTGATTCTTAGAGGAAAAATCCTCACCGGAGGAAATATAATCGGGACGATGCGGTATGCGTGTCCGATCCTGTTTCGTCCGGTTGCGGCGGTGGCGATTTTGGCCTCCTGCGCCAGGATCGGGCAGGGTTACGAACTGGCGGGCAGGCTCGACCCGCCACTCGCGGTCGCCATCTTCCTGCACGGAGCCACCGCGCCTTTTGAAAGCTCCGCAACGAGCGATCCCGACGGCCGTTTCCTGTTCGCCAAAGTCCCCGCCGGAACCTACACGCTCGTGGCTGCGACGGCGGCCCGCGGTGAGCTTGTTCAGACTATCGAATTGACTGCCGGCACGGTGGACGCGAAAGGCCGGCTCGACCTCGTGCTCACGATCGACCGCGGCCGCCTCGAATCCGACGGCGCGCGCTCGACAGGCGCGACAATCTCAACCTCGGTTCTTTCGATACCGGAGCGCGCGAGAAAAGAGTACGAGGAGGCCGACCGCTGTCTGAATCGTCAGGATTCCGCCTGCGCCGTTTCGCATCTGCGGCGAGCGGTGGAACTCGCGCACTGCCGCATGGAATCATTTGGGGACGCTAGCGTACCAGGCGCGACAATTCGCGGACGCCGAGACGGACTTCCGCAGGGCGCTGGACGCGGATGCCGAGGCATTCGAGCCTTTAGTGAATCTGGGAGGAGTGCTGCTGAATCTGGACAGGCCACAGGAGGCGCTCGGCTACAACCAGCGCGCGGTAGCGCGAAGGCCCAACGACGCTCTGGCGAATTCGCAGCTCGGGCTGACGTACTTCTGTCTCGGCGATTCCGAACGAGCGGAACAACATCTGAAAGTCGCGGTTCAACTGGACCCCGCCCATTTCTCGCATCCGCAGTTGACGCTGGCGCAGATTTATCTCAGGCGCGGGGATCGTGCGTCCGCGGTTGAACAACTGCGCGGTTTTCTTCGGCGGCACCCCGATTCGCCGCAGGCGAAGGCTGTGAGGGAACAGGTTACTGAACTGACTCGTTAGCGCAGGTGCGGGGGGAGCGCATGTGCCGACGAGCGCTCCGGTTTGAAGACAGACCAGCCAAATGACTCCTTGAGCCGGGCGGTCAGGTGTAAAACTCCTCACTCTGCGACAGATCTTTGCTGCCGGCGAAGGCCGGCTCCGCGTGCTGCGGATAGCCGTTTTTCCGTCATTTTCGCAGCTGATACCTGCAACACGCTACCCCCAATGTTTAAAAGCGCTTCCCGTCATTCATACCTTCACGGCGCAGTAGCAGTGGGGGTGTAGATTGCCGTCGACTTTGACTTTGTCCTTCCCCTCGGTTTTCCACGGCTTCTCGTGCTTCTTTCCGGGGTCCCGATCATCCCACCAGAATATGACGCAGCGGCAGTTGTCTTTGTGACACCCGTGCACCTGGTCGCAGTACCAGTAGTCGACGCCGTCTTCTTCTTTCTGGGGAAAAGGATCTGGATTTACGCACGCGGGTCCGCAGAGCCCCCAGTCCTGCGGCCACGGGTGATTGTCATGAACTCTTGGCACTTCAGGTTTAGCCATTATGTGCTCCAATGACCTACTTGGTCACGCTCAGTATACTCTCTTTTTCGGGGCAATGCTTAAACACCTGTCGACCGGAAAAATAGGGGCTTCTGGCCCGGACCGTGATTTATCGTGTCTACCTTCGGTGGCTGCGCCTCCCGCAGGGCACTCACGTATCCCCGAGAGTCGTAGAGACGAGCGTCAAAATTCTCCGGGCCTTGTCCGGCCTGTTTCCGGTGCAAGCTCCTGACTCGACCGGACACCGGGGCCGATCGGTAACGATCGGCTCAAGCAGGCGTGCGCGGTCGCCGGGAGTCGTGAGTTCGGTTGGCTTCGCGCGGCGGAGGTGGCCAGCTGCGCTGTAACGAGCGCGTATTCCCGCGGTTCTCGTGCGCCCTGGTGCCGAGGCTCGTCAACCGGGCAGCGATCAAGACAGGTCGACCAGCGCATTCCGCCGACCGCCGGGTCATGTTCGGCCCTTTGCCTCGAAAATGTTTCTCCGGGAGCGGGCTCGCGTCGAGGGTTCGGCATTGCTTTTCTTTCTCTTACGCCGTTGGGCCGGGGTGTCTCGGTTTTCGGCGGAGTCGGCTGAATATCCCCTCCAGGGCGACTCCCGTGCATCCGAATACTGATTCTTGGTCTGCCTCGCCCGGAATCCCGGCTTGCCCCGGCAGACTTTGCTGCGGCTGCCGGGAAGGGAGATCGACTTCGTCGGTTCTTCCGATTCGACAGTTCGCCGGGTCGCGGATTCTTCCGCCAGTCCGGCTTCGGTCGGGCTACATCCGTTCCGGCGTCGGCGTTCAGTTCGGCGAGGCTTGGTTCCGCAGCCTCGCTCGCTACCGGACTCAGCATCCGTTCCACAACCCCGGCAAACTTCTCCGGCTCCGCCCCCAGTTGGCGCAACCGACGTGCGTGGTGTCGAACCAGCTTCTGCCGCTCCAGCTCGTTCAAGCAGAACTGCATCCCGTTCCCGATACGGCTGTCCGCTGCGCAGCACCGCGTGGATCACGGCTAACAAACTCTTTGCCACTGCAACGATCGCCTCCTGGGGACTCATCTTCTTCGACCACCGGCTGTATTTGCGGTAGAAGATGGTGTCCTTGTTCTGTATCGCGCCCCACGCTGCCCGCACCAGCGGCTGGAGAGAAACGTATTTGCCTTCTTCACGCGACTACTCTTGCGCTTGCCTCCCGTGATGTTGCCGGGATCTTCGACCGCAGCCGACACTTAGCCAGTTGCGCAATCTCGTCAGCCTCCGCTTTGCGCCCCGACAAAAGCACGTCCAGCATTGCCTGCCCCGACACGCCGAACACGTCGCTGACCACGTTGCCGATCTTGACGTTGGCTACCCCGGGCGTTTTCTGAATGCGGTTCTTTTCGCTGGTCAGGTGTCCCGGCAGCTTCTTGCGCCGCCTCGTCAGATCCCGCAGTTCCACCACGCGCCGTTCCGGAGATAGCTTCCCGTCCGCATCCCGTGCCTGTGTTGATGGGCCAGGTTGATTGCATCTCGGAAAATCCGTCTTTTCTCCTTTCTTCCGGTGATGCTTCTTTGAGCAGACCAGCACGACATGCCGGTCGCTCTCCAGCACGTTCTTCACCGGAATCCAGTATGAGCCCGTGCTTTCCATCGCTACTGTAGTGATTCCCGCCGCCATTTATCCAGTTCTTCAACGACTCCAGTTCCGGAACCGTGGTCCCGAACCATCGAGTCTCGATCAGTCCTTCTTTGCCGGCCGGACTCGTCAACCTGGCCACTGCCAGACCTCTCTTGCCAACATCGATTCCCGCGCAACGTTCTGTGACAACCGGGATTGTGATCATCGCCTCGTCCTTTCTGCGCGGACGAGCAGCCAGCGTCTCCGTCATCACTTTGCCCCACGGGCTGCTACGCACCATTCCCGGTCCAAATCCGCTGGCCGGACCAGGTTGCAAATCGGGGTCTTCCCAACAATAAATGTCTCGGCCTCGGCTCACCGCGCAGTTCTGTCGTGGTGCTTTTCTCCCTCGCCTTGACCATTTTCATGCCTCGTGGATGGCCCCCACGGGTCATGCTGGTTACAAAACGA
>PLEX01000097.1 GCA_003136575.1 Bryobacterales bacterium | reverse complement strand
GACGCGTTCGGCACCGCGCACCGGGCGCACGCTTCGACCGCCGGCGTCGCCGCCGATCTGCCCGCCTACGCGGGGCTGCTGATGGAAGCCGAACTCGCCGCGCTGACGCGGCTGACCGAACATCCGGTCAAGCCGTTCGTTTGCGCCATCGGCGGCGCGAAGGTCGCCGACAAGGTCGGCGTGTTCGAGAACTTGCTCGCGAAAGTAGACGCGTTCGTGATCGGCGGCGGGATGGCGAACACGTTCCTCGCCGCGCGCGGGATCGATGTCGGCAGCTCGCTGCGCGACAAAGACCTCTCGATCGCGACGAAGATTCTGCACGACGCGCAAGCGCGCGAGATCCCGCTGCATTTGCCGGTCGACTGCGTCGTCGCCGATGCCTTCGATGCCGATGCCACCGCGACCACGGTCCCGCTCGATGCGGTCGGCAACCGCATGATCCTCGACATCGGTCCGAAGACGGCCGAAGAGTACGCCGACGTGCTACGCGGCGCGAAGACGATCGTCTTCAACGGGCCGATGGGCGTCTACGANNGTCGGCGGCGGCGACGCGGCGGCGGCCGCGAGCGCGCTCGGTTTCGCCGGCGCGATGACGCATGTCTCGACCGGCGGCGGCGCGACGCTCGAATTTCTCGAGGGGATTACGCTGCCCGGTGTGGCGGCGCTCGAGCCGGCGTGAAGACGCTCATCGTCGGCAACTGGAAGATGCACAAGACGGTCGCCGCGGCGACCAGCTTCGTGCACGAACTGCTGGCGCTGCAGCCCGATCTGGATGCGGCCGACGCCGTCGTGTGCCCGCCCTTCACCGCGCTCCCCGCCGTCGCGTACGCGCTCGGCGAATCGGCGATCGGACTCGGCGCGCAGACGATGCACTGGGCGGCATCGGGCGCCTATACGGGCGAGATTTCGGCGGCGATGCTCGCCGAACTCGGCGTGGGCTGGGTCATCCTCGGCCATTCCGAACGGCGCGAAGCCGCGGCCGAGAGCGACGAGAACGTGAACCGCAAGGTGATCGCCGCGCTCGCGGCCGGCCTGATCCCGATCGTCGCGGTCGGTGAGACGGCGCAAGAACACGCTGCGGGTCTGGCTGCCGAACGCGTCTGCGCGCAAACACGCGGCGCGTTCGACGGCGTCTCGGCGATCGACGTCGCGTCGTGCGTCGTCGCCTACGAACCGATTTGGGCGATCGGCAGCGGGAAGATCGATCATCCGGTCGATGCGAACGCAACGATGGGCGCGATCCGCGGCGCGGTCGATGGTCTCACGTCTGCGCGCATTCTCTACGGCGGCAGCGTGAAGCCCGACAACATCGGCGCGCTCGTCGCGCAACCGAACATCGACGGCGCACTGGTCGGCGGGGCGAGCCTCGATCCCGCCTCGTTTGCCGCCATCGTGCACAATGCGCGCAAAGGAGCCCACGCGTGAGCCGTCGCCGTCCCTTCGTCCTCGCGATCCTCGACGGCTGGGGCGTCCGCGACGACGCGCACGGCAACGCGATCGCCGCCGCCGATCTTCCGAATTGGAACCGGCTCCTCGCGCACCATCCGTGGACGACGCTCGACGCGAGCGGCGAGGCCGTCGGGCTGCCCAACGGGATCATGGGCAATAGCGAGGTGGGCCACATCAACATCGGCAGCGGCCGCACCGTGCCGCAAGGCATCGTCGTCATCGACGCCGCGATCGCCGGCGGCGAACTGGCGGGGAATCCGGTGCTCGTGCAGTGCGTCGAGCACGTCCGCGCGAGCGGCGGTACGCTGCATTTCCTGGGTCTGCTCTCCGACGGCAAAGTGCACAGTTCGCAAGATCATCTCGAAGCGCTGATCGCCGCCGCCGTCGCCGCGAACGTGCCGATCGCGATCGATGCGTTTCTCGACGGACGCGACGTGCCGCCGTCCTCGGCACGCACCTACATCGAGCGCCTCGAAGCCGTGCTGGCGCGCGCCGGACGCACCGGCGCGATCAGATCGATCGCGGGCCGCTTCTTCGCGATGGATCGCGACAAGCGTTGGGACCGCGTCGCACGAGCCTACGCAACGCTCGTGCGCGGCGAGTCACGCTTCCACGCGACAACCGCGCTGGAAGCGCTCGCGCAGGCATACGAGCGCGGCGAAACGGACGAGTTCGTGCAGCCCGCGCTCGTCGGCGAGCCGGGCCCGATCGCCGACGGCGATGCGTGCATTTTCATCAATTTCCGTCCCGACCGCGCGCGCGAACTCACGCTTGCGTTCACGCAGCCGGGATTTCGCGAATTCCCGGTTCATCCGTTCGAGACGTTCGTGTTCGCGACGATGACGCGCTACGAGGAAGACTTCACGAATCCGTTTCTCTTCGGCCCGCGCCCGCAAAGCGAGACCTTCGGCGAGGTCGTGGCGGACGCGGGGCTCACGCAATTGCGCCTTGCGGAGACGGAAAAATACGCCCACGTCACCTACTTTTTCAACGGCGGCCGGGAAGACGTGTTCGCGGGTGAAGACCGCACGCTGATCCCCTCGAACCGCACCGTCGCCACCTACGACCTGGCGCCCGAGATGTCGGCGGCCGAGATCACGAACGTCGCCGTCGAGGACATCAAACACCACCATCACGACGTGATCGTGATGAACTATGCCAATGCCGATATGGTCGGGCACACCGGCAAATGGGCTCCGACGATCTCGAGCGTCGAGACGCTCGACGTGTGTTTGGGACGGCTCGAACACGCCGTTCGAGCCGCGGGCGGGGTGCTCGCGATCACGGCCGATCACGGCAACGCAGAGACGATGATCGATCCCATCACCAAGGGGCCGCATACGTACCACACGACGAATCCGGTGCCGTTCATTCTGGTGGACGATTCGGGCGAGAAACTGCGGCCGGGCGGATCGTTGCAGGATGTCGCGCCGACGTTGCTGAGAGTGCTCGGCGAAGGGCAACCGCGCGATATGACAGGCCGGGATTTGCGGTTTAAGTAGATCGCTGGCGTGGCTATCGACTGTCCGAGAATCCCGTGCAGAACGGCGTCCTTTCAGTTCGGCCTTGAACGCATCTCGCTTTCCAACTGTCCGATGGCGCTCGTGAGATTGGCAATTCGCATGTCGGTCTCACGAAACTGTTCCTGATTTCGGATCTGGGCTTCTGTCAGGGTTACCAGCGCCTCATCCAGATGGTTTTGGTTTGTGGCGAGAGTGTCGAGGGTGGCGACGATGTGAGCCAAGTGTTCTTCTACCGAGGATACTCGACGTTCAAGTTCCGCCATGGGACTTCCTCCGTGGCTGAAAAAACTGCGCTACCCACATTATAAATCCATACTCCGCACGACTATGCTCGCCCTTCGACGGATTTCGCAGGGGTAGTGATCGGGCCGTATCGGACGCCGGGCATCAGGCGACCGACGCCAGGTTCGTCGTCTGTTTGTCAAGGCCCGACAGAACCCTCTGAATGCTCCGAACTTCGCGCTCTTCAAAATACGGTTCTCCGCATTGAGAGCAAATCCACGCGGGGACGGCGTCGAGCGACAAGTGGTATCCGTTGCGGTCCGCATGGAAAGGTGCATGGCCTCGTTTCATCCGACCTTGGCAGTATGTGCATTTCATCGCGGCGCTTTCCTTATCTTAAATTCCCTATCCCACTCACGACGCTCCGGCAAGTAGGCTGTAATGACTGCCACGTAGTCGTCCTTTGGAGCGCAGACAACATGAATCGGCCTGCTTTTGTCGCCTAAACCTGACATCAGGCAGCTGTGGCCGCGGATATCCTCAGGATAATCCTCGATCACGTTTCCGGCCAGCACCGTACGCCGAACCTCGCGGACTGTGATCATTCTGTCGGGTCTGGACATCTGCCGGATGGCGTGAGGCAGAAAGAGCAGTTTCTTCCTGCCGCTTGGCGTACGCGGATCGAAATGAGAGCGCGTGTCTGTGGTTCGCTCATTCTCTTCTCAGTCCCGCGATCCAATTGAGGCAACCATCGCGATCCATGGGATTCCGCGAGTCAATGATTCCCCGCCGCGATCTGGTCGAGGCGACTCAGTTCCTTCATCACCTGATCCCGTTCCGGCGCTTTCGGAGCCAGTTCGAGGTAGCGAACCAGCCGCTGCCGCGCCTCGCCGTTGCTGCCGAGCGCGAGGAGCGCCATTCCCAGGACGTAGTCGGCCCTCGCCTGCGCCGGAGTTTCGCCGAAACGAAGCGCCGCGCGGGCGGAGCGCTCCGCCACGTCATAACGCCTTAACACGAAGTTCACCAACGCATCGGAGTAGCAGGTCTGGAAGGTTCCGGCGGGATCGAGGCGAAGTGATTCGTCGAGGTATCGGGCGGCCGAGGCAACGTCGCCCTGCCGCGCGGCGAGGAGACCCAGTTCGGCCGGCGGTTCAGCCATTTGCGGGTCGAGTTCGGCGGCGCGGATGAAAGCATCGCGTCCCGGACCCATTGAACCGAGACTTACGCGCGCCCGGCCCAGATTCAGCCACGCCTCCGCGTAGTCGGGATAGATCTTGATCGCACTTTCAAAGGCCTTCGCGGCAACGGCGAACTTCTGCTTCTGCAACGACTGCACGCCACGCTCGAGGAGTTTCACCGCGTCGGGGGGCGCTTTCAGCGACGTGGCGCTGACGGTCTTGGCTGTGCGCTCCTTCGGAACCGCGCCTCTGTCGCTCCGCTGGATCGTCAGCGGATCGAGGGTAAACAGACCGGATGACGACTGCACCGGAATATGCCCGATCGTGGATTCATAACCAAAAGCTTTTGCCTCCACCGAACAGATGCTGGCGGCCTGGATTGCCAGCGCACCGGGAGTCAGGACGAAACGGAACCGGCCGCCCTGCGAGACCACACCCCCGTCGGTAAAGTTGCCATGGCAATCGACTAAAATGCGCAGATCGGAGGGCAAGGGAGCGCCTTCGACCGGTGCGGCGAACTGCACGGAGCCGGTGACCACGATGTTCGGCAAAAACGGTCCGGTACCGCCGTCCGGCCCCTGAACTGGGGCTTGGGCATTCGCGATCGCGAACGCTGCGGCAGAGAGAAACATCGGGCGAAGCGCGTTCATTACCGACCGTGGACCCTCTGCATAGTATGTAACAATTCCGGGCGTAGAAACCGGTCCCGTAAAATAAAGAATTCAGATGCGTGGTCCGAATTGACAGCCAGCAGCGCAGTACACGTGCCGGAGAGCAAGCCAGCCGCGGGCGGAGCTGTGTTCAATATCCTCGTGGTGGTCAGCATTTGCCATTTGCTGAACGATGTGGTTCAGTCGCTGCTGCCCGCCATTTATCCGACCATTAAAGCCACTTTTCATCTGGATTTCGCGCAGATCGGTTTGATCACGCTGTCGACTCAGCTCACCGCTTCGTTGTTGCAGCCGGTCGTGGGCCACGCGATGGACCGCAAACCCGCGCCGTATTCGCTGGTGTGGGGAATGGTCAGCATGGTGGGCGGACTGATGGCGCTCGCGTTCGCGCCGCGCTACGCGTGGGTGCTGGCGGCAGCGGCGCTGGTGGGAATCGGGTCGGCGATATTTCATCCGGAATCGTCGCGAGTCGCGCGGATGGCGTCCGGTGGACGGCATGGCCTCGCGCAGTCGCTGTTTCAGGTGGGCGGCAATGCGGGGCAGTCGATCGGCCCGTTGCTCGCGGGATTCATTACGGGGCAGCGCAGCCTCGCGTTGTTTGCCCTCGTGCCCATGGTGGGCATGGTGCTGCAATTTCGGGTGGGCGGCTGGTACAAGGCGCGGCTGGTCGGCAGCGGCCACGCGCACGACCGCCATGAGCGGGCTCACAGCGGCCTATCGACTGGAAAAATCCGCGCATCAATCGCCGTACTGTTGGCGCTGATGTTTTCCAAGTTTTTCTACCTGGCGAGCATCGGCAGTTACTATACTTTCTACCTGATCGACAAGTTCCATTTGCCGGTGCGTCATGCCCAGTATTGTCTGTTCGTTTTTCTGGCTTCAGTGGCGGCCGGCACGGTGATCGGCGGGCCGATCGGCGACCGCATCGGGCGGAAGACGGTGATTTGGTGCTCGATTCTGGGCGTGCTGCCGTTTACGCTCATCCTGCCTCACGCCAGTTTTTTCTGGACGGTTGTGCTGACCTTTCCGATCGGGCTGATTCTGGCGTCGGCGTTTCCGGCGATCATCGTTTACGCGCAGGAATTGATGCCGGGGCGCGTGGGTCTGGTATCCGGGCTGTTTTTTGGATTCGCGTTCGGCATGGGTGGCCTGGGAGCGGCGGTGTTGGGCCAGTTGGCGGACCAAACGAGTATTCGGTTCGTCTATCAGGTGTGCGCGTTTTTACCCGCGATCGGGCTTTTGACGGCTTTGCTGCCGAATCTGGAGCGAAAAAAGGCCTGATGGCAGGGATGTTTGGGCGGGGTTTCCGCAGTGGGTGATTTGAAGCAGATATAATCACAGATCGAGGGAGAGTCATATGAATAAACTGATCATCACGTTCTTAGCCTTAATGGCGACAGTGGCCGGAATCGCACTCGCGGCCGACGCCAAAGCGGGCGCGGACGTTTACAACAAGACCTGCAAGGGATGCCACGGGGCCGACGGCGCAACGCCGAACGAAGCCGTTGGCAAGATGCTGCAGGCCACGATTCCGGTTCTCGCGTCGCCCGCGATTCAGGCGAAGACCGATGCCGATTTCCGCACGGCAATCACGGCGGGCAAGGGCAAGATGCCTGCCATGAAATCCGTGACCGGGTCGTCGATTGACGACGTGATCGCGTACCTGCGCACACTGAAAAAGTAGAGAATCCTCAGCCATCTCAGACCAGACAGCCGCGCCCTTCCGAGGAAGGCGCGGCTTTTTATTGCACCGGGGTCTTGACAACCTAGTGATATAGAGATATATATCACTTAGGCATGGATATTTTCGTCAACCCGTCCGGCGAACTCTCCCTCTACCGCCAGATCATGCGGCAGATCACCGACGCCATCGCGGGCGGTCGTCTGAAGCCCGGCGACAAACTGGCGTCGCATCGCGAACTCAGCGAACACCTGGTGATCGCTCCCCTCACCGTTAAGAAAGCGTACGACGAACTGGAGGCTCTCGGCTACATCGAGACCCAGCGCGGCCGTGGCACCTTCGTGTGCGCACGCTTGCCGCGGACCAACCGGGCCGATCGGGATGAGCAGTTACGCGAAAACGCCCGCAGGCTGCTTTCGCAGGCGTATCTGGCCGGACTGCAATTGCCCGCGGTGCTGAAGATTCTGGAAGAGACGGATCGTGAACTGACGGGCAATCCAACAGACCCCGCGCCGCAAGACCAAAAGAAGAGGTAAAGACATGACTTCCATTCTTGAGTTTTCCAACATATCGAGAGCCTATACAAGAGGCGTACCCGTGCTCGACGGCGTGAGCTTTTCGGTCGCACCCGGCGAAGTAGTCGGGCTGCTGGGCCGGAACGGCTCGGGCAAGACCACGCTGATCCGCATCGCCAAGGGGATGCTTTATCCGCACGGTGGCTCGGTGCGCGTTTTCGGGCTTTCGCCCACCGAGAATCCCGTGGCCGTGAAGAAGCGCATCGGCTATGTCGCCGAAGACCAGATCCTTCCACTGCGTATGACCATCGCGGAACTGGTCGACTTTCACCGTTATCTGTTTCCACACTGGAACGACGCGCTGCAGAAGCAACTGATGGACCGGTTCGGCCTGCACATGAACTCGAAGATCAAGCGACTCAGCAAGGGTGAGGCGCGTCAGGTGGCGCTGCTCTGTGCCGTCTGTCACCGGCCTGAATTGCTGATCCTCGACGAGCCCGCCGGCGGACTCGATCCTGCCGCACGGCGTGAATTCCTCGAAACCTCGGTACAACTACTGAATCGCGAAGGTACGACAATACTCTTCTCGTCGCATCATATGACGGACGTGGAACGGATCGGCGGCCGGGTGGTTCTGCTGGACAAAGGCAAGGTCCGGCTGGACCACGACGTGGACCGGCTCCGCGAGGAAATCTGCATGGCGACATTCCAGCGCGAATCGGTTCCCGACGGAGCGGCTATCGAAAGGATGCGAGGCTGTCTGGGAGTCCGTATGGTGCGCGACGAATGGCACGCGATATTCGAGGGCACGGCGGAATCCGTACGCCGCGAATTGCAAAACGAACCGGGGATTCATGAGGTCCGTTGCGTCAGCCTGCCGCTGGAGGAACTGTTCATCGAACTGGTGGGCGGAGACCGGCCCGCTGAGCTGAAAGAAGGAGTTGGCGTGTCATGATCTGGCAGTTAATGAAACGCGACCCGGCCTGGCGCTGGGTACGCTACCTGGCGTTGGCTTGCGTCGGCATGGCTGGTTGGGGGCACTTCCGTTACACGCGGGACGACTGGCAGGGTCTCGCGGAACTCTTCCTGATGATCAACTGCCTCATTGTTCTGATCCGGGGCGGGATGGCAGAACTCGACACGAGATTTCAGGCAACATTGCCCGTCACGGTCCGCCAGGTCCTATTGAGCCGTGTTCTCTCCCTCCTGGCGCTGGAGTGGCTGCCTGTGCTGGCCGGAATGTTTCTTCTCGCGGCGTTGCGGGACTCGGAAGTTCACGCCGTTCCGCTGAAACTGTGGAGTGCGATCACGTGCGTGGTGGTGATCGTGGGGTGTATTAACATCCGGCGGGGAAGCCAGACAGCGGGATATTTCACCGCGGTGTTGCCGCCAATTCTGCTATTCAGCACGCTTCCCAGGTTCTCGTTCCTGCGGGATTCCATCACGGTCTCCGTGCTGGCAGTGTCGGGTCTGATCGCCGCCGCGGTTTTTCTCCGAACCTGGCAGACGGTTCCCGGATCGTTTCAATTCGCGCCAATTGCAGCGCCGCACGCGCCCCCGGAAGAGGGCAGACTACCCATCGCCCGGCGGCATCGCACGAGCGCATGGATCCCGGCATTGCGCACCTTATCCCCGTGGGGCATCTACTGGACTCTGCTGCTTTTCGTATTGGAATTGGTCGATCCCACGCTCCCGGCGGCCAGCATGGTATTCATGATGGCCTTCGGCTGGCAGATAGCCTGGTTTGGAAGCCGCTGGCTGACCACTCTGCCCGTGTCGCCGCGCGTGTTGATGGCTGTGGTCCTGCTCCCTCCGAATCTCGCATTAGCGGCTGGCTACCTGCTGGCTCTGCATCTGCCGCCCATCAACCGGTCGCATCAGAGGGGAGTAATCTTCGTCCGTGCCACGCAGGATTCGCCGGAATGGTCGCGATCTGCCGATACGCCGGGATGCAGGACCCCGAACGTGTTGCCCTCGTCCGAGTTCTGGGTGCGCAGCGAAGCGGGACACGCTCCGCCGATTCAGGCGCCATGGGGCGAGACGTTTCAACCGTCAACGACCCGTGCATGGGGTTATGACGTCTACAATCCCTACGCGGTTGGCTGCGAGAACAGCCAACGCTTTCTCGACTGGCAGTTCGGGCGCGCCAGCCTCGCTATCTACGGCCAACCGCTCGCGCTGGACAGCCACACTCGGTCGTACAACCCTCACGAACACGTGATCCGGGAATCTTTCCGGACAAAGATCGTCTGGTTCGGCGCGACCATCGGATTTTCGATGATTACCGCACTGATCGTGATGATTTTCTACTGGCACGGCTGGCCACCCATGGCGCGAAACCTTCAACGCGCCAAAAAGTACGTTCTCTTCATCTGCTTCTACGGGCTTATGATTCTGGCTCTGTCGCACCACGTGGATCTTGCGCAGTGGCTTTCCTGGACGCTGCCTTCGGGAACGGCGGGAGCGGTCGCCTGTATCTTCGTCTTGCTCGGTTTGCTTTACGTCGCCATTGAATGGCTTTTCCGTCGATTGGAGTTTACGGACCGCCAGGCTACAGCGGCGATGGGAACGCGATGGCGATAGTTGGGCCGCTACTTCGCCGCTGCGTTTACGACCGTAAAATCGGTCCACTGCGATGTCGATTGTTGTTTCGCAGGCGCTTGCGGATCGCGGGCGATCAGTTCTACCTGGTAATCGCCCTCGGCCAGCGACATCGGGATTTCCAGCTTCCCAACAACCGGTATCGTCTTCTCGCCGGCCGCAAGATTCACTTTCATCGGCGCGCCTTCAAATGCGGCCGCTCCGTCGTGGAAAACGCGAATCGACAATTCGGCGCTGCCTTTCGTGCCGTAGACCTCGCACGCGTATGCAACAGTCTCGCCGGGATGGAATTCGCGTGTGGCTACGTCTGAAACCAGCGATCCGCCCCCGGTTCCCGACAGCATCAGGCTCGAAAGCGTGATTCGCGGACGATTGAAATCCGGCACGATCACGAAAGCATTGGCCGACCCCAGACTGCCCGTCGCCGCATCGCGGACGGCGACCCGAATCTGGTACGCCCCCGACTTCCAAAGCTCGATGGCCGTCTGATACGTCAATCCCTTCGCCACCCTGGATATGTCCTCGGGCTTGAGCGACACTGTGAACTGGTTCGCCCTCATGGCGATCCGGGTGTTGTCGGAAAGGTACGCCGCGGCGATTACGTCGATGACGGCCTTCTTCTCCCCCGTCTATTGAGAGAAGCGCTTTGATGACGGTCGGTCGGCGTTCGCCGTTCGGCCCGGCAACAGGAGCGCTGTAGATCGGGGTCAACCGGACCCTGATTCCGCCCGTATCGAATGGCGATATCAGGGCATTGGCGAGTTGCTGAGCCGGTGTCTCCGGCGCACCGGCATCCTTGTCGGCGGTTCCCAGGAACCCTCTGCCGTAACGAACGGAAAGCCCCCGCGCGCGAAGCTTCACTTCCACTTTGTGGTAGACGGCCGAACCGTTCTTCAGCTCGAAATCTGTGCGTTGCGGCTGGAAACCGATCAGATAGTAACCGTTCATGTCGCCGATGGATTTGCCCAGAGCCTCGCTGAGTCCGTTGGTATTGCGAAAGAAAAGGCCACCCGTTTCAGCCGAAAGAAAATCGGACGTTTCCTGCAGCGCGATCGACTGGGCGGCGCGCGCCCTCAGAGCGCCGGCCACCGCCCGGCCCCCACCGCTGATTCTGTCCCCTGCCGTCAACTGATTCGTCACCAGCCCGCGGGAGTCGATGGCGTAAATCCCCACGCCGGACCGATTGCTCTGGTTAGCAATTCTTTCCATGCTCGAAGTCATATCCTGTGACTCGGACGGACAGGCTTGGCGGGGAATCGCCAGACCGTCGGAAAACAGCACAATCGCTTTGCGCCCGGGCAGTTCATTCAAAGACTGAATCGCCCATGAAAGCTTTCCCATAACGGCGTCGAAGAGCATCAGCGCACGCAGGCAGCCCGCCGCGCCATCGGCCGGATCGACGGGGTCGGAACTTCCGCCGACACGCTTCGCCAGGCTTTCGACCGCGGCATTCAGCACGCTTCGATCGTTGGTGAATTGCTCGTAGAAGCCCATGCCCCCCCGGACTGCGGAGATGGAGACCAGATCGCCGGGTGCGACTTGTTCGTCCACGAACTTCTTCGCCACAGGTTTGAGCTGAATCAGATCTTCGGGCGATGTGTGGAGGTCGTCCACAAGAAAGACCATGGCTCGGTGAATCTCATCTTGGCGGGGTTTCCGTGATGGTGCGACGACAATCGATTCCGGTACGCCGGACTTACGGGGCGTGGAACTGGCCGCCGACGGCGGCGCGGGAGCCGACTGCGCGTCGATATACGACAGGTGGGTGATCTTCTGCGGCTTGCCGTCTTCGAATACCTGGAAATCCTCGGGGCCCAGGCCGGTTATGTGACGGCCTTTCGAATCGGTGACTACGGCGTCGATCTGGACCAGGTTGACTGAAACGCGGATCACGGGGTCGGCGGGAGATACGGGCACCGGAGGCGGACTCTGGGACGAAGAGAGGAGCCCGCTTAGGCAGAATATCCAAAACAGCCTCGGCACGCGCATGACTACCAGATTAGTAGAAGCGCGCGGCCCTGACGCATTCAAACGCATCGAATAAACCGGAGTCACAGGCTACGACAACCGACGAACGCCTCGAACAGCTGCCCAACGCCACGTCAAACTCATGACGGACCAGGAAATCTTCTGGTCCCACTTCAAGGAGTTCGCGGCCGAGCAAAACCGCGCCTGGGAACGACACCAGGCATTCGTAGCCGAACAGCGAGAGCGAGGCGAAGAGCTCGACCGCCGAATCGGCCAACTCGTAAGCGGCATCGGGGCAGCGTGTGAAAATAGGGTTAATGAATGACCTTTCGGTCACGCGGGATAGTCGCAATTGAGTTCCCCTGCCTCGGGCGCAGTTGCGCCGAGCCTCGATAACTGGCTGCCGAAGCTGATTCTCAGCCTCCGGGATTACTCCGCTCGCAAGTTTGGTCAGGATCTCGCCGCCGGCGTCACGGTTGGCCTGGTCGCTCTGCCGCTGGCGATGGCTTTCGGCATCTCATCCGGAGCGACGCCGCAGGCGGGCCTCTACACCGCCGTCATCGCTGGCTTTCTGATTTCGGCGCTGGGTGGATCGAGAGTGCAGATCGGCGGCCCGACCGGCGCCTTCGTCGTCATTGTCGCCGGTATCATCGCGAAGTACGGCATCGGAGGGCTCACGGTCGTGACGCTGATGGCCGGAGCGATGCTCGTGGTGATGGGCGCGACCGGCCTCGGTTCCGCCGTGCGGTTCATTCCCCGCCCGGTGACGATCGGGTTCACCAACGGCATCGCGCTGCTGATCGCCTCGACGGAAATCAAAGATTTTTTCGGATTGACGACCCCAGCGGTTCCGAGCGAATTCCTGCCCAGGATGCGGGTGCTCGCCGAAAACTTTGGCACCGCAAACTGGGCGGCAATCGGCGTGGCGTTGTTTTCTCTCGCCGTGGTGGTCTTCCTGCCGCGCTGGACGAAGCGAATACCCGGATCGATCGTGGCTCTGCTGCTGTGCACCGGCGCGAGCGTTCTATTCCATCTGCCGATTGAAACGATCGGCTCGAAGTTCGGCGGCATTCCCCGTGGATTTCCGCCATTCGCGATCCCGGATATGAGTCACGTGAATATTGTGCCTCTGATTCCGGCGGCCTTTACCGTGGCGACGCTGGCGGCGATCGAGAGCCTGCTTTCCGCCGTGGTGGCGGACGGCATGTCGGGCGACCGGCACAACTCGAACGTGGAACTGATCGCGCAAGGAATCGCCAATCTCTGTTCTCCGCTTTTTGGCGGAATTCCCGCGACGGGCGCAATCGCGCGCACCGCGACCAACGTTCGCTCCGGCGCGAAGAGTCCGGTGGCGGGCATGATACACGCGCTGACCTTGCTGGGGATCCTGCTGGTTGCCGCGCCGGTGGCGAAGTTTATTCCGCTGGCGACCCTCGCGGCCGTGCTGTTCGTTGTGGCTTACAACATGGGCGAGTGGCGCGAGATCCGCGTCATTCTGCGGCTTTCGCGAGCGGATATCCTGGTCTGGGCGGCGACCTTCGGGCTGACGGTGCTGGCCGATCTGACGGTCGCCGTGGAAGTGGGGATGGCTCTGGCGGCGCTGCTTTACATCTACCGCATCTCCGAAACCACCAGCGTGACGCCGGTAACCGAGGACTATCTGCGCGCCGGTTACGCCCACATTTTGCAGGATAAGCAGTTGCCTCCGTACGTGATGATTCTGCGCATCCACGGGCCCTTCCTCTTCGGCACAACCGAGAAACTGGCCGAGGCAACCCGGGATCTGACGACGTTTCCGCCCGTGCTTGCGCTGCGTCTGCGCAATATGACCGCTCTCGATGCGACCGGACTCCATGCGATTGCAGTACTGGCAAAGCGCCTGCGGGAATCGGGCCGGACGCTGCTACTGTGCGGAGCGAGAGATCAGCCGCAGGCGCTGATTTCGGAATCGGCACTGGCGGACGAGATTGGCCGCGAGAACATCCTGCCGCATGTGGATGCGGCCCTGGCCAGGGCCAGGGAGGTTTACGAGGACTTCGGCGGCGTTGGCGCGGAGTTCGCTGAAGACATGGGCAAGGCTCGGGTCTGAGTCGTATCGGCTTTGGGCCGAGCCTCCGCGCTTCGACCCGGACGGAGCTTTCATCCGCTGAAACGCCCGAGCACCCGGTCGATACGCCAGAATCCGCACCCGGCGTTTCTGCCACTGCATCAGACGGCGGTCAGAGCGGGAGGCGAACGCGGGCCGTAGCCCTTGTCCCCGCTCTGTCGGCAGGGGCCCCGGAGCGCGAACATCGCTTCGGACTCAAAAACAGTTTCCGTATAACGTCAAGGTAAATTCATACATAAATATCCTTGTTGACTTCCGTTGCAACACTTCGGCGATCCTCGTCGAGAAAAATTTCCTCGATGCGCAGACCGAACAGCCGGGCAGCCCGAAAGGCGAGCGGCAGGCTCGGATCGAATTTGCCCGTCTCGATGGCGTTGATGGTCTGCCGGGACACATCGAGGGCGTCGGCCAACTGGGCCTGCGTCCAGTCGCGCTCGACCTTGAAGCGATTCTTCATCGGTACCGACGCGTGCCGTACAGGTTGGCCACCCCGAACGTAAGAGTCATGAGAATCAGCAGGTACGCGATGTCCGCATCGAATGGAATCACGTCGCAGGCGTCCAACACCGAGATCGGGACTCCGGCGATCAGGCCGACACCCAGCGTGATTCCCATGGAGTTTAGTTGAACCTTCCGCTGGAGCTCATCCAGTCCCGCGAGGTAGTTTTTGTTGGCCAGGATCATGCCGACGCCTACCGCAACATCCAGTCCGACCGCCAGCAGCGTGAAAACGAGTGCCCTGTTCCAAAGAAATTTTGGCCCGAATGCCATGAGCGCCGTAGCAGCCCCCCACGCGCCGTTCCGCGGAAGATCTGTATAACGTTCGCCCGGATTCGCGACTGATAGCCATTTTCCGCTTGTTTCAGCTGATTCATAATGTCTCTATTCGTTGTCTTAATGTAAAGTACAATTGACAGTTTAGGTATAGCTCCCGAGCGTAGTAGTGTCAAATGTTATCTACAAAAAGACGTATGTTCTTGATTTACGATGACAGCCGAAGAGATCAGCCCCAGGCGCTGAGTTCGGAATCGGAGGGGTCGCCGGGGAGTTCGCGGCGGACACGAACAAGGCGCGGGCTTAAGTGTGCCGACGCCTGCTTATCAGTTGGCCGATGGACGATCCACGCGGTCGATCACGATGGTAACCACCGGCCCTTTGGACGATTCCAGCCTCAAACCGAGTTGTTCCTGCAGCGCCGTGAAGATCGTCGGTCCTGAACTTGACGGCGCGGAATCCGTGCTCTCGGCAGCCGCAAGATCCGGGGTCCATTCGAGCACATAATCGTATTTCTCCGTCAGGCCGGTCTTGTCCACGACAGGGCGTCCCGTGGCGCTCGACAGGGTGTTAACCAGCATGGAGATCGGGGCAGCCATGCCCTGACTGCGGCCCCGGCCGCCGCGAACTCCCTGTTCAAGCCCGGGGTTAGTGGCGACTTTCAGCTTCGGTCCGTTCTTAGCGACTGTCAGCACATAGACCGGCTGCTCTTTGGTCTCCGTATGCACCACAAGACCGAACCGATCCGCCAGCAGCGAACGGACCCGGTCTTTCCATTGGTCGTCGCGGGTCTTACGCTGGTCGTCGGTCATGGTGCGTTCATCGGGGTTTTCCGGTGGCGCGGCGGGAGTCCGCTCCGGCTTCGCCACAATGTTGTAGCGATCGGTACCGATCCAGCCGGGGCCGCCGGACAGCTGAAAATCCCGGATGCCGTACGCCATCGTGATGATATTCCTTAAGGGAACATTCGTTACGCTGAGTCCGCCGAGACGATCCGTCATGATGGAACTGCCACGGGCGTCGGGATCGGCCGGCTTGATCGACGCAACCTCAAAATGGAGCGACGTGGCGGGCGTCTGGGCGAAGACCTTTGGAGCCGTGAGAATGAGCGCGAGGAGGGGAAGTGCGTGTCGCATTTGCCTTTGTGGGGCAGGCGGTTTCGCCTGCCAACAGGCCTTCACGGACGATCTGTGCTTCGTTATACGCGAAGTATCGGCTGGCGTTAGTTCGGTCGGTTAATTAATTCGCCGACGGCTTGTCGGCGTGGTCGACTATAAGAAACTCCACCGGACCCTTCGCGGCGTTCAGCCTCAGGCCGGTTGCGTCCTGAAAGGCGGTCAGAAACTCGGGGGCATTGCCGGTTGTGGAATCGTCGCCATATTCGAGGCGAAAGTCGTAATTGCCCTTCAGACCGGTTTGGTCTTCCACTGGTCGTCCCATGTGGCCCTTCAGCTCGCGGGCTATCTGGTCCAGGGAAACGTTGGCGCCCTCCATCCAGTACGTGATAGCGCGCTCCTGTGGCGAACCCGTGCGACCGTTACGGATATGCGACTCCGTCGTGTCCTTCGGCGCCTGTAACTTCGGGCCACCCTTTGCAATCACCAGCGCGAAGACGTTGTCCTGCCTGGTCTCGGGGTGGACCTTGAGGCTGAAACGGTCCGCAAGCAGGGTCTGCAGCATCAGCATCATCTTTCGCGGCGCGGGGCGGCCAAGGGCGACCACGCGATCCGGATCGCTGTCCAGATCTTCCGTCGTCTTCGCTTCGATATCGAAACGGTCGCTGGCAATCCACGCGGGGCCTCCGGCAATTTGCCAGCGATCCACGCCGTATGCGGCCCCGATCAACTGGCTCAGACTGACGTCGGTCGCCGAAAGTCTGTTCGGGTAGGTCTTCATGTCGATGCCGAGATGTCCATCCGACGGCCGGATCGACGCGACTTCGAACGCCGGCGGCGTCTGGCAAGGAGCACCGCTGGCTAACGCTGAGGCGAGGAAGATGCGTACCACTCTCATGGAAGCTATGACGACTCAACCGCTGAAAAGTTGGGTCACTGGTTCGAAACTCACTTCCCGACGGCGTACACCGCCCTGGACGCGAAGCGCGACGAAACGCCTTCACCGAAGCGATCTGATATAACTGCACCCATGATGAGCAATGTAACGCGACGGGAGGCGCTGTTTGGATTAGCAGGTTTGGCGTCGGCCAGCCCTCTTCGCGCCGCCTCGACTGCCGGACCAACCATCGAAAGCCATGTTCACTTGTTCGATCCGGCGCGCGTCCCCTACACTCCCGACGCGCCGTACAAGCCAGCCGCGTATTCGCTCGAAGATCATGTGAAGCTGGTTGATGCGGCAGGCCTCGCGCACTCAATCATCGTGCATCCGGAGCCTTATCAGGACGACCACCGGTATCTGGAATACTGTCTGGCGCACGAACCGAGGCCGGGTTATTTCCGCGCGACCTGCCTGTTCGATCCGTTTCGCGAAGATACGCCGCAACGGATGCGCGCGCTCGCGGAGCGCTGGCCGAAGCGCATCGTCGCTTTGCGGATTCACGAAGTTTCCATGACGCCGGAAGAGAACGGCCCGATACGCAATCGCGGCATGAAAGATCCCAGGATGGCCGCGTGCTGGCAGGCCGTGACGGCGCTGGGCATGGCTGTGCAGATGCACTTCATACCGGGGCAGGCTCCCGCGATACATGCCCTCGCTTCGAAGTTTCCGGAAACGACCGTGATTCTCGACCACATGGGGCGGCCGGGCGACGGAACCGAACAGGAGTACGAGCAAGTGCTGAAGCTGGCGTCGCTGCCGCGCGTGATTCTGAAGTTTTCCAATTGGCCCGCATACAAAGGAGACCTCGAAAAGCTGACGCGGCGACTGTACGATGCCTTCGGCCCGGACCGCATCATCTGGGGTATGGTGGGCAGCACGGCGGCGGATTACCAAAAGCAATCGGCGCGATTTGAAGAGTTGCTTGCGTTCGCGCCGGAGCGCGAGCGGGCAAGTATTCGGGGCGGCAACGCCCAGCGGCTGTTCTTCAGCTGAGGATGCGCCACCGTCACTCGGGTTGACGGTTCGGCCCGCGAGAGTTCTCGCACGAGAATTCCGGAAATGACCGCTCAAATTCGGAATACATGGCATTTTTATGCGTTCATTAGACCGGCGTCCTCAGTATCGAAGTCATGAAGAATATACTCCGCGTCTTAATTACCCTCGCCGTTCCGGCGCTTTCCGTCACGGTGGTCCTGGCCCAGGCCCCGGACCCGCCATCGTCGGGGGCCGGCGCCCAGACATCGGCCACCGAATCGTCCGGCACCAGCACGGACCTCTTCGTCATGATCGGTTCAGATTTCGATCGCCCGGGTTTGCGACCCAGGGCGAACTATAACATCGGGATCGGCCACACCTTTGGATTCCTGAAGAAGGATCCCTTCGGAGACGAATTGACATTCGCCTATACATACGAGAACAGCGGGACTCACGGCTTTCTCCATACGCCCTTCGGCGAACATACGGAATCCCTCGGAATCATGAAAAACTTCCCGGTGCCCGCGACGAAAGTTGTGACCGGCTACACATGGATTCAGAGCGGGATCACCAGCTACACGGGGAACGCTCATGTGCTGAACCGGCTCGACAGCGGACTATCGCTCGGGGCGATCGTTCATTTCAACGATCACAACTCCATCTGGATACAGGAAAGCTACAGCAAGGTGGTTACGGTGCCGTGGTACACAACTCCGAGCATCGGTTACACATGGAGCTGGTGAGCGCCTATAAGCCAATTGCCTTCGCATAGTCTTCCCGCGTGTCGATATCGATGGCGGCCTCGGGGCAGTCCACGAGGAGCGCCTCCAAGGAGTTCGCGAGGATCACACCCTTGCAGCCCTGGTCGGGCTTCAGCGCCATCAGCAGAGGGAACGCTTCGCGCGCGAAGAACACGGGAACTCCCGCCGTGCCGGAATATCGCGATGCCACGATCGGCTTGCCGCTTTCGCGGTGCCGCGCGACAAGCCCTGCCAGAAACTCCGGCGATATGAACGGCTGATCGGCCAGTGCCAGAATCGCGCCACCGATGCCGCCATTCTCCAGCGCGCGCAGGCCGGACTGAATTGACGTGCCCATCCCTTCCGGCCAGCGATCGTTGACGACGATTTCGACCGCGAGACCGTCGAGAACGGCGCGGGCTTCCCGCTCGTGGGCGCCCAGAACGGCGATTACGCGCTCGCATCCTGAAGCCTGCGCCGATTCCGCCGCGTGCCGCAACAGCGGCTTGCCGCGAAAATCGAGTAATTGCTTGACCGCGCCCATCCGCGTGGAACCGCCTGCCGCCAGGAGGATCACGGCGAATCCAGCCGGCCCGGCCTCAGACATGGGTTCTTTCCGCAACCTCACACCACGAAGGCCGCACCGCGTCCACGTTCATGGGCTGTCTAGCCACACCCACTTCATAAGCGGCGGTGTGGATGGGTTCGTCGCGGTATTTCAGCTTGCCTCCTTCGCGGGAATTCATTTCGGCTTGGATCTCGGCCACTATCGACAAGGCGATCGCTTCCGGGCTGTCGCAGCCCGCATCCAGACCGGCGGGAGCGTGGACAAAGGCCGGCTCGGGCAGGCGCAGTTCCGAGAAGAGCCGTTCGGCCCTGGCCCTCGGACCCAGCAATCCGAGATATCGCGGGCGCAGTGGAAGAATGCGGGGCAACAGCAGCGAGTCCAGCGGATAGTTGTGGGTCATCATCACCACCAACGTCTCCGAATCGATGCGGACGCCGCGCAGAAAATCGCCTGGCGGCATGACGACCACACGGTCCGCGCCCGGGAATCGCTCGGGCCGCGCGTATGCGGAGCGGCCGTCGGCCACGGTGACGTTCCAGCCGAGTTGAGCGGCGAAGTTCACCAGCGGTATCGCGTCGTGTCCGGCGCCGAGAACGACCAGCGACGGCGGCGGAGCGATCCACTCCACGAACACGTCGATTTCGCCGATGTGCGCGAGGCGGCTCTTCTTCTCGCGAAAAGCGGCGGCGATGTGGGGAAGTAAGCGGGATTCGACGCCCGAACCGGAAAGACTTCCCGCCGAAAGCGGGGACTCGCCTCTTGAGGAACACGCGCGAGTTCCGCGGCCGAACCCGTCTGAATCGGTGGTTCCTCCGATGTCTGGTGCCGCGTCCGGCGGCGCTTCCGCTACCAGGAGCCTGTCGCCCACCCCCACCGTGGCGCTTGCTCCGGTACGGATTACAGTAGCCACTACAGCGCACTTTCTCGCAGTCAGCCGGGCGCGCAGAAAATCGAGCAAGCCGGAAGCGCCGGGCGAACTGGCGCGTTCCAGCAGCACGTGAACCACGCCGTTGCAGCCAAGCCCGAATTCCCAGGCTGCGTCGTCTTCTGAAGTGGTGTCGTAAACGCGTACTACGGGCGCTCCCGACTCGGTGAACCACCAGGCTTTTCTGGCAATCTCGCCTTCAAGGCAGCCGCCGCTCACACCGCCATAGCGTCGTCCCCCCGGAACTATGAGCATGCGCGCCCCCGGGCGGCGGTACGCTGAGCCGGTCACATGCACTACCGTCGCCAGCACGGCGTCGCGATCCCCGGCATTCAGACCGCGCCAGGCTTCCAGGATCGCGCTCAGCTCCGTCATAACAACCCTGTCATATAACTTAATTCGTGATTCCGCTCATGGTGGCGTTCGGGAAAAATGGCAGTGTGCGAATACGGTTACCGCTGGCTTTGAAGTAAGCGTTTGCCAGAGCGGGAGCCAGCGCGGGAACGCCAAGCTCGCCGACTCCACCAATCGGCACAGACTGGCTGGATTGTGCCGGGTTCGGAATCAGCGTCCACGCCACCTGAGGCATCTGGTTCATGCGGATCACGCGGTTCTGCAAAAAGTTCGACCATTGCGGAACGCCGTTGACGAAGTCCTGTCGACCGTAGAGAGCTGCATTGAGGCCGTGCACCATACCTCCGGTCAATTGCGTCTGGATCTGGCCGGGGTTGACGGAGAGGTAACAATCGAGGGCGATATAGACGTTATTCACGTTGAAGAGCGCAGGCTGTCCGTCGGGATCGTTGCCAGGATTCAGCGAAACATCCACCACCTCCGCCACGATGCTGTTGGCATAGGCGCAGATGGCGATTCCGTAGAAGTGACCGGCGGGGGGACCAGCCGTCCAGTTGGACAAGACGGCAACTGCCTCGAGCACCGCGATCCATCTCGGGTTGGTCAAAAGACCAAGCCGGAACTGGTATGGATCCTTTCCGGCCAGCACCGCAAGTTCGTCAATCGCCGACTCGACCGCAAACGTATTGATCGACATGCCGACCGACCGCCAGAATCCAACCGGAATGGGCGAGGGATGCGACACCCATTGGGTCGAGAGAGCGCCCAGGTCATATGGAAGAGCGGTCGTTCCTTCAGTTGCCTGGCTGTCGCCGACGGCTCCAACCGGGTATCCTCGCTGGGCGAGTATGGAAGGCGAAACGTTGATGCAGGACCAGCCCAGGACGTTGCCGTTATTATCGAGGCCGGCCTTGATATGCACCTTCGCCATGGGCCGGAACTGGTCGCGCAGGAAATTCTGCGGCCTTGGCCACAGGAGCATCACCGGCTGGCCGATAGCCATGGCCACCTGCAGCGCCTGGCTTACGTAGTCCACTTCTATCTTGCGACCGAGTCCACCACCCAGATAGGTCGTATGAACGCGGATCTGGTTCAGAGGCAATCCGGTCATCTGGTTGACGAGCGCCAGCACACTCGACGCGAACTGAGTGGGCACATACACGTCGCACGAGACGCCGGGCACGTAGTTCACGGTGCAACTCAGCGGTTCGAGCGTGTTATGGGGGACGTAGGGCAGAGTGTAGAGAGGCCCGATTGATTTCGGCGCTCCGGCGATAGCCGCGTTTGCCGCCGCCAGATTGCCTTCAACCGTATATAGCGTTGGCGGGATGTTCGGTCCGCCCGCGGAATATGGAGTGTTCGTATTAAACGCGCTGTTCGCTTCGTTGGAGAAGTTTGCATCGTTCAGGCTGGATGCGTTCGCGGGAGTAGACCAGGCGATCGTCGCATTGAGCGTTGCCTGCCACACGTCCCAGGTATTGGTACCCACTGCTGCGACGGCATTGACCATTCCCGTGGCTTCCGTGCCGCGGCCGGTTCCCGCTACGACCTGCAGAGGTACCCAGGCCGTCACGCCGGGACTCAGGCCGGGAAGCGGTCCGTTCAGAGTTCCGCCGAAAACGGGACTGTGAATGACGACAGCATAGAGCATGTTCGGCAAACGGATATCCAGACCATAGACGGCGCTTCCGTTCACTTTGGCGGGGATGTCAACACGGCTCACCGTCGTGCCTATGTATCGAAACTGGCTGTCGGGAATGAGCGGCGGGTTGGCCGGCACCGGCAATCTCGCCGCGGCGGACGCGACCAGTCCGTATGAAATGTTCGTGTTCGTAGGCGTGTAGGTGATGACGCCGTTTGAAACAGTGTAGTTGGCGCGGGTCTGATCGCCGATGATATTCATCGCGGCCTGCACCAGCATTTCCCGAGCCGCCGCACCGGCTAAACGCATGTTCCAGTAGTTGCTCTGCGTGACGCTGCTGCCGAATGTTCCGATGGAATTGCCGATGGCAGGCAAACCCGTTGCGGGCACGCCCTGAACCGTCTGAATCGAGGCGTAATTTACCATCAGGTCCTCCGAGAGGATCTGGGCCAGACCGGAAAACGAACCCTGGCCCATTTCGGAAGATCCGACGGTGAGCGTAATGGCGCCGGTGCTCGAAATGTTCAGCCAGGTATTCACCTGCGTGTTTGCAGGAGGACCGGCCAATCCGGCCGGCTGCGCTTCCGCCACGCGCGGAACGACGTCGAAGAAGAAGCCCAGCGTCAGGCCCGAACCTACGACAGCCAGGAACTCGCGCCGGCCGGGTTTTTGCGATCCCTTTTCGCCAATGCGGGAAGATTCGGTTTCAGACATCGGCTATAAACTCCCTTGCGAAAGAGCGTTACCCTAGAGCGTCTCCACGGCCTGCAGAATCCGCGGATATGTGCCGCAGATGCAAACGTTTTGAATCTGCGGGGCGATGGCGGCGCCGTGATATCCCGCCAGCATCGCACCCGCGGTCGATATCAACTGGCCGGACTGACAGTACCCGCATTGGGGAACCTGATTGGCGATCCAGGCGAGTTGAGCCGGATGGCTCGAATTCGGGGACAGGCCTTCAATCGTGACAATGTTCTTCCCCACGAAAGATTCGGCGGCCTCAAGGCATGTATTCGTGGGTACATTGTCGACCAGCACGTAACAGGCCCCGCATCTGTTCTGGCCGCAACCATACTTTGTACCGGTGAGGCCGATCAGGTCGCGGATCACCCACAATAGCGGCATCGCGGGATTGTTCACCGTGACGGTGTGATTCTGGCCGTTTACGTTGAGTGTAAATGTGGCTGCCATGGACCCTGCCCGCTTTCGGTTATAGTGCAGCTTAACATGAAATGCAATCCCCCTTTCGCATTGTTTCGCACAAAAGTGCGCAAGGGCACGCGCGCATAGTACCTGGTACTATGAAAACGCTTGCTTTGGGGCATCGGTTGGCTTATCATTCGTTATCGGGGCGAGTTCACCCGGCAAGTCCATCTGGTGTCCCAGGGGCGAGGGAAAAATGCAAGCTCGTGTCTCTGTTCCGTCCGCTCTTTTTTTAGTTATTCTGGCTTCCGCCGCGGACGGCCAGCCACTCTTCAGCAACTTCCCTGTCAACGGGCAGATCAGCGCATTCCAGATAAGCGGTAGCTATTCTGCTGCCGATTCGTTCACTTTGACTGCGGGTGGGACTGTGGGGCAGGTCCAGTTCGGGGCTTGGGTGAGCACAGGCGACTCTGTTACAGCCGTCGCCTGGTCGATCGGGACAACGCCCTTCGGCGCTTCCCTGGGTTCGGGCGTGGCCAGTGCCACGAGTACTTTCGATCTTTCCAACGCGGACGGCTTCGATGTGAATACGGTCGGCTTTTCAATCCCCGGCGTGACGCTTCCAGCGGGGACCTATTACCTGACCCTCTCGGGCGGGATCAGCGCGGCGGGCAATCCCGTCTACTGGGACATCAACGACGGATCGGGCGTTGACGCCTGGGACAGTACCTACGGCCACGTTTCGGCTTCCAATACATGCTTTAACGTAGTAGGCATTTCGGGTACGTGCGCATCGTCGTTTCAACTGCTGAGCGTGGTGGCATCGGCGGTGACGCTCTCGCCAACATCCGTCAGCTTCGCAAACCAGACGGTTGGGACTACGAGCGCGGCTCAGACGATCACGCTGACCAACGCCGGTCCGAATCCGCTGGCGATCACCGGCATAGCGCTGGGCGGCACGAATCCTGGCGATTTCGCGCAAACGAACAACTGCCCGGCGACCGTTGCGGTGAACGGCACATGCGCGATCAGCGTGACGTTCACGCCGACGGCGGCGAATGCAAGATCGGCGGCGGTCACGATTACTGACAATGGCGCGGGCAGTCCTCAGTCGGTGGCTCTGAGTGGAACAGGTACTGCGGTGCCGTCGACCGTTACGCTCTCGCCAACATCCGTCAGCTTCGCAAACCAGACGGTTGGGACTACGAGCGCGGCTCAGGCGATCACACTCACCAACGCCGGTCCGAATCCGCTTGCGATCACCGGCATAGCGCTGGGCGGCACGAATCCCGGCGATTTCGCGCAGACGAACAACTGCCCGGCGACGGTTGCGGTGAACGGCACTTGCACGATCAGTGTGACGTTTACGCCGACAGCGGCGAACGCGCGGTCGGCCGCCGTCATGTTTACCGATAACGGCGCGGGCAGTCCCCAGTCGGTGGCTCTGAGTGGAACAGGAACGGCGGTGCCATCGACCGTTACGCTTTCGCCAACATCGGTCAGCTTCGCTAATCAGACGGTTGGAACTACGAGCGCGGCTCAGGCGATCACACTCACCAACGCCGGTCCGAATCCGCTTGCGATCACTGGCATAGCGCTGGGCGGCACGAATCCCGGCGATTTCGCGCAAACGAACAACTGCCCTACGACCGTTGCCGTCAACGCCACATGCACAATCAGCGTGACGTTCACGCCGACAGCGGCGAATGCAAGATCGGCTGCGGTCACCATTACGGATAACGGCGCGGGCAGTCCTCAATCGGTGGCCTTGAGCGGAACGGGAGTCGCAGCGCCTCCGCCGACTTGGCCCAATGGCTACATGTATCAGGCCACTTTCACAGTCGCCGCCGGCCAGGTACCCAGCGCCCAGACCAGTTTTCCCGCCCTCATTTCCGGAACGTTTCCGGACCTCGCCACGACCGCCAACGGCGGCAGAATCTCCAATACCTGCGCCCAGACCGTGGGTAACAATGCAACGGCGGTTCCATGCGATTTGATTTTCACTTCGGACTCGGCAGGCATAGTGCCACTGAGCTGGGAGTTCGAGAACTGGGCCTCTGCCACGGGAGCTGTAAATGTCTGGGTGAATGTGCCCAATCTGAACAACGGAACGGTCATTTACGCGTGGTACGGTTCGCCTTCGGTGACGACCCTGCAGACAACGCCCCCGGCGACGTGGAACAGCAATTTCATGGCTGTCTATCACTTGAAGGAAAACCCCGCCGGAACCGCCCCGCAGCTGAACGACTCGACTGCGAACGGCAATAACGCCACGATGAACGGATCCGTGGCCGCCGCGCAGCAACAACCGGGTGAGATTGGCGGGAGCATTAATTTTGAAGGGGATACGTGGGCCAGTCTGCCTAGCCCCGGCAACTTCAACTTTGACCGGACCGATTCGTTCTCGCTGTCGGGCTGGTTCAGGATAGCGTCCAATTCCTCGGGAACATTATTGTCGAAGTTCCCCGGTCCTCCAACTCCCGGATGGCTACTGATGCAGAACGCGGGCTCCTCGGCGCCGGCCTTTGAATTGATCCTGTATGGCGGAACTACGGGCGGGGGAGCAAGCGCCGCGACTCCCTCGGTCACCGTGGGGCAGTGGCACTACGTCGTGGTTACCTATTCCGGGACCAGTTCGGTTGCGGGAATGCAGATCTATGTCGACGGAGTGAGCCAGCCGCTGACCACGCTCAACAACACCCTGACCGCGTCGATCCAGAATGCGGCGATAGCGGCGATCAATGGCCGGGCCGGGCCGACCCAGATGTCGACCAACACCATGGACGAGATCCGAATCTCGGCAAAGGGCGTAGTGTTTTCGCCCTCCTGGGTTACCGCCAGCTTCAACAATGAGAGCCATCCCGCGACTTTCTTCACCACCACCACCGGGCTGACATACCCGTAAACTTCGGCTGCCGAGCGGCTGGGCCGAGGCGCGGGACCGCGAACCGGTGGCTCGGAATGGTACCAAAAGGAAACTTGACACGGGATACAGCTAACGTCAGACTAAGTTAGTGGCACGCGCTATTTATTTCCTGCCGGTATGCCTGCTGATTTCCGGAATTGCGCTACAGGCACAGGAGCAGCCGACGCCGGCGCAATCCGCGGGCGACCCGGCACAACCTGCGGCGCCGAGTCCCCAAACCGCGCCTGCCGCGACAAACCCGGCTACCGGTTTACCTTATACCGCCGCCGAACTGCGCGAGAAGGAAATCGACAAGTACGATCCGCTGAAACCAGCCGTCGATCCTACGGTGCCGGATCCAATTCGACTGACCGATCGCGAACAAGCCCCCGCCGCAGCCGCCAGTCTGACTCCGAGCGACACCGAGCAGCCCCTGCCAGGATCTGTGGCTGCGTCGAACTCCATGAAGACCACCTCGGCGGCAGGTTCGTCTCAGGGGGATGCCGCCGACGCTTTGGCGGGCGACTCGGATTACAGCGGACCCGCCGTCCTCACTCGCGCCTATACGCTGGCGCGGCCGATGGATTCGCAGCAGCTCAAGTGGAAGGTAACGCTCGGATTTACCTGGGGATTGGATATTGGCCAGGTGCCGGGTGAGGCGATTTCCAATGGCGTGTATCCGTCGGTCGTCTCTCAGTCGCGCTCGCCAACCTGGAGTCTGAACGGCCGCCACACGTGGAAGTTCGATCAACTGGGGATTATCTACTCCGGAAACTACTCGGATTACACGGCCACGCGTCTGAGCGGCCTGAACAATACTCTCAATCTGGATTACACTCACGTTATTTCGCGGCGGCTCGCTTTCCATCTCGTCGAAAGCCTCCAATCGCTGTCCCAGAATTACTCGCTGGAAAATACCGGCCTCGAACCCGGCAGTTCGGTGGCGAATATCAATCTGGCGACCAGCCCGTTTGTGCAGATCCTGGACAATACGGTCCGCCAGTCGAATTCGACCGTCAGCATGAGTTATCAAAAGTCGACGCGTCTTTCCTACGAGGTATCGGGGAGCTACTTTCTGATAGCGCGAACAGGCGCGGGCCTGGCCGGCACCACTGGGTACCAGGGGATGGCGGACGTGAATTACCGCTGGACGAGAAAGGCAACCGTGGGCGCGTATTACTCGTTCACGGGCTACCGGTTTTCGCACAACATAGCCCAATCGGACTCCAATGGCGCGGGCCTGATCTATTCTTACGCGCTGGATCGCAGGACGCAGTTGCGGACGCGCGGCGGAGTGGCTCGGATTTCGACCCGGAGTTACGAGACGATCGCGCTGCCCCCCGAACTGGCAGCCATTCTCGGGCAGGGTTCGACAGTCATAAACGCCTACACTTTGCGACTGATTTCCGACGTTTCGGCCGAACTGGTGCGGGATTTCGGCAGGGAGCATACCGCCTCCCTGTCGTTCGCCAAGGGGGAGTCGCCGGGCAACGGCGTCCAGTTAACCTCGTCGCAGGAAACGATTACCGGCGGATACTCGATGCGGCTGGGCAAACGCATTTCCGCCAACTTCAGCGCTTCCTACTACTCTCTTGAGTCTTTGGCGCAGAGCGGCCTGGGATTCTACAAAGGCGAAACGGCGGGCTTTGGCCTATCCCGGGAGATCCGCCGTGGCGTTATCTCCACATTCCGCGTCGACTACCGGCGCTACGACATTTCCAACAGCCCTTTACTGCAACGCGATCTTCGCTTTACGTTCGGAGTCGCCTGGAATCCGCGGGAAAACAGCCTGCGGTTCTGAAGCCGTTTCTCAGCGTATCGTCAGGCAGGGGCGTGTCAGCGTACCGTGACATCGTGGTCGCCGCGCGGCAGCAGAACCGGGCAACCAGCCGAATCGATCCCGTCCGATTTCACGCATGACGCCGGGAAAGCCTCGCCATCCACCTCCATCGCGGAGGGCCTTCGGTCGAACCGCGCGATCGCCCGGCTGTCGCTGGAATACCGGAACTGCACCCGATCGCCATAGACCGATGCGCTTCGAAGCGTCGCGTTCAGATCGTAGACCGAGATGAAATCGCACTTCGGAGCGGCATCAACCACGTGCGCGCCGGCCGGAAGCCGAACCGCGTCTTTCGTCACCAAAGGCCACGGTTTGCCATCGACCAGCGCGCCGCCGGCCGTCCATGCCACTTCCACGTCGGTCGCGGAATCGATCCGAATTCGCCGTTTATCGTTTGCGTAGTTCACTACTGCGTAGCTGTTCACCACTGCCGACGCGGCGGCCAGCAGCGGCATATCGGGCTTCGGAATGCTGTTCTCGAAGTACAACGCAACGCGCGAAAACGCTGAGGCCGCCATGTGCACCAGTTCGAACAGCTCCGTGCCGGTCTGCTGTTTGGTCGGATAAACGTCCTGGTACCGGTCCACAATATTGATGTCGATCGCAAGCTTGTCCGCGTGGGGAGTCAGCGCCGCATATCGCTTCGCGATCTCCCGATAGCGTTGCGGTCCCAGATTCCACACCGTCGCCGGGTCTTCGATCAGGAACGAGAAGGAGTGCGTACCGAGCAGGGGGAGGACCCGTGCCGCGTCCGCGCCGATAGCGTCCCTCATCCCGGTGTCGAAGCGGTCGTCCACGTGTGTCAGGACAATGTCGAGATCCGGCCTGAAGGAGCGAAGCGTTTCGGCAAAACCGAGCCAGTCTTCCTGCATGCGCCGGGCGAGCCCCGCGCGGTATGCCAGAAACTGGTTGAGCGACGCCGCGTCGGTGCGCTGTCTCCAGAGTTCCAGCGGGTCCCACCCGGATTGTGTGCGGAAACCGGCGCGAACGCCGTCGTTCATCGGCGTGAAACGGGCCGGATTGGCCGCCCCCTCGAGCGATTCGAAATACAGCTCGGCGAGATTGGCGCCGTCCCAATCGAAGCGTTCCATCATCGACCTTAGCCCCGCCCGCACCGCCGCAGCGCAATCCGGATTCTGCAGATTCATCAGTTTCCGCCAATCGAGCTGAGCGTCCTGCAACAGGGCGGTTTTTTCGCGCCATTCCGGATGGGCTTTCCAGAACTGCTCGCTGACGTGCGGCAACTCGATCCACGCGTACACCAGGATGCCGTGCCTGTGGCAAGCTTCGATCAGTTGCCGCAGATATTCGTCGCGCGCGGGGTCGGCGTCGTAGAAATGCCACGACGCCGCATGCAGCGCGCCGATGCCGGCCGCGCGCCAGCGTTCCGCGAGATAGTCGGGATCGGCGCGCGTGCGGTAAGAGTAGTCGAAAAACGCCCACAGCCGGGAAGCCCGGAACGACGGCCCAAAGCCGAGATCCGCCAGCGCCTGCATGAGGTACGGAAAGCGTTCGTAGCCGTTGGCGCCCGGATCGGTGGCAACCCAGAAAACGGCTCCCTCGCCGAGCTTGTAGCCCGCCTCGACGGGCGCGCCGGTCCAGCGTTCCTTTGCGAAGACATGCGCGGACGCCGGAACCTCGTAGCGCGGAAGGTCGATAGCCTTGCTCCAGACCACCGGCAGCGAAGAGTTGTGTTCGTCGACGATGTGTATGGTCGGCACGGACGTGCTGCCCGGCGTAAATCCGAAGCTGGCGGCGAGCGGCGACGATCCTTCGAGGACGACAGCGGCGCCGTTCCTTACTTTTGCGCGCCAGTCGGCCGATGCGGGCGCATTCAGAGGCGCGACGTAGATATCGGCCGTTGCGTCAGTGGAAAGCGCATGGCCGGCCGAAGCCAGGATGGCGGGCCAGGAGGAGAGATCTCCCGCGGGCACGGCAAAGGTTCCGGCAAAACCGCCTGGGGTGAGCAAAAACAGCCCCGCCAGGGCGCGCGCAACAGTGTGGGGCAAGCGGTTTCGCCTGCCGTTGTCCGCAAGGCGCGCCTTATCTCGTGAACGCATACCAGATCCCCACTCGCAAGTCGTAAAAATTCGACCGTCCCGGGTTCCCTTCGTTGCGCAGATAGACACCGCGCAGCGCACTTACATTGATCCACACAGGCGGCGGCATGCCCGGCGGGTGAATGCGAAAGCCGGGGCCGGTTTCCATAAAATTCGCCCAGTACTGTTTCTTCGCGTCCACCGTGAAATTCTGATTCCAGAACGCCTGCGCGCGCGATCGGGCGAGCGATCTCGTATAACCGAATCGGCTTTGCGCGTAGTTCAACAGATCCTCATCGAAATGGCTGATGTAAACGCTGTCGCCCGTGGTTTCGAGAAACAAGCCGGTTCGCTCTCCGCCGAGCGCGGCGCCCTGAGTACGGGTGAATGAGAGGCCGCCGCGATAGTCGCTCCAGTGGTTACCGTTCAGATAGCTGGTGGCGACTCCTCCCTCAAACCAGGCGTTGGCGCCATGCCATACATTCGTCCCGACGCCCACCGCCGTGATGAGTGCGCTTTCCGATAAAGCCTGCGGAGCGGGACCGCTCGTCTCTCTGCGAACGTCACCCGCCAGCCGAAGCGAGGCGTAGGGATGCAGCGGCAGCCGTTTTGTGCGGAGTTCGATCTTCGCCTGGCCGTAACCGAAAACATCGCCCCAACGGGAAGAGAACAAAGGATAGAGCCAAACTGTCGTACGGAACAGTCGGCGCTCCGGCCGCAGATTCCGCCATGCGCGATTGGCCTCGGCTGCGATGGCGGGATCGCTACTTTGGCGCGCAACATCGAACCAGCCGAGGGCGGTGGCATCGTCACGCAGCAGATTGTTGGTCCACCCGAGTTTCAGAGCGAGCGAAGAGTCCGAGGGATTCTCCTCTCGCGCCTGCGTAAAGTAACGGAGAGCGTCCTTCAGGAAGCCCGCCCGATAACTCCGCTCCGCAAGCTCTCTCGCATCGGGGGTCTCCTGGCCGGCCGCGTCTTTGCGTTCGATGAGGACCGACGGCACGTGGAGCGCGATGCGTACGCGGTTAGCCGTTTCTTCGTCGCCATGTTCCAGCACGCGATTCAGCAGTGGCATGGCCACGTCCGTTCGCTGGTCTTCGAGATAGAGCAGCCCAAGCTGCGCGATAAGAACATAATCGTCCGAACACTCGCCCACCAACGCGGCAAATTCCTTCTCGGCATCCCCTCGCGCCGCCTGTCGGTTCTGCGACATAGTCAGCAACAGGTACGCAAGTTCCTTGTGGAGTGCCGTGTTCGAAGGGTCGAGCTTCAGTGCCTCGCGAAATTCGTAAACATACGGGTAACGCTCCGGCAGCCTTTCGCGCGCGAGTTCGGCGGTCCTCGGCTCCGGACCGCGCGACGCCGCGATCAACGCTGCCATCGTGCCTTCGCTGTTTCCGCGCGTTTTTTCCACTCGCGCCAGTTCGAGCAATACGGACTTCCGCTCCGGCAACATCCGGAACGCCGCCTTGTAATTCGATGCGGCAAGCTCCGCTTCGTCGCGCTGTTCGGCCAGTTGTGCGAGTTCGAAGTAAGCCCCGAACGTCGGCGCGGAGGTGGCAAGCGCCCGCTGCCGGCGCTCGATTCCCTCTTTCAGCGGATCGTCGATATTGCGGAACGCGGTTGCGGCCGTCGCACTGGATTCAGCATCGCCCGTATCCCGAACCAACGCGAAAATGCGGCGTGCTTCGGCCTTGCGCGCCGATGCATCGTCTTTCGCCTCGAAACAGAGGAACGCATATTCCAACGCGACGTGGAAGTCGGCGGGATCGAGACGCATGGCCTCACCGAACTCGTCGCGGGCGGCATCGGTTTCGCCCGTTTTCATCAACGTGTAGGCAAGGTTCTTGCGGATATCGGCGCGGCGCGGCGAAAGCGCGGCGGCATTCCGGAAGGATAGAATCGCCAGGTCGTAATCGCGGCTGCGCAGGGCGTCGAACGCCCTCGTGAGGGACGCGTAGGCCGCATCGCCGGCCGGGTTCTGCGCCGGCGCAGCCGTCTGGAGTTGCGCCAAAACCGTCGCCGTGCACAAAAACAATAACGCCGCCTGCCGCATAGCTCCCCTTATTGATATGTGGGAGCGGATGGAGCAATTCTCAAAATTAATGCCGGTCCGCGCGTTGCAGTCGCCGGCCGTTGCGCCGTTCGGAACCCATGGGGAGCTGAACGCGGTCAATGTCACCGGAGACAAGCCTCACGACTGAATTCCGGTGCGGGCCATCCCCGCGTGGTACATAGTATCTGAGATCCGTGCCGGCAGATTCCGAAATTCCGACGCCCTGGCCTCGGGCGCGCCACGTTCCTGAACCCCCTGCCGAACCGGTTCCTGGCGGAAATGCGGTTCGGATTCCGCGAATTTTGCATCAGATCTGGCGCTCGCCCGATATTCCGGAACAATGGCGCGTCTGGCGGGAAAGCTGGAAGATTCACAATCCGCACTGGGAGTCGATGTTCTGGACCGATATCACCGGGCGCGAGCTCATCGCAACCTGCTATCCGTGGTTCCTCGGCACTTATGACGCGTACCCCGAACCCATCATGCGGGCCGACGCCGTCCGCTATTTCATTCTGCACCGCTACGGCGGCGTCTACGCCGACCTCGATTATGAATGCCTGAGGCCTTTTTACGCTATCCTCGAGGGGCGTCAGCTCGTAATGGGGCTGGAGCCTTCCGAGCATGCGGAAACCGCCGAGGCCCGGGCTTCCGGTTCGAGCGGACCGGTCAGCAACGCGCTGATGGCCTCAATTCCCGGTCACGCTTTCTGGGAGCATGTCTTCCGTAAACTGATGAATGACCGGAACGGCCGCAGACCGCTGGACGTTACCGGCTCCGTCCTGCTGACGCGGGCCTGGGAAAGTTATCCGGACCGCGCTTTCATTTCCGTGCTGGATGCGCCGCTTCTCAACCCCATCACGAAAAACGAGGCCCGATGCGGATTCTGGCTGGACCCCGCGTTCCGGGAACGCGCCGGCGCACACGCCTGGGCGGTTCATCACTGGGCGGGTTCCTGGGTTCGGCAATCGGCACGATTCCCGCCTCTCGAAAAGTGCCCGGTTCATCTTCTCCGCAATCGCCGTATTGTGATGCGGGGCGCGCTTCGCTCGGACGTGCTCGGCAACGTGTCCGATATGGTCTCGGGACCTCTGATTTCCTGCGTGATGGTCACGCGCGATCGCGCCCGGCTTGCCGCTGCCTCCATACGGTCGTTTTGCGGCCAGACTTACAGGGACAGGGAACTGGTCGTGCTCGATGAGAGCGGCGACAACGCCCTCGGGAGGCACGTGGCCGCGCTTGCCGATCCCGCTATAAGGTATGTGCGTCTGGAGCCGCAAGGCCTGACCCTCGGCGAATTGCGGAACCTCGCGGTCCAGGAGTCCAGGGGCAAGTTCGTCGCCCGTTGGGATGAAGGCGATATCTCGCACCTCCGCCGGCTTGAGCTCCAGATGGCCGCCATCCGAAGCCTTGAAACCGCCGCGTCGTTCCTGTTGCGCAAACTGATCTGGTGGCCGGACGAGGGTCGGATCGCCATCGCGCGGAGCCGGGTTTGGGAGTCCACTATGTTGTGCCGGAAAGAAGGGTGCGGGAAGGAAGCGTTGTGCCGGAATGGCGGGCTGCCGCCTTATCCCGCAAGGCGCTCCGGCGAAGGCACCCCCGTGGTGGCGCGGCTCATGCGCGAAAAACGCATCGCCCTCGTTGACGCACCGCAGCTTTATATCCACGTCCGGCCCGGGGCCAACACATTCGGAGAAGACCGCATAGACCGGCAGTGGGCCCTCGCGGACGCCCGGTTTGAAGGCCCGGATTGCGAAGATGTGCTCCAGGAACTGGCCGAATCCTGCAGCTTCGGCGACTACACGGCGGAACGCGGTAGAGGGGGAACCGCGCCAAAACTAAAAAATTAGTATGAAGCGCGGAACAAAAGAGAGCGCCGACGCGTCATACCGGTAAATCCATGCGTCTCATAATCGGAATTGTCGCCGCCGTTGTGCTCCCTGGGCAATCGCCATCGGCCTTTGATACCCACCTCAACGCGGGGCAAGCCGCGCTTCGTCAGAGCAGATACGCGGAAGCGGGCGACCAGCTCCGCCTCGCGCTTGGGGATGCCGCAGCCGATCCGAACCGTTCACCCATGCGCGTCGTTGAAGCCTATTCGGCGTTGTGCGATCTGGATCTCCTCATGAACCGGCACGATGAAGCCATCGCGATGGCCTCCAATGCGGTCCAAACGCTTGAAACTCGGATCCAACAACTGCAACGAACGGGTTCCAATGCCGCGAACGGCGTCATTCCGGATCTTTCGCCTCATCTGGCGCGGCTCGCGGGCGCATACAGGGCCGCCGGCCAAACGATCCTCGCGGTTCCGGTTCTCGAACGAGCTCTCTCGATCGACAGGGAGCTTGGCGAAGACGATCCCCGGGTCTCGGACGATTACGACAAACTGGGTAGCGCGTACATGGAGTTGAAGCGGAACGACGACGCGCGGGCGGCCTACCGGCATGCGCTCGACACGCGCGTGAGCCATCTGGGGCCGGACCGCATCGAGGTCGCGACCAGCTGGGTCAATCTGGGGGTACTCGAGGAGCGAGCTGAATCGCCGAAGGATGCGCAGGCGGATTTCGAAAAGGCCCTGGCGATCTCGGAAAAGAGCCTGGGACCGGAAAGCTACGGACTAACGGGAATTCTCGATCGTCTGGGCAGGCTCTTCAGTTCTCAAAAGATGTACAGTGACGCCGAGCCGGCGTTTCAGCGGTCGCTTGCCATTCGCGAAAAAGTTCTGGGCGCGCGACACTCCGATGTCGCTCCCGCGCTGGAGAATCTCGCGATGGCATATTTCTTCGACAGCAAGTACATCGAAGCCGAGCCACTTTTCCAGCGTTCGTTGCAGATTATGGACGGCAACCCAGGGTCCGACAAGTCCTCTCGTTGCGCAGGCGCTAGACAATCTGGGTTCGCTCTATGCCGCTCAGAAACGGTACGACGAGGCGGAGCCATTCTTCCGCAAAGGGCTGACGATTCGCGAGACCCGCGACATCGAGAGCCTGTCGAACCTGGCGTTACTGTACGAGGCCCAAAAGGACTGGAAGCGCGCAGACGACTACTTTCAGCGCGCGATTCTGCTGGGCGAAAAGGGACTCGGCGGCGATCACCAGGAAATCGTCGAGACGCTGGACGAGTATGCTGTGATGTTGCACGCCGCGGGCCGGCTGGCGGACGCGAGAAAGATGGAAGCGCACGCGAAATAGTTGAGGGACAAGCAGGCCGCGCAAAAGCCGCCTGTCGCGGAAGCGGCGGACGTGAAAACCGTGACGCCAGCCGGAAAAAGGTAAATATTCAGGTCTTGCCCTGATCGCCGCAACAGCCTCTTCGTTGCCGGGGATCTCCGCCGAATTCCGGCATCATCACGTTGTACTTGACGAACGTCGCGAACACAGCGCGCTATTTGTTGAGACGAACGAGGCCTTGGGTTTGAAGCATCGCAGGTCCTGTCTCACAAAGGGCCCTTTTCGAGACAAGAAGGGGCATCCGATCCGAAGTTGCCAAAACCCCGTTTTAGGGGGGCTACAAACTTTGCTGGGCAGATCGATTCTGCTGCGTGTGCCCGACCTGGAGGACGATCTTGCCGGACTTGTGGGGTGCGCCCGCCAGCATGGCCTGCGCCTGGCGCGCCTCGGGAAGCGGCAGGATTGAGCCCACACGCGCCGTGATTCTGCCAGCGTCAAACAAAGTTGTGAGCGTCTGCAGGCGCGCGGTGGTCACCTCGGCGTAGAAGAAAACGGCCCCCGGCGGCAGCGGCTGTGCGGAAACCGAGGTGACGAGCTTGCCTCCGGGTTTCAACCGAGCGACGCAGCGCTGCAACACACTGCCGCCGACCGTGTCGAGGATGGCATCAACCTGCGGGAGGTCCTGTTCGAATGCGGGTTGGCTCGAGTCGATGCTGGAGTTCACGCCGAATGAACGAAGCAGCTCCCGGTCGTTGGGGCGAGCAATGGCAACGACGTGGATCGAGGCGCCTACGGCCATTTGTACGGCGTAGGCCCCGACGTTCCCGGCGGCTCCGACGACCATTACCGTTTGTCCGCGCATCGCCTGTGCATACTGGAAAAGCATTTGCCACGCGGTCACCGCAATGACGGGAGCCGATGC
Source organism: Bryobacterales bacterium (assembly GCA_003136575.1). Classification (GTDB taxonomy): domain Bacteria; phylum Acidobacteriota; class Terriglobia; order Bryobacterales; family Bryobacteraceae; genus BOG-234. Next base: position 150,220 of record PLEX01000097.1, on the reverse strand, counting down.
TGCTTCCAGGTAATTCAGGGATTGCGGTTTGCGGGCGACCATTCCGGCCGTCGCCACGGCGAATTCGGCCTGGGCGCCACAGAACTGTGGGTTGGTAACGCCATAAACTTCGTCGGCCGGCGCGAGGTCCGTAACGCCAGGGCCGACCTTCTCGACCACACCGGATAAGTCCGAACCGAGCGTGAGCGGAGGTTGCGGGCTGACCTTGCTCTTGCCCTCACGGATGATCGCGTCCCACGGAGCGACGCCCGCGGCGATCACGCGCACCAGAACTTCGCCGAGGCCCGGCGACGGCATCGGCACTTCCTCGACCACTACGACGTCCGGCGGCCCAAAGCTATGAATTCTGGCTGCTTTCACGGCTAATTCCTTCCCAGCTCGAAGATGCCCGACGATCCGCCGGCGACTCAGGCCTCTATCGATAATGAGTTCGATGCCAACTGTGAAAGCCGATTCACGCGACGCCAAAAAGACGACCGTGCCCGCGATCTCGGCAGGTTCGCCGAAGCGCTCGCTCAGGAGTGGACGGTAGAAAAAGGACTCGGAGAGATCAGCCACCCATTCCCGAAAAGCCGGTTTTTCGGCAAGTTCGAAGCGGGACGCAAAGGACTATTTGCGCAACGCATTTGCCATTGGCTTGGACGTATTACGCCCAAGCCGTGGAGGTGGGCGGCTGCCTGCTTCGGTCGGATCGGCCACTCGTACAATGCTTGCGGCCGGACAGCGGAAGCAGCCGACGTGAAAACCGTAGGCCCGCCCGGAAAGCGGTAACCGTCAGATCTTGCCCTGGTTCACGGCGCGCTGGCGCAAGACCATCAACCCATAGAGCACGGCGAACAGCGCTACCGCCGACCCCGTAAATTGCCAGACGTGCGTCTTCAGAAACGTAGCGGAATCGCGGCCCAGCGTCACACCCAGCCAGGCTTCGCCGAAGTAACGTAGGACGCGAGCCAGCAATATGACGCCGACAAATTCGCCCATCGGCGTCGCGAGGACACCTGCCGTGATGACGAACAGCTTCATCGGCATCGGGATCGGAATCAGAGCGGGGACGAAGACCGTCAGCAGTCCATAGCGGAGAAACCAGGCTCGAAACCGCGCGGCCCGGCCGGCGGGTGCGGACTTCGCAAGGAATTGCTGTCCTCCGCGCCGGCTGAGCGTAAACAGGATGACGTTGCCGACGGTCGACCCGATCACCGCCAGCCCGGCGCACCACCATGCGACGGATGGCCGTTGAACGGAAATAAAAATAAGGAGGGCGTCGAAAACGCCCGCGACCGGGACGCCGCTGGAATCCAGAATGGCCAGCAGCAGGATTCCCAGAGGACCCCACGCGATCAGTGTCTGGGTCAGATGTGCGAGCAATTAACGATGTTACCGCCGGTGCCTCCGCCTGGTCGCTCCGGTTGGTGGGGCGGTTCCCCCGAACCGCCGCGGACGCCCCCGTCCGCGTGCTGATGTGCTGGCCAGTGGGCTGGCTGCGGACTCACTCTGCTCAATCCCCAAAATGTTAACCACCCCGACCTGTGCCGCCGCGAATGGCGCCTGACGGGCGCATGCACCTGCGATAAGCTGATGGGCGGTAACGGTCTATGACAAACGCCCTCTCATTCAGAAACATCGCGGCATTGCTACTCCTTTCGTCGGCGGCCCTCCCCGCAGGAGATCCGGCCGGCTTTCACATCTGGAAGGCCACCGATCTTGACGCCACGGCGAAGCAACTCGCCACGAAACTCGACGCGAACAAAGTCGCGAGCGAGCCGCTGGGTACGGTCGGCAACCGCACCTTCTCGCTGGCCCACCGCGAAGGCTCGGGCCAGGCCGAATGGCATGAAAAACAGGCCGACATCATCATGATCGAATCCGGCGCGGTGACCGTCGTCTACGGCGGCGAAGTCGTTGACGGAAAAACGACCGCGCCCGGCGAAATTCGCGGCTTTTCAATCAAAGGTGGAAACGAAGCGCTTCTCGGGCCGGGCGATGTGCTGCATATTCCGGCGAAAGTTCCGCACCAGATGAAACTCGCGCCCGGCAAAACTGTCACCTACTTCGTGGCCAAAGTGGTCGACTAGATTTTCTCCAGAGCGACCTTCAGCGCTTCCTCTTTCGTCGTCACGCGCCCTTCCAGCTGAGCGTCTTCGGCCTCGCGCAGCGCGGCGGCGAACGCGGGGCCGGGCCTGCAGCCGGCCGCGATCAGGTCGTGTCCCGTCACCAGCGGCGTGGGGCGCAATTCGTCGGGCGGCACTTCGCGCAATTTCCGCTGCGCGAATTCGTAGTTGGCCAGGTTCCCGTGGCTGGACAGACAGTCTTGCCGATGCAGTTCCAGATGCTCCTCGAAACGGGCCATGCGGAGGAAGCGTTTGACTTTGCTCTCGCGCATGTTCGGCAGATCTTTGAATCGCATGTGGTTGGCGATCAGCGCCTCCACCTGCTCGATCACTGCCCCCGGAAAACGGAGGCGATTCAGCAATTGACGCGCGATCTCCACGCCCTTTTCGACGTGGCCGTCGAATCGAATGCGATCGGCAACCCGGAACGTAGCAGGCTTGCCGACGTCGTGAAGCAGCACGCCGAGAGCGAGCTCCAGCGAAGGCTCCCGCAGGCCATCGAGCATGATGAGCGTGTGCGTCCACACGTCGCCTTCGGGATGGAACTCCGGCGGCTGTTCCACCCGTTTCATCGCCTCGATTTCGGGCAGAATTTCATGAAGCAGTCCCGATGCGTCCAGCAGTTCAAAGCCCCGCCGGGCGCCGCCCTCGGTGAGTATGCGGGCCAGTTCGGCGCTCACCCGCTCTACCGAGATTGTGTGAATCGACGGCGCGAGTTGGCGCATGGCTGCGAACGTCGCGGGATCGATCGTGAAGTTGAGCCGCGCGGCAAATCGAACCGCGCGCAATAGCCGCAGATGATCTTCCCGGAACCTTCGGACAGGGTCGCCGATGGCGCGGACGATACCAGCCTTCAGATCTGCCCTGCCATCCACGTAGTCAACCACTTCTCCGCTAAACGGATCGAGCAACAGCGCGTTGATCGTGAAGTCGCGCCGGAGCACGTCCTGTTCGGGATCGGTTTCGAAGTGGACGGCGGAGGGGTGCCTGCCGTCGTTGTAATCAAGGTCGCTTCGATATGTAGCGACTTCGACGTCGGCGCCGTTGTCATGCACCAATACGACGCCGAAATGCGCGCCAACCACGCCGGCTTTTGGAAACAGCCGCAGCAACTCATCCGGCGGCGCGGCAGTTGTAACGTCGAAGTCTTTCGGAGTTCGCCCGAGCAGCAGATCCCGCACGCATCCACCCACCAGCCAGGCGGTGTGGCCGTGCTGTCTCAGCCTTCCGATAACCGACCTCGCCAAAATCTCGTTTGTCACGATCCGCACACTTCCCATGCTAATCTCAAAGAATCCGAATCGGTCGTGACCCTCTTCACGATCTGAGTGGGGGACCCGAGCAGTTTACGGGGCTAAGTCCCATGTCTGGACGGAGTTCTTTCAAGCTCCCGCCCGTCAGCTAACCCCGCAGGAGCCATTGAAAGTTGTGACCACAACGGGAACAGGAAACAGGAGACCTTCGTTTGACACAGTCTGAACCTCGCTCCGACTCGGCCAAGACCGCAAGAGTCGTAGTAGCCACGACGGTAGCGCTGTCGTTCATTTCTTTCTGGGCCGCCGCATCCATCGTACTGAGCGATCTGGCGTCGTCGGCCTTTTACGCGGGCGGCATCGCCGAGCACGCGGTGGGCAGAAGCGCGCCATGGTTCGTGCTGGCGGTCATGTTGTTCAGTTTCGCTGTGCGATCGGTCTACATGGAGAGTTCTTCCATGTTCGTGCGCGGCGGCGTGTACGTGGTAGTGCGCGATGCGATGGGGCCGTTCATCGCGCGCATATCCGTTTCCTCGCTGTTGTTCGACTATATTCTGACCGGCCCCATCAGCGTGGTCAGCGCCGGACAATATCTCGCCGGAATGACAAATCAGGTTGCCAAACTCGCGCATCTGAATCTGGCTGTTTCGCCGAACTCGTTCTCGGCCGGGTTTGCGGTCCTGGTCACGATCTATTTCTGGTGGCTCAATATCAAGGGCATGCATGAGTCGAGCCACAAGGCGCTGCGGATCATGCAGATCACCACGGTGATGGTGGTCATCTTCGTGATCTGGTGTCCGCTGACGCTGATTCTGCACGGTCCGGCCCAAATTCCTCCCCCGCCTTTGCCGCACAATCTGCACTTCACCGATGAGTCGCTCGGTTGGTTCAAGGGCACGATTTTCCCGGCCATCTCGTTCGTTGCCATTATCATTGCCTTCGGACACTCGCTTCTCTCCATGAGCGGCTTTGAAACGCTGGCGCAGGTTTACCGCGAAATCGCATATCCGAAGCTGAAGAATCTGCGCATCACGGGCAACATCGTTTGCATTTACTCGGTGGTCTGCACGGGCGTGATCACAGTGTTCGCCTCGATGATTATTCCCGACGCGGTTCGTCCGCAGTATGTCGATAACCTGCTGGGTGGCCTTGCCATGTATCTGGCCGGCCCCGAGATTCTGCGGCTTGTGTTCCAGGGCTTCGTCGTGTTCGTAGGTGTGATCATTCTCTCCGGAGCGGTCAACACCTCTATGATAGGCGCCAACGGCGTGATGAATCGCGTAGCCGAAGACGGGGTTCTGGTCGACTGGTTCCGCAAGCCGCACAAGAGGTTCGGGACGACCTCTCGGATCATCAACCTGATCGCGATACTGCAGATTCTCACCATCGCCCTCAGCGGCGGCGACGTTTATCTGCTCGGCGAAGCTTATGCCTTCGGCGTGGTGTGGAGTTTCTTCCTGAAGGCCCTCGGTGTTCTGGTTCTGCGCTATCACCGGCACGATCAGGAATATAAATTTCCGTGGAATATCAGGCTCGGCGGAGTCGAGATTCCGATCGGCCTCGGAGCGACAACCCTTCTGCTCGGAATGACTGCCGTCGCCAACTTGTTTTCGAAGAAGAACGCGACGATTTACGGCATCATCTTTACCGTCGTCCTGTTCGTCATCTTCACGGTTTCCGAGCATATCAACCGCAAAAAGATGATGGGCGTGAAACACGGCCTCGAAGAATTCAATCTGGAGTTGCAGCCGGAAGTGGCGACCGTAAGCCTGAAGGCCCGGCCAGGTTCGATCCTTGTCGCAGTGCGGGACGCGAACAACCTGGCGCACCTGAGGACAGTGGTTCAGAAGACGAATCTGCGGCGGCACGACATCGTGGTCATGACGGTTCGGCAGATCTCCACGCAATCGAGCGAATATCATCTTGCCAACGACCAGCTCTTCACGGATTACGAACGCGAGTTGTTCACCAACGTCGTGAACCTGGCCGAGAAGGAGGGCAAGACCGTCGAATTGCTGGTGGTCCCCAGCCGGGATCCCTTCCTGGCGATTGTGCAGACCGCTGCAAAAATTCAGGCTACGCGAGTCGTAGTGGGCGCATCCTTAAGAATGGACGCGGCCGATCTGGCCCAGCGGATAGGCCTGGCGTGGGAGGCGCTGGAAGAGCCGAGGCATCCGTTCTCGTTAGAAGTGATCGACCCGGCCGCGAAGACGCTGTTCGTCAATCTGGGTCCGCACCCGCCGCGCTTGTGGCCGGAAGATCTGGATCGCTTGCATGGCATGTGGCTCCGGCTGACCCAGAACGAGTTTAACGCTAAACTGCATCACCGCGATGTGGTAGGCGTGGCGTTGCAGCGGCTGAAGCGCGATCTGGAAAACCCCGCACGCCACGACGAGGCGGTTGCCGATATCCAGGAAGAGCTCAAGCACCACTGATACCGCACTCTCCCGACGGCCTGACGAAATCGCCGCTCCCGTGGTTTTCCACGCCGCTTCGGCGTTTGGCGATTTTCGGATGGGCGGCAAAGGCCACGGCAGTCAGCGCGAGCGCGAGGGTCCCGGTAAACTCGGCCCGCGGGAACAAGGATTGCCGGTCCGGAGTTTCCTTCTGTTGGCGAGATATCCAATCTTGTTCATTTGGCTTGTCCTCTGTCTTCCTCAGGCGGCAAAACAACATGTTCTTTCCACGTTCGTTTCGTTCCTCAGGGAACCGTTGGCTTAATTCCTCTCCTTGAAAAGGTCCTGCATCCAGTCCCATTCAAGGCCGCGAGTTGCAGGGCGGGGTTCCGGTGGTCGGTCGAAGTCCGGGCGCAGCGGTATTTCATGCCGAACACTGTTTGACCCGGACGTACGACACGCCGGCGTGCCCGCCGATTTCGGAAGGAGTCCGCTCTAAGGTTCCGTGTTGATGGCTCCGATGCTGAACGTCGCATCGTTCGCACTTGAGCCCCAGACCACATTGGAACCCCAAACTACATTGAAGCCCGCCATCGCGGAAGAACCCCAAACCACGTTGGAACCCCAGACTACGTTGTTTGACAGAACCGCGCTCGAGCCCCAGACCACGTTGGAGCCCCAGACCACGTTGGAACCCCAAACCACATTGCTCGCGCCGATTCCCTGCATGGAAACCAAACCGGTCGATTTGTTGTAGGCCACGGCAGGCGTTTTCGCCGAGGTGCCCACCGGAGCGAACGAAATCGTGTTGATATACTGCATGTCGAGTTCGCCCGCGCCTACGGTGAATGCGTCGTAGTAACTGGTATAAGACAGCCCCGTGGTGGGATCCACCACCGTGCTGCTGGCCGGAAAAACCTTCGTCGCCGACATCATAAAGTCGGCTTTGATGTTGTCGTTTGTGATCGTGGTGTTGTTCTGATATCCCATCGCCGCCCAGGCTGCTACGACGGGTGTCGCCATGCTCGTGCCGCTCAGCGTGAAGTAGTTGGTCGCGCCGATGCGATTGGCCGGGTAGAGGTTCGACAGCGTCAGGCCCGCGGGCAACGTCGAAACGACCATGTTGCCGGGAGCGACGATGTCGGGTTTGGCGTAGTGGTCGAAAAGCGTCGGGCCTTTCGAACTGTAGCTCGCAATACGGTCGTCCGAACGGTCCGTGGTCCCCTCAGCCTTGATAGCGCCAACGGTCATCACATATGGATCGTTACCCGGCGACGTGATGGTGCCGTATCCCATCGTTTGAGCGTTGTTATTGCGCCCGTCGTTGCCCGCCGCGACAGCCACGAAAATGCCCGCTTTCCATGCAGCTTCCACCGCCTGGCAGAGGGGATCGAGCGACGCCGATTCGTATACCGGACGGCCGAGGGAAAGATTGATGACTTTGATATTGTATTTGCCGCTGAGCGAGACCGCGGCGGCGATCGCCTGAATTACGGCGGAATCGGTGCCGTTTCCGTTCGCATCGAGCACCCGGAGATTGATGAGGTTGGCGTTATAAGCCACGCCCTGGTAAACGGTGCCGTTGCCGTTACCCGCCAGAATGCCGGCCACATGCGTGCCGTGGCCGAACTGATCCGCGGGAGTGCCTCCGACAAACGACTGCTGGTAAACGATGCGGTCGGTCGAACCGGTGTGGAAATCGGGAAGGTCTACAATGCCGCTGTCGATGATGGCCACGCCGATGCCGGTCCCGACGTACCCCTCGCTATTCATATAACCGGCATCTATCGTTCCGTTGGTGATGTTGTCGAACGTGGGATTGATCGCGCGATCGGGGGTGATATAGGCCACGTCCGGATCGCTCGCGAGCGTATCCAGCGCCGCCGCCGGCACAGTGTAATGCGCGCCTTTGATAAACTCCATCTTCGCGTTCAGTTTGCCGCCGAGCTTCGCCACGCGCTGGTGATGAGCCTCGGTCGGGGTGACCTTGTACTGAACGATTACTTCCACGCCCGATTCCGCATTTTGGGCGGACCGACTGCGACTTCTGTTTTCCGGCTTGAGTTCGGGCGAGAGTTTTTCGCTGCCCGCCCATACGGTCGTTCCGCATAGCAGCGCCAGCCCGAATATCGCCGCAAATTTCAGTGTCTTTTTCATATTGCTTTCCTCCGTCTTTAACTTTCGTGCCGGTTGAATTCCCGCACGATTACCTCATCGGCGAGGGGGAAAGCCCTTCTAGGCCCCGGCCGGGGAACCCGGTACCAGTACCCCATTACCCAAGCGCCTGGGATCGGCACAGGAGGACGGTCCACCCGTCCGCCCTGTCACGCCACCGGTGATTCGCGGCAATGGTCGGTCACGTAAGGACCGCGCAGGGCTCGGCGTCCAGCGCGGCCGCCCGATTTGTCGACGACGGTCCCTCTTGCTCCCGCTTGTTCGGTCGGAGCGATGGCCCCGATCCCGGGGCGAACCGTTCAACGATCACGCTGGCGGCTGTCGGAAGAAGCTCCCGCAGCGAACGGCTCTTCGCCTCCGGCTGCGTCCGCGTCCTGAGACGTATCGCGACGGCTCGCGGCACTCCCGTCTTCGGACTCTTGATGGAGACAGGCGACGATGACCGTCGCATACAGGCTGCCGGGTTTCAGTCTTGCTAGACTTGAGACGAACTCCCGTTGTCAAGCGCTGTATACGCCGTCCGCCAACAGTCGCGACCTCACTACCACCCTCGTATCGGGGCTGAAAGAGATGATTGCCGATGGCGACCTTCATCATGGCGCCAGACTGCCCCCTGAGCGCGATCTGGCGAAGCGATTCAGCGTCAACCGCGCCTCTGTGCGTCATGCTCTGAAGGCGCTCGAGGTCATGGGTGTCGTCCGGCAGCGCGTGGGAGATGGCACATACCTGATGCAGGACGCCTCCACCGCGCTCAGCGCGCCGATGGAATTTCTGCTTCTCGTCGAGGCATCACTGTTTCCTCTGGCGCGCTGGATTGGACTGGCTCCAATGAACCGGCCTGAAAGCGCCCCAATGGATCGATCGGATGATCTCCGCTTTCCTCAGTGGCATTGAAGGGCGGCCCCAGTACGCCGCAATCTGATTGGACTGGCGGAGTTGTTCTCGGAAGGAAGGAAAGATTTCGTGCGTTCGATCTGGCCCGCCAGGCCTTTCGGGACGCTTCTGACGATTACAGCGTCGCGCTCCGGGCGAAAACGCTGCTCGGATCGCTGCTGCCCGGATACCATCCCCGGATGATGAACGATGCCAGACGCAATCGCGCGTGGGACCAGGCACTGAGGCGCGCCATCGGCCCTGGCATGCGCGTCCTAGAGATCGGCTCCGGTGCAGGGCATGCTCGCACTTATGGCGGCCCGCGCCGGGGGCGAAAAGGTTATCACCTGCGAAAAGGATCCTGTCGCGGCTGCGTTTGCGCGCGAAATCTGCGAAAGCAACGGGTACGGAGCCACAGTGGAAGTCATTTGCAGACAATCGCAGGATCTCACTCCCGGCGTCTATTTCGGCAGCCCCGCCGAACTGCCGTTCTGCGACATTTTTGCCGACGACTTGCTGGGGTTCGATCCACTTCCATCACTGTCGGATGCGCGCAACCGGCTCCTCGTTCCGCGTGCGCCGATAATTCCGGCCGCAGGCGTGGTCAAACTCGCGCGTGCGCGCCGGTTTCCCTTCGATGCGTCCGGCGCGGCCTTCCAGTTCGGTGCTCACCATCGGGACCTGAGTAGGTCCATTTCGATATACAGAATGGGAACGGCAGGACCGAGAATCTCCGGCAGTTCCAGTTGCAGTGCGCTCGCGGCCCGCAGTTTTTCCTTTCGCGCAATGTCGTCGCCAATCGCTTCGGCCTGCCGCTCGACCGCCTTCGTGGTCACGTCGATACCGGCGAGGAGTTCGAGTTGGGCACGGCCTTGCCCGAAGCTGGTCTCGCTGCCCACCACGGCGATCATCCGGCGCACGCCAGGCGAAAACTCCGTACCCTCCGTGTCCAGTTCGACATCGAGCGGGCAGTGCCCCTTGTGATAATCGGGGCACAGATAATACGGGCGTTCGATGCCGACCCGCCCCAGGGCTGTCACCAGGTGCCCGGGACGCATCTGGTGAAAACCGCGCGCGTTGGCCACAAGGACAGGGAACCTCTCGTTCGAATTCCGCAGGCGCACGCAGCAGTTCTTCCAGCATCTTTGCGCCCAACTGATGGGCAGCGGCGCGGGTGGCCATTTCGACCGCCTCCAGATCGATATGGCCACTCTTGCGCAGACCGGTGAAGACGACATCCAGCAACGCCTCTATTTCCCGCGCCCCCTCGCGCCGGATCGCATCGGCCGTTTTTTTTCCTGCGGAGTCTGCTCCGTCCGCTCAACTGGCCGCAAACCGCAATTCTTTCGATTGACATCGACCAACTCGCCAGTCAAGGTTTGAAACCTGCGATATTCGGCGATCTCACCTTCTGCTTTGCGGACGACTGCCGGAGATGGCAGATTCTGCGTCGCTGTCTTGCCGTTAATCTTTCTGGTGAGCTGAAAATGAGGACCATGTCCCGGATCGTCTGGTTTGGCGCAATGGCACTCCGGCTTTCCGCAACGCCGGACTGTATTGGTGATAGAGCCTGGCTGAAAGTCGCCCAGTTCAGCGATACTCCGGAGCAAGGTGGCGCGTTCGCCGGTCAAAACAATGAGCGGGTCAATCATGGAGGGTCTTCCTTTCTTCAAGTACATTATACTTTAAGAAAAAGTCCGCAAGAAAAGACAATCGCCAATCCGTTACTTTTTTGTCGCGCACCCGTCGCGCACCCCGGTAGTGGAATTTGGTACAGTTCTATGCTAAATTAACGGTAGGTTCTTCGATCTGTAACCGTTATCGTCCGCTGGGCGTCTTGTGATGATACTGGTGCAGGCAACGACCACCAGTTTTTGCCGAAAGGTATCGCGCACTGAATCAGTGTAGCGATCCAGTCAGCGGGCGCACTCCTCCGAGCTCCTGGTGACTCTTGGTGAGGCGGCAGGCACCCTCCTCCGAGTGCCTGCCGTTTTTTTTTGATTCGATTATTTGGTCGATTCGCCGATCGTGCCCAATGGGTTTGGAAAAGCATCGGGATCCCGCTCAGCTGGTTTGTGAAGGCACTGAAAATCCTTCTCAACAAGGATGCTGACTTCGGAGTGGATCCCCTCTAACTCGACGGCATCGCCGTCCGCCCATAACTGCGTCATCGCCTCGGGTAAAACTACACTGATAGTGTCATCCGCGAAGACTGTGGTTGGGGCCAATGTGTGCGGCGAGCTTACAACCGAGTAGGCCAACACGCGGCCAGCCGGAAACCGAATGGCGCCTTCGACAAATCCGCCGTCGCGTAGCGCCATGACTTCTTTCCTGGTCAGGCGAAAGCGAAGCGAATTGTCCTGTATCCGCAGTTTCATCGAGGCGGCGACCTTCTCCCACCCTACCGCGACGCGGCTGCCGAAACGGCTGGACCTCTGAAGAACCCGCGCAGTTTTACGGCACCGGACCTGGCTGAACGGATCGTTCCTACCATGTTTGGCACGGCGTCCGGAAGCTCCTGCGCTTTTGACGAGCACCTGGAAGTCCTTGCAAAAACGTGTGTGCATGCGCGTTGGAATTAGAACGGCTGATTGCGAAGCTGTCCGACAGCCTGGCGGCCAGCGGCAAGATTCATTTCGAAACTGGCGGGACTGGCGCTGGGCGCGGCCGGCCGGGCGAAGCACAAAGGCGCGGTGAAAATGCACACTCTGCTCGATCTGCATGGCAATATCCCAACGTTTATCAGCATTACCGACGGAAAGGTACATGACGTCAACATCCTCGACGACATCCTCCCCGAGGCCGGCGCATTCTACGTTATGGATCGCGGCTACGTCGATTTCGAGCGACTGTAACGGGTTCGCTCTCTGCTCAGCGTTCTTCGTCGTACGCACCAAATCCAACGTTCTGCTCCAACGCCGATACTCGCATCCGGTGGACAAGAGCACCGGCGTGCGCTCGGATCACACGGTCATCCTCACGGCGATCAACTCGGCGAAGGCTTAGCCCGACGCTTACGTCGCGTGAGGTACCTCGACGTGGAAACGAGAAAGCGCTTCAGCTTTCTCACCAATAACTTCACGCTCCCGGCCCGCACCATCGCCCAGATCTACAAGTGCCGCTGGCAGGTCGAACTGTTCTTCAAGTGGATCAAGCAGCATCTCAGGATCAAAGCCTTTTACGGTACCAGCGAGAATGCCGTGAAGACTCAAATCTGGATCGCGGTCTCCGTTTATGTCCTTGTCGCCATCGTCCGCAAGCGACTGGAGCTGTCGGCGAGGCTTACCAGATTCTACAGGTTCTCCGCCTCACGCTTTTTGAAAAAACGCCCATTTTACAGGCACTTCAGCCATCCGACTCCCAAGAGGAATTACCCGATCCCGGTAAACAGCTGATTCTGTTCGACTTTTAGCCGGACAGCAGTGAAACTCCATAATGCCGTTGGATTTGGTCACCGGATCGACGACTGATTCATTTCAGCTTCATTGTGCGCAGCTGAAAAACTCTCGCGGAACGCAGCCATATCCGGATGACCGATCTGGGCGTCGATGCGGGCAACGACCGCGTTAAAAGGATCGCAGGAAACCACAGTTACTCGTTGAACCTGAACTTCTCGAACGCTCATATGGTTTGTCTTTCCATTTGTTGCTGTAATCTGATCCGGCATCCCGGCTGAAACGGATGCAAATCTTTACCGGAAGCGGCAGAATCTGCCATTGCGCGACCAACTGAATCGAATCTCGCTTGACGTTGGGCTTTCACCCGATTTCGCCGAAGAGGATCGGGATTGCTGTCGACGTGATCTTGAGGATTCCGTGAAGTTCGACAATCCCAGCCGAATGCAGTCCTTTGGCTACAAGATTGCTGGCCCGCAGGTATGAAAAGACCTCTCCTTAGAGAACCTGTGGAAACGATTGGCGGCGCTGCTGGAAACGTGGTTGTCCCTGCCTCGTCCGTGACAACGCGGATAAGGAAGGGAGTTGGGAGAATACCGACAAAGGACAAGGCCCGCCTGCCCCGTCTGCAAAAGAAGGCGCTGAAAAACGCCACGCTGACATCCCCGCAATAGGGGGAGTTTCGCAAGGAGAAAGAAACTATGAGCGACCGGATCGACTTCGAAATTGCATGCCCGAACAACCACGATCAGACCGTTACATTCAGCGGTGAAGAATTTGAATCGGCGTTGAAATCCGGCGCGTTGATGTTCCACTGTACTGCATGTGATAGAGTCTGGCCTCCCACCCGCGAAGAAATCGCCGGATTTCGAAAGCAATTCCCAAAGAAACCCGCCTCTAGTGCATTGGCTGAGCCGTCGGACGGCCTCTCGGGAAGGGTAACAAAGTCGTAAACCAACGCTCACTTGCCGATCAGTTTCTCGAGTTGACCAAGCTTCTTTTGAACGATGCCAGCCACTTTCTCGGCTCGGCCTTCCGCCTCAAGATCGGGATCGTGAGTGAGTTTGCCCTCGGCCTCCTTAGCCGTTCCTCTTGCGTCGTGAAGGTCGCCTTCAATTTGCTGCCGCATGCTGTTTGTCATTTGTACCTCGAACGTGCTCGCTCTCACTAATGCGCACGTCGCAACTCATGGTGCACGTCGGGGGCCAAACGAGACGGGTCGCGAGGAGTTCAGCGCGACACCATGACCGGCTGTGATCCCTCTCGCGCTCTGGGGTGCGCGCCCAAGCGTGCAGGCCACCAATCGGGTTAAACTAATCGACATGCGTTCCGGAATGTTTTTATTTTGCGTGTCATTGGCGTTGCTGGCCGAATCAACTGCGGGACTAAAGTGGGTGGCGCCGACAGGATGGACATCAAAAGGAGCGGCGCCGATGCGTGCGGCGACCTACGAAGTGGGGGACTCGGAGTGCGTCGTCTACTTCTTCGGCCAGGGACAAGGAGGGAGCGTTGAAGCCAACCTTGCCCGATGGAAAGGACAATTCACGATCAACGGCCAGCCAGCGCCGGCGAAGATCGCAACACAGCAGTTCCACGGCCTGAATGTGACGACAATGGACGCGAGCGGCACCTACACTGCAACCGGCGGGATGGCTATGATGCCGCAGCCTCCGAAGGCCGAATATCGGATGCTCGCCGCGATTGTTGAAGGCCCAGGCGGAAGCATTTTTGTCAAGTTTGCCGGCCCGGCGAAAACGGTCTCGGCAAATTCAGTGAAGTTTGACGCCTTAATACGCAGTTTTGAGAAAGAATAGACACTCAAACAAAACAACGCACCGAGGGCGCCTAGCACGGCAGAGAGGCCGGGGGATTCGGGATGATTCTTTCATGTGCGCGAAGCGCGCAGAACGGGTCGGAATCGACTCCCGACGCGCTGTTTGGAGTCTGTCCCTGGGCTGCAAGTGTTTGAAGGGCTTGTTGGGACAGCCGGGATTTGAATCCGGGACCTCTTGCAACCAAGCACAAAACCTGCTTCCACAGGTTCCGTGATTCCGCGTGGGTCAGACGGATCGGGGCGTCTGCTTCGCTCACCGCAGATGGCCTGAGGGTCAGTTTAATGCACATTTTCCGGCACACTCCGGAATAGGCAACAGACTCTCGCCTCTCGTGCACGGTGTCCAGGGGCAGTCACGTCGAAGCTGGAAGCCTGGACCGACGAAAATCTCCCGCAATGCGGAAGCGCGACGTCCAGGCTGGGAAACCGGAATAGCGCTAACGGGAAATCGAACGGATTACCGGCCCGTTGCGTTCAGACAGGTTGACGGTTAATTAAGTAATTGCATCTCAATTCGATTGAGATCGCCATTCAGCGAGGCTCCGCACAAACCAAGCGGACGCGTGAGCGCACCGTGGGCGCAGTGACGGATGGCCAATACCCTCATCCGCGGATCGCCACGTTTGGTAGTGCGCTCCAGATCGGTACTCCGGTATTCGTAATATTCGTAATTGAACAGGCAGATTCGGATAATGATCAGGTGCACAACAATGACCTGTATTCGACCGCGAAGGCGAAGTTTATCCTCGTCTCGCGCATGGTTCCGGGCCGTAAAAGAAGGCGAACACCATGAACGCTTCCAGCAGGAACAACAGTCGCGAAATCTGCCGGTAGAGTACGGCGATAAGATACGCGAACTTGCTCGTGGTACCTCGAAGACCTGCGCCTGCCGGCGAATGGCCGAGGCCTGGAAGACACCCTGTCGGTACAGGCCCTGCGATACTTCCGGGGCCATCGCAAGGCTGCGTAGGCAGGTTCTGGATGCGCTGGGAACTGAGACTACGGGGCGGGGGCACGGTGCTCCGCGCCGCGTAAATGGGCCGGAACGTGGTCGAAGTGTCCAGATCGGGATACAGGTAAACGATGGGCCGTCGAGAGCAGCGGCGGCGCGTCCGAGGCGCATTCATGGTCCACTGCATCGCGAATCGGCGCTGGAAGAGGATCTAAGCTATATGCGAAAAAGCGTTATCCATCGACTTTTCGCGATACAGCAGATCCCGCACGAGAGTTCGCGAACCCCAGGCGCGAAGGGCTTCGACCAGCTTTGCCTTGACGCCTTCGAGATCGATGTTGGGCAGGGCAGCGCAAAGAAGGAACGAGGTCTCCGCTGCCTTTTCATAGTCGCCGGTGATCAGGCCATTCACAAAAACGCGGGACTTCTGCCAGTGTGCGCGCTCGGTGACGGCGACCGCGCCGAAGTCGATCAGAGCAACCCGGCTGTTGCGCAGCAGGATGATGTTTCCGGGGTGCATCTCGGTGCGGTAGAGGTTGTCCTATAGCTCAGCTATAGCTAAGCTAGAACAACTGCCGAAAGGCGGAGAGCCGCGCTCGCGACCCGCAGTGTTTCCTTTCGCGCCATGTCGTCGCCAATCGCTTCGGCCTGCCGCTCGACTGCCTTGGTGGTCTCGTCGATACCGGCGAGGAGTTCGAGTTGTGCGCGGCCTTGCTCGGAACTGGTCTCGCTGCCCGTCACGGCGATCATTCGGCGCACGCCGGGCGAAAACTCCGTGCCCTCCGTGTCCAGTTCGACATCAAGGGGGCCGTGCCCCCTTATGACAATCGGGACAAAGATAATACGGGCGTTCGATGCCGACCGACCCCTGGGCTCTCACCAGGCACCTCGGACGCATCTGGTGAAAACCGCGCTCGTCGACCGCAAGGACAGGGAACTTCTCGTTCGAACTCCGCAGGCGCACGCAGCAGTTGCTCCAGCATCTTTGCGCCCAACTGATGGGCAGCGGCCCTCCTGCGGAATCTGCTCCCGCCTGCTCGACTGGCCGCAGACTGCTGACCTTTCGATTGACATCGACCAACTCGCCGGTCAAGGTTTGAAACGTCAAGGGTCTTCCCGTCTCGAAGTAGATTGTACTTCAAGCAAAGGCCGCAAAAACACAGAATCGCCAATCCGTTACCTTTTTCGCCCACCCGGTGGCACTCGCCGGTTTGACACTTGCGGCGGACCGACCTATAGTACAGAAGGTGCCGGATTGCGCCGACAAATGACTCAAGACCGTCGAACATTTCTGTATGCCGCAGCCGCCGGCATTCTAACCACGCGCGCCGATGCCGCGCCATCACAGGCCGCAGCCTGGGACCAGTTTCCGCAGCTTCTGGCGCGCATCAAGCCGCCCGTGTTCGCGAAACGCGATTTCGAAATCGTGAAATACGGCGCTGCCGCGGGAGAGGCGCACGATTGCACCGGCGCCATCGCTCAGGCCATCGACGCATGTAGTCGCGCGGGCGGCGGACGCGTCGTCGTGCCGGCCGGAATCTTTTATACCGGCGCAATCCACCTGAAGAGCAACGTCAATCTTTACGTCTCCGCCGGCGCCACGCTTCGTTTCATCGCCGACCCGAAAAAATACCTGCCCGTAGTGTTCACACGGTTTGAAGGCACGGAGCTAATGAATTACTCCCCGTTTATTTATGCCGATAGCCAGGAAAACCTTGGCGTGGCCGGCGAGGGCACGCTCGACGGCCAGTGCAACCGCGCCAATTGGTGGTCCTGGACCACGGCCAATCCATGGGGACGACCCGACGGCGCGCCGCCGGTGAACGACCGCACGATTCTCACCGACATGGGCGAAAAAGACGTGCCGGTCGCGCAGCGTGTTTTCGGCGAAGGCCACTACCTGCGACCCGTTTTCATCCAGCCGTGCCGGTCGAGGAACATTCTGATCGACGGAGTGAGCATTATCAACTCTCCGATGTACGAATTGAATCCGCTGTACTGCACGAACGTCACAATGCGCAACGTGAAGATCGACAGCCACGGGCCCAATAACGATGGCTGCGATCCCGACTCCTGCAAGGATGTGTTGGTCGAGAACTGCAGCTTCAGCACGGGGGACGACTGCATCGCGATCAAGGCGGGCCGCAACCGCGACGGCCGCCGCGTGGCCTCTCCGACGGAGAATGTCATTATCCGCAATTGCGAGATGAAGGACGGCCATGGCGGCGTGACCATTGGCAGCGAAATGTCGGCTGGTGTACGGAACGTATTCGTGGAAAATTGCCGCCTCAACAGCCCGAATCTCAACGAGGCGCTGCGCTTCAAGACCAACGCGATGCGCGGCGGGATCATCGAGAACGTCTATTTCCGCAACATTACGATCGGCGAGGTTTCCGACGCGATTCTTCAGGTCGATTTCTTTTACCAGGAAGGACAGAAGGGGTCGGAGCACCCGGTGGTTCGGAATATCGATATCCGCGACGTGACGAGCAGGAAGTCGAAGTACGCGCTTCAGCTACGCGGATTTCCCGATGCGCCGATGAACAATATTCATTTCGAGCGCTGCGCGTTTGAGAATGTGGCGAATGCCGATATCGTGGAGAACGTCCGAGGCCTCACGCGGACGGATGTGAGGATCAACGGCAAGGTTGTGCAGTCACCGGCGTAGGCTGGGATTCCGGGGCAGAGATTCCTGCGTGCCTTGCTCGTCCGGTGGCAGGTGGGCCTGTGGGGGTAAGTTTGGGTGCCGCTCGTGCGATGGCCCGCTGCACGCGTCTCGGACCGGCAGCTTTCCGGCAGGTCACCGTCGATTCGCAGCGCTGATTTGACGGCTACCGCCGGGCGACTGGCGAGAGTGATTTGGTCGCCCGCGCTGCGCTGGAGAGCGCGCCTGCGCCGGCCATGCCGCGCATTTCGGCGGTGCGCCCGGACAGTGGAGGGGTGCCGGAACCGTTCGCGCGGCCAGCGCGAACCCAGGTTTACAAACCCAAGCTTAGACGGCGATGTCCAGCGTGCGATAAACTATCACACGGCACAGGAGTGTCTTAAATGAAGTTAACCAGATCTACCAAAAGAACATTGATAGGGGTGGGCGCGATGACCATTCTCGCGGCCACACTCGGCATTTTGAGCGCCCAGCAGGGCGGCCGCGGCGGTTCGGGCCGTGGTGGTGGGAGAGGCGGCGGTGGTGGCGTTGCACCGGCGCTGTTTACGGCGCTCGACAGCGACAAAGACGGCTCGATCACGCGGGCCGAGATGAAATCAGTCTTCGACGCGTGGTTCACGGGATGGGACACGGCTAAAGCCGGATCGTTGACCCAGGACCAGCTGGTGGCTGGCCTCACGATCGTATTTCCCGCGCCAGCCGCTGCGCCTCCGGCAGCCGCCGGCGCCATGGGCGGTTTCAATCCCAACGGCAACACGACTCCGCTGACAGCCAAACAAGCCGACATCGACGCCATGATGGCGGCACTGCCGACCGATCCCAGTGCGAAGCCGAAGAAGGCGCGCAAGGTGCTGGTGTTCGCACATACGGGCGCCGGCGGCTTCGTCCATTCCTCGATTCCGCTCGCGGCGAAAACGGTGGAAGCGCTCGGCAACAAGGGCAACCTGTGGACGACCACGGTCAGTTACGATCCGGCCGACATCACCGCGGCTAACCTGAAGCAGTACGACCTGATTTTCCTCGACAGCACGACCGGCTGTTTCCTGGACGATAAGGACGAAGCGGTAACGGCGGCCCGCCGCGCGGCTTTCCTCGACTTCGTGAGAAGCGGCAAAGGCATCGCAGGCATCCATGCCGCGACGGATTCCTATCACAGCGATTGCAAGGCGGCTTTTTCGCCGGCGGGCCGCGGGGGCGGAGGTGGCGGCCGTGGCGGCACTGCGGTCACGCTCTCGACTCTTTTCATGTCGCAGGCGGATAAGAATGGCGATCAGAAACTGACGCGCGCCGAACTCGCCTCGTTGGCCGACGCCTGGTTCGACAAGCTCGATACCGACAAGACGGGCAAGGTCAGCCAGGCCGATTTCGCCATGCGCTTCAACGGTGTGATGGCGCCGGTTGGCGGCGGACGAGGGGGATCGGGACGCGGAGCGGGCGGCGGACAAGCCGCGGTTCTGCAGTGGCCCGAATTCAACAAGCTGATCGGCGGCTACTTCAAGTTCCACTGGACCTATCCGCAGCTCATCACGACGAAGATCGACGATCCGAAGAGTCCTCTCACCGCGATGTTCCACGGGAAGGAATTCGACATCCACGACGAAACGTACACGTTCGCGCAGGATTCGTTCTCGCGCAAGAACGTTCATGTGCTGACGAGCATCGATTACGACAAAATGAGCGCGGCCGATAAAGCGAAGGAGTCTAACCCACGCACCGATGGCGATTACGGCCTGAGCTACATTCGGCGTGAGGGTAAGGGCCGCGTGTTTTACGAAGCCCATGGCCACGCTGAAGCCGTTTACGCGATGACTCCGATGCTGGAGCACATTCGCGCGGGCATTCAGTACGCACTGGGCGATATCAAAGCCGACGACAGCCCGTCGGTGAAGTAGAACAGTCCCGCATTTGGTGTAATGACGGGCGTTGGGACCACGAGTCCCGACGCCCGTTTTTATTGGCGGAGTGCCGACGGCGCTGGAGTTCGGTCCGGACTCGACACCGCCAAACTGCGTTAGACTGAGATGATTCAGCCCAACCCCGGGAGGACAACATCAATGAGATTCGCCCTGATTTCGGCGCTGCTCTGCGCAGCGGCCGCGTCCGTTTTTGCTCAACCCGGCAGCCTGCATCTCCTGCAGAAGCCCGCCCTCAGCAAGGATCTAATCGTCTTTTCGTACGCAAGCGACCTGTGGAGCGTCCCACGCGCGGGAGGCGTCGCACGCCGTCTCACCACCGGCCAGGGCTTTGAGACCGACGCGTCGTTTTCGCCCGACGGCGGCACCATCGCGTTCTCCGGCGAATACGACGGCAATACCGACGTCTTCACCATGCCTGCCGCCGGCGGCGTGCCAAAGCGCATTACGTTCCACCCCGGTATCGATCGCGCGGTTGGGTGGACGCCCGACGGCAAGCACATTCTTTTCCGCTCCGCGCGCCAAGCCTGGGGTCCGCGTTATACGCAGCTGTTCACCGTGGCCGCCGAGGGCGGATTTGCCTCCGCCCTGCCCCTGCCGATCGCCTGCACCGGTTCGTATTCGCCTGACGGGCAGCGGCTTGTTTATGCGCCGCTCGACGGGGGCCAGTTTGCGCCGGGCTTCACCAACTACGTGGCATGGAAACGATATCGCGGAGGCGAGGCCAGCTACCTCTGGATCGTGAATCTGGCGGACCTTTCCATCGTGAAGATTCCCCGCACCGATTCGAACGACATCAATCCCATGTGGATCGGCAACAAAATCTATTTTCTTTCCGATCGCGACGGCCCCATGACGCTGTTCGAATACGACACCCAATCGAAACAAGTGAAGAAGCTGATCCGTAACGATGGACCAGGAACAGTCCACGATATTCTGTCCGCCGGCGCCGGTCCGGGCGCAATTGTCTATGAGCAGTTCGGTGAGATCCACCTTTACGACATCGCATCGGGCAAGGAACAGGTGGTGCCGGTTGATATCGCAGCCGACCTGACGGAAGTTCGCCCGCACTTCCAGAATGTCGCAAGCCAGATCTCGAACGCGAGGATTTCCCCCACCGGCGCGCGCGCCGTTTTCGAAGCGCACGGCGAGATTTTTACCGCTCCCGCCGAGAAGGGAGATCTCCGCAACCTCACAAGAACGCCGGGTGTGATGGAGCGGACGCCATCGTGGTCGCCGGACGGGCTTTCGGTCGCGTATTTTTCCGACGAATCGGGCGAATATGCGCTCCACGTCAAGGCACAGAGCGGGGAAGGCGAAACGCGCAAGTTTCCGCTTGCCGGTAAGTCGGCTTACTATTTCAATCCGAAATGGTCGCCCGACGGTAAACGCATCGCATTCAACGACAATCAGCTCAACATCTGGGAGATGGAGATCGCGTCGGGCAAGCTGACACACGTCGATACCGAATACGACTGGAACCAGCAGCGCGACTTCAGCTGGTCGGGCGATTCCAAATGGATCGCCTTCTCCCGCGAGATGCCGAATTTGCTGAGCGCGATTTTTATCTACTCGCTTGACGAGGGCAAGACCCATCAGATAACCGACGGGATGAGCGACGCCGTCTACCCCGCGTTCGACCGCGACGGCAAGTACCTCTACTTCACGGCGAGCACGAATTACGGACCGACCATAAGCGGCCTCGATATGACCAGCGATGAGCATCAGGTCACGAGAAGCGTCTACCTGGTGGTGCTGCCGAACGACATACCATCGCCTCTGACGCCGGAAAGCGATGAGGAAAAGGCGCCAGGCGAGGCGTCACCGGATTCTACGGAAGGCGCCGGCAAGAGCGGAAAAGGGGCAGCTGGGGCCACCGGCGACGCGGGCGGCAAGACGCCCGAGTCTTCGACGCCACCGAAGCTCGTTCGCATCGATTTCGACAAGATCGCTCAGCGTATCGTCGCACTGCCCCTTCCGGCACGCAATTACAATTCGCTGACCACGGGGCGCGCGGGGATCGTATTTTTGACCGAGGCCGCGGCAGACGGCAGCGGCCGATCAGTCGTCCGGTTCGATATGAAAACGCGCAAGTCAGAGACGCTGGCTTCGGGCGTCGCCAGCTTCGATCTTTCGGCGAACGGAGACAAGATGCTTCTGCGAATCGATGCTCCCGCCGGGCAGACGGGCGCAGCGCCGGCGCCGCCCGCCGCGCCGCAGTTCGTGATTGCCTCGTCGTCGGCTCCGATAAAACCGGGAGAAGGCAAGCTCAAGCTCGACGAAGTTGAGGCTTTGTCCGACCCCATTGCCGAGTGGAAGCAGATGTACCACGAAGTCTGGCGCATCGAGCGAAGCTATTTTTACGACCCGAACCTGCACGGTCTGAATGTCGCCGACCAGGAAAAGGCCTACGAGAAGTATCTCGATTCCCTCTCCTCCCGCGCCGATCTCAACTACCTTTTCCGCGACATGTTGAGCGAGATGACCGTCGGCCATCTGCGCGGCGGCGGGGGCAATATTCCAGCCGCCCGCTCCGTTCCGGGCGGACTGTTGGGCGCCGATTACGAGATTGCCGGCAATCGTTATCGCATCAAACGCATTTACAGCGGCGAAAACTGGAATCCCGACCTTCAGGGGCCGCTCGCCGCTCCCGGCCTCAACGTGTCCGTTGGCGACTATCTGCTTTCCGTCAACGGGAGGGATCTGACCGCGAAGGACGACGTATCGGCCCTCCTCGAATACACGGCCGGAAAGCGCGCTACGCTGCGCGTCGGCCCCGATCCCGCTGTCGCGGGATCCCGCGAGATCGCGGTGATTCCCGTGGCAAGTGAAACGCAGTTTCGTAATCAGGCCTGGGTGGAGGACAACCGGGGCCTGGTGGACAAACTGAGCGGAGGTAAGCTCGCATACGTCTACATGCCCGACACGGGTCAAGCTGGCCTACGCAGCTTCACGCGCTACTATTTTGCGCAGACGGATAAGCAGGGCCTGGTGCTGGACGAGCGCTTCAACAGCGGCGGACAGGTGGCGGACTATGTGATCGAGGTTCTGAACCGCCAGTTGCTGGGCTGGTGGAGTCCACGTTATGGAGCAATCCATCGTTCCCCGGGGGCCGCCATCCTTGGTCCGAAGGTAATGGTGATCAACGAGCTGGCCGGTTCCGGCGGCGATGCGATGCCCTGGATGTTTCGCGCCACGAAAACCGGCACGCTGGTCGGCAAGAGGACGTGGGGCGGATTGGTTGGCATCGGTGCGTACCCGTCCCTGATGGATGGCGGCACGGTCACCGCTCCCGATTTCGCCTTTTTCAATCCGAATAACCAGTGGGACGTGGAGAACAAGGGAGTAGCCCCGGATGTGGAGGTCGAACTGGACCCGAAGTCCGTTGCCGAGGGTTATGATCCGCAACTGGAGCGAGCGGTTGCAATCGCGCTTCAGCAATTGAAGGAGCATCCGGTTCCCGAGCCGGCCCGGCCCGCTTACCCGAACTACCAGCAGTCATCGCGTCCGCTGGCAGTTACGCCGAGCGGTACGGCACACTGAACTCCGACAGCCGCGCCGCGGATTCGTTCCCGGGCAAGAACGTTAACGCTGCCGATCCAGAGGAATGATCCGAACCACCGACAGACATCGCATCCGCCTGCCGTCACGTCGAGCGGTGCGAAGCACGGAGTTCCGGCCGTCGGCCAGTGCAGGCGGATCGAGTGATGTCCGTAACACTCTGTAGAATAAGGTAATACCTCAGCATAGAAAAAATCTATCTGCCCAAAAGAAAATTGCGCTCTCGGCTTGATTTTGGTATATAATCAGCTCGGTAGGAGCTATGTTAGCTCCGTTCTCCAAGGTTGAGAAGAAATGCGCCGTGTATTGATTTGTCTGTTTTTGACGGTCTGCCTCGTGTTCGCGATGGCGGCCGCCGCGAGCCGTCCCTTCGCTTCCGGCCTCACGGTCATCATGGATTTCAAGGGCATCCATTCCGATTCCTCGATACGGGAAATGGAGCGCGAATCTACCAGCATTCTGAAGAGCACGGGCCTGATTGTGGATTGGCGTCTGCGCAACGACGCACTGGGCAAATCGTACGAGAATCTGGTCGTCATGACATTCAAAGGCGCATGCCGTTTTGACCGGGAACCGCGCGTTTACGACGAACTCGGCCCTCTGGCCAGCACGGATACAGCGAATCACGAGATTCTGCCGTTTGGCCAGGTGGATTGCGATCACGTGGTGGATGCGGCGCGGTCGGCTATGTTTGGCGGGGATTTCGCGATGGCCGATCTGCTGGTGGGGCGGGCGCTTGGACGCGTTGTGACGCATGAGATTATCCACATGCTGACTCATTCCGCCGAGCACGGGCGCGATGGCGTATTTGAGGCCTCACTGTCCGGCAAACAACTCATCGCGCCGTCGCTGCCTCTGAGTGCGATGGATGTCGACCGGCTGCAGTTGCAGCGTTAACCGACCCGCTCATTATTCCAACGCAATCGCCCACGCTCCAAACTCCATCCGGATAGCCGCGCTCGGGGTTGAGTCCCCGCCCGGCGGCAGAAAAAGTCAGCCCCGAACAAAAGCAGGGATAGTACCGTAATCCGCGGCTTTTCCACCTGTGCGCGATGCAAAATGGGCTGGAAGCTAAAACTTGCGTACTGTTTGACCGATGAAACCATTGGCCCCGGGTGTCGCGGGTTTCGGAAACAGCACAATGACCGCACATCAGGAAGTGGTCGCGTCGTTCGTAGACCGGGCCGTGGAGGAGTTTCCGGACAATCCTTTGTCCGCCGAATTCCTGCGCCGGCTTGCGCGCGAGCTGCCACAGGAATTCTGCGCCGCGGCCATGCGGCATCTCGAGAAGCCGGGTGAGTCGGGCGCTTACCGTCTGATGTCGGTCCTTCTGGTGCGCCATCCGCTCGTATTCGACCAAATTGCCAATCCGAATTCCGGGCGCGATGCCTCCGTCGGCGTGGCAAGACGACTCCTGGCTCTCGACCGCTCATTCGATTTGCGGCTGGCACGCAAGCTTCCGGACAGCGTGGGAGTCAACCACCGGGAGGCCTTCACCGGCCTCCACGCGTACCGCGTTCTCGACGTTCTCAACGATGTTACGTCGGGAACCCGTCTGGTGCCGGTGCTGCGGCACCTTGTTGAAAGCAGCGACGACAAGTTGTCTTCCAAAGCTGCGCTGTTTGTCGGCAAGCGCCTGCAAAGTGCGGCCTGGGCCCGTAAACTGCTGAAACATCGCGATCAACGAATCAGGGCAAACGCCGTTGAGTCGTTATGGGGTACGCCGGACCCTGCTTCGCTTAGACTCTTCCACGATTGTCTGTACGACGAAAACAACCGGGTGATGGGCAACGCGGGCTTCGGACTTCATATCGTCAATGATCCCGGCGTTATAGAAGCGATTCTGAGAATGACGAGAGACGCGCGGCCGTCTTTCCGTTCCACCGCCGCCTGGGTCCTCGGCCGCATGGGCAACCCGGGTTTTGCTCCGGATCTCAAAAGGCTGGTGAAAGACAAGAGTTCGGCAGTCCGCGGCACGGCGCTGCGGGCACTGATTGAACTGCGCAGAAAGGAAACCGCGTCCGCGCAAGAAATCGCGGCGACGGCCGCTCGAATATCCGCCGAGGAATCCGAGAATCTCGCGCGGCTGGCAACGGCGCTGGAGAGCAAACGCGAGCCCGAGCCAGTCCCCGAACCTGAACTGATTTATATTCCAGTACCGCGGCTGGATGGCAGCAGCTTTACGTTCCGAAAATGACTCCGGCCAGAAGGCCACGAGTACTATGACGAGGGTTCGCGGGCCGCAGCGCTCCAAATACACTCCCTTGGCGCTCGCAAAGTCATGTTCGCCCAGGCAATTATTCGATTTACTTATTGACTTTCGGCTCCCCTTCGCGCTATGGTAGAAGGCGTTCGCGGCTGTTTTCCGTTACGGCAGCAAAGCGCTGCCTGTTCAGCCCGGCGACGCCCCGAAGCGCCTCCTTTTTCTCCCGGTCCCGAGATCAGTTTTCCACGCATTGCCAGATGTGTGTTCTGTGCACCTTCCGGCACTCATCGTGGGATCGAAGCGGGACAGCACTGCGCCCAGTGACTAAAAACAGGAGACCAAAAAGTGACGCTTACCACACCAGAACAACTTGAATTTCTGAAACGCGGCTTTTCGCGGCGCAGTTTCGGCCGCCTTGCCACCATGATGGCGGCGGGCTCAACTCTGCCGTTCTATAACGAGCCGGCGATGGCCCAGTTGTCCAAGATTTCCAACATGCCCGCCGATGCCGTGATTATCAATGCGAACGAGAACCCGCTCGGGCCGAGCCCCGAAGCGCTGGAAGCCGTTCACAAGATTACCGCGCAGGGCGGACGCTATCTGTTCGATAAAACCGATGAATTTACGGAACTCCTGGCGAAGCAGGAAGGCCTGCCAACGGACCACGTTAAGATCTACCCCGGCTCCAGCGCTCCGCTGCACCAGGCCGTGCTCGCGTTCACTTCTCCCACCAAGCCTTATGTGACCGGCGACCCCGGCTACGAAGCAGGCGTGCGCGCCGCCGACTTCATCGGCACGAAGACGTTGAAAGTGCCGCTGCTGAAGCCGAGCTACGCGCACGACGTGAAAGCCATGGCCGCCGTGAGCAAGACGCCCGGTCTGATTTACGTCTGCAATCCGAACAATCCGACCGGCACCATGACGTCGCGCGCCGATCTGGAATGGCTGGTGAACAACAAGCCCACCGGCGCGATCGTGATGATCGACGAAGCCTACACGCACATCGCACCGAACGCTTTCTTCTGCAGCGACCTCGTAGCCAAGGGCAAGGATGTAGTGATTCTGCGTACGTTCTCGAAGATCTACGGCATGGCGGGATTGCGCGCCGGAGCGGCCTTCGGGAGGCCCGAACTGATCGCCAAACTCAACGGCTACAGCCGGCTCGACATGATGCCCATCACCGGCGTCGCGGCGGCGATGGCCAGCCTGAATTCAAAGACGCTGATTCCGGAGCGCAAGGTCAAAATCGGCGCCGTCCGCGAGGATGTGTTCAATTTCTTCGAGAAGAATAAGTTCAAGTACATCCCCTCGGTTTCCAATTGCGTGATGGTGGATACGGGTAAAGTAGGCGTCGGGAAAGACGGCAAGCCGGATTTCGCCGCGAACCCGGTCATGCTCGCCATGCGCAAGGACCCCTATCACGTGTTCGTCGGACGCGTATGGGCGTCGATGCCGACCTACGTCCGGGTCACCATCGGGACGCAGGATGAAATGGACAGGTTCAAGACGGCGTTCACAAAGGTCATGGCGGCGTAGGCCGCATTCGAACGCGGCTGGAGCGATTGAATCGGGACCGGGGCAATTGAACTCATGATCAGATCGACAGGAAGATACAACTGGGAACGTTTCCTGGGTGATTGCGCGGGCGGCATGATCGCCGCCCTTATCGCGCTCCCCTATGGGTTGTCCATGGCAACCCTGATGGGGTTGCCCCCCATACTTGGCGTGGTCACATCCATCATGACCGCGCCGATCACGGCGATTTTTGGCCGCAATCCGGTGCTGATCGGCGGGACTGCGAGCGTGACCGTGCCGTTTATCGCGGCGGCGGTGCGCTCGCAGGGGATCGGCGGAGCGGCCAAGGTGACGATGGTCGCCTCGGTCCTGATGATGATTTTCTGCGTGTTGCGCCTCGGTCGATATGCGGCGAAGGTTCCGCCTACGGTGGTGGCGGGGTTTTCGGCCGGAATCGGCGCGATCATGGTGATATCGCAGGCGCATGTGATCTTTGGTGTGCATCCGCCTTCGGCCGCGTCAAGTAACTCGCTTGGACAACTCGCCGTCGTTCTGGGCGAACTGGGAAGCGCACGGTGGGCGCCGTTTGTACTGGGTGCAACGGTTATGCTGGTGTCGGCACTGGTGATGCGATGGTCTCCAAGGCTTCCCGCGCCGCTGATAGGCGTTGCGACTGCCGGGATCGTAGCGAGGGTATTGTTTCTTCACGAGCCCGAAGTCGGCTCGCTGCATCTGACGCTGCCGCCGTTCGCGGGCTTCTCGTGGACTGCCGACGACGTCATGAACGTATTGCCGAAGGGCCTGATGCTGGCTTTTGTCTCCGCCGCTAATCTGCTGCTGACTTCGCGCGCCGTCGAGCATTTTCAGGGCAAACACAAACACCTGAAGCGCAGCGATGCCGATGCGGAATTGGGCGCATATGGCATCGCGAATCTGGCGGTTGGCATTTTCGGCGCACCGATGAGTATCGGCATTCCGGCCCGCAGCGTCGCGAACGTTCGGTGCGGCGGCACTACCAGAGTTTCCAATCTGATGCACGGCGTTTTTCTGTTCCTGCTGGTGAGCATGGGATCGGGAGCGCTCGCGCACATCCCGATGGCGGCGCTGGCCGGCGTGACGGCATGGATGGGGTTCTGCCTGCTTGACGTCAGCACCTGGCGGCGACTCACAAAGATGCGCCTGACGGATGCCGCGGCATTCCTCGTCACAGCCGTGGGAGTCCTGCTGGTAAACGCAGTGGCCGCAGTGCTGGCGGGTTGTGCGATCTACGCCGCGCACTATCTGTACGCTCGGTTTATCAAGACGGCGTCCGGTCCGTCGGTTCAGGGCGTTCCCGCTCTGCTCAATAAATAGATTCGCGGAACGGGCGCCGGCATTGACGCCGGGCCGAACAACCGGTCACACTCATCTGGAGGAGCATCCATGAAGCGTATATCCCTGACAGCCTGGATTCTGATCGCCCTGGTGGCGGGTATCGCGTTCGGCGCCGCATTTCCGGCGACGGCGAAAGATCTGGGCCTGCTGGGTACCATTTTCCTGCGCCTGATCAAATCGATCATCGCGCCGCTGCTGTTCGGCACGCTGGTCTGCGGCATTGCCGGCACGGGCAACGTGAAGACGATGGGCCGCATCGGCGGCAAGGCGATCCTTTATTTCGAGATTGTCACGACGGTGGCGCTCTTTGTCGGTTTGGGTTTTGTGAACATCGTGAAGCCCGGCGTGGGAGTGCAACTGAAGGGGTCGGTTACAGGGATCGCGCAGACCAACACCGGGCTGGCGGTAATTCTGGAGCACACGTTCCCGACCAGTATTATCGATTCGATGGCGAAGGGCGAGGTGCTGCAGATTGTCGTCTTCGCCTTCCTGTTCGGCACGGCCTGCGCGGCAATCGGTTATAAGGCGGAGCCAATGGTGAAGTTCTGCGAATCGCTGTCCGAGATCATGTTCAAGTACACGGGTTACATCATGTACTTCGCTCCTTTCGGCGTCTTCGGCGCCATGGCGTCCACCGTAGGGGATAAGGGCCTCGCCGTCCTGGTGAACCTGGGCAAGCTTGTGCTGACGCTGTATGCTGCCGAGGTCTTTTTCGTGGTCGTGGTCTTCGGCGCGGTGGTGGCCATAGCCGGTATACCCCTGAAGCGGTTTGTCCAGCATGTGCGGGCGCCGTTCCTGCTGGCGTTTTCCACGGCATCGAGCGAAGCCGCTCTGCCATCGGCGCTGGAGAATATGGAGAAGTTCGGCGTGCCGAAGCACATCGTCGCGTTTGTGCTGCCGACCGGATACAGTTTCAATCTGGATGGATCGACGCTCTACCTGGCGCTGGCGGCGATGTTTGTCGCGCAGGCCGCGAACATCCATGTGCCGTTCCCGACGCAGATTGTGATGATGCTGACGCTGATGCTCACGAGCAAAGGCGTGGCGGGCGTGCCGCGCGCATCGCTGGTGATCCTTGCTGGTACGCTGGCCAGCTTCAATCTCCCGGTTGAGGGAATCGCCGTGATCCTGGGAGTGGACACGCTGATGGACATGGCGCGCACGAGCGTCAATCTGCTGGGCAATTGCCTGGCTACGGCGGTTGTCGCCCGCTGGGAGGGCGTGAAGCTGCCTGATGGTCCTATGATCGAGCCCGAACTGGAGCCACTCGACGCCGGCATCTATTCCACCACTGCCGCGGGGTGAGATTCCGACGGCGCGCCTTTCGAGTGCCACACAAGCGGTACGATAGTCGGCATGGCCCGAGAACTGTTTGAAGTCAAATGCCCGTGCTGCGAGGCGGAATTGAAGATCGACGGCGATCTTCGCGCTGTGATTTCCCATAAGGAACATGTCAAGCCGCCCGCGATCGAAGATCTCGCTGCGGCGGTGGCGAAACTGAAAGGCGAGGCAGGCCGGCGCGACGAGGTTTTCCGGAAATCGTTTGAAACCGAGAAAAATCAGGGGCAGGTGCTGAACCGCAAGTTCGACGAACTGTTGAAGCAGGCGAAAGAGAATCCGGAGTTCGGCAAGAAGCCGAGGGGTTTCGATCTGGACTGAGGCGCGGAGCGCGGGGTCAGTCATACCAGACATAGCAGAGGTATCTGCGACGGCGACGATGCCTCTGGTATACGCTTAACCCGTTGTCGGCGAAAAGGGGAGCAAAGCGCGTATGGAACCATTACTCGGCGAAATCAGAATGTTTGGTGGAAACTTCGCCCCGATCGGTTGGGCGTTGTGTGAGGGGCAACTTCTGCCGATCGAGCAGAATCAGGCGCTGTTCGCGGTAATCGGAACCACTTACGGGGGCGATGGGATCCGGACATTCGCACTTCCCAACCTGCATGGAAAGGCCCCGGCGCCCGGCGTGACATTTATCATCGCGCTCCGGGGTGTTTTCCCCAGCAGAGGCTGAGGAATTTACCGGCTTGCCTGCCGGGAACTGCAATCGGCGGATGACGCCGGAAGCGGATCCGCCGTGCGCATTTGCGGGTTACGCAACTCAAGTCTGTAGAAGCGGCGCGATTTCCTCAACCCACTGCGGGCGCCGTGTTCGCTGCGGCCTTTGAACGTCTGTCGTCCCGTGAAATACTTCCCGGCAGCGCCCGGGCAGGTCGAAACAAAGACGCCGTCTTCGTCCTGTTCAATGTGAACGAGATATCTCATTAAATGGCATTCTACCGTTAAACAGGAACCCAGCGTCTGCTCCGCCGCGTATCCCAACAGACGCCCTTCCATTCGGGATCGCGCGGAGGTATGATGCGGGCATGGCACAAATGGTACATGGCGTGGATCCGGCCAATAGCGAAGTTCTTGCCGAACTCGAACGCAAGACGGGACCCAATAACTTCTTTCGGGCGATGGCACACAAGCCCGAGACGCTGGCCGCCTTTCCGAAGCTCTACGGCTCGATCGTGGGCCCCGGATCGCTTGACAGGCGACTGAAAGAGATGGTGTACCTTGCCGTCTCCACGGTTAACGAATGCAACTATTGCACTGAAGCTCACCTCGAAGGCGTGCGCAGGGCGGGACTTTCCGAACGCGAGATCGAGGATATTCAGAGCGAGACCAACCAGCACTTCTCGCCCGCGGAGCAGACGGCCCTGCACTACGCGCGGGAGATGACCCGGGCGTGCGCCGACGAATTCGGGACGCGAAGTCAACTGCACGAACATTTCAACGAGGAACAGCTTGTGGAGCTAACGCTCGTGATCGCGTTGGCCAATTTCACGAACCGCTTTAACAACGGCCTGAACGTAAAGACGGAGCGGATGCATACGGCAGCCGCGGCTCATTGAACGGGAGTTGACGGCGGCGTATAGGACCCGCCGGGAGCTGGGCGTGCGAACGCCTGACGATTGCTCGCCGGAGAGCGGCAGATGAAAACCCGCCGGTTGTGGCGCGGACCGATAACCGAGTTCGAGACGAACCGCCGTTGCGGGATAATCGGGATTGGCCGTTCTCATTGGATTTCACCCCGTATCTGAAGCTTTGCGCGCGAAGCGCCCGCTGCAGCGCGTCCTCGTGGCGCGTGGTCTGGGCGGAGGCCGCGTTCAGGAAGTGATCGATCTGGCGCGAGGCACCGCAACGCCCGTCCGCTTCGAGGATCGCGCGGCAATGGATCGCCTGGCCGGCGTCCGGTCCCACCAGGGGATTATCGCGCTGGGGTCGGAAAAGAAGTACGCGGAACTGGAAGAGGTCGCGCCGCACTCGCCACTGATCGTCGTGCTTGATGGCGTGGAGGATCCGCACAACCTCGGCGCGATAGTCCGCACGGCGCATGCGGCGGGAGCGGGAGCGGTAGTCGTCTCGGAACGGCGAGCGGCGGGATTGACGGAGGTAGTTGCGAAGGCCGCTGCCGGGGCGCTCGAGCATCTGCCCGTAGTGCGCGCGACGAATATCAATCAGACGCTGCGGACGCTCAAGGACATGGGCTATTTCGTGTATGGTCTCGATGAACGCGGGGAGGCCACGTACGACGCGGTCAAGTTCGCCGATCATAGCGTCATCGTGATGGGCGGGGAAGGGAGAGGTCTGCACGATCTCGTGAAGCGCAACTGCGACATGCTGGTCAAGATTCCGATGGCGGGCCAAATCGCGTCCCTGAACGTTTCCGTCGCGGCGGGCATCACGTTGTTTGCGTGGCGCAAGGCCCGGGGTCAGGTAGTCTAACGACCGGAATCGGATGTGCGACATTAAATCTGGAGCCCCGTTCCATGCCTGAAGCGGTTATCGTCGATTGTCTCCGAACTGCCGTCGGAAAAGCGCCTCGCGGCGCGCTGCGAAACACCCGGCCGGACGAGCTTGCGGCCACCGTGATCCGGGCGCTGCTCGAAAGATATCCTCAGGTATCCGCGTCGGACGTTGAAGATATCATCCTCGGCTGCGCCATGCCGGAAGCTGAGCAGGGTTCGAACATGGCCCGCATAGCCGCACTGCGCGCGGGGTTGCCCGATACCGTTCCGGGCATCACGATTAACCGGTTTTGCAGTTCCGGCCTGCAGGCGATTGCGCTCGCCGCGAATCAGATCCGCGCGGGCAACGCGCACATCCTGATCGCGGGCGGCAGCGAATCGATGAGCATGATTCCGTTCGCCGGCAATAACCCCGCGCCCAATCCGTGGCTCGCCGAACACCACCCCGCAGTCTACATGAGCATGGGACTCACCGCGGAACGCGTGCGAGAGCGCTACAACGTGTCGCGTGAAGACGCCGACGCCTTTGCGTTGCGCAGCCACCAGAACGCCCTCAAGGCGCAGAGCGAGGGCAAGTTTAACGAAGAGATTGTGCCGGTGCGGGTCCAATCCACGGTATTGAATGGCGGCTCGAAGCCCGCCCATGTCGAGACCGTTTTCGACCGCGACGAAGGCCCCCGCGCCGACACGACGCTCGAAGCTCTGGCCAAACTGAAGCCCGTTTTTCAGATGGATGGGACCGTCACGGCGGGCAATTCGTCGCAGACGAGCGACGGGGCCGCAGCGGCGCTGGTGATGTCGGATGCGAAGGCGAAAGAGCTTGGCCTGAAACCGATCGCGAGGTTCGTCAGTTTCGCCACGGCCGGCGTTCCGCCGGAGATTATGGGCATCGGTCCTGTGGTGGCAATTCCGAAAGCGCTGGCGATGGCGCGGCTGACGCTGGATCAAATCGGTCTGATCGAACTGAACGAGGCTTTCGCAGTTCAGGCACTGGCGGTGATCCGGGCGGCTGGTCTCAATGTGAACGTGGTCAATCTGAATGGCGGCGCGTTGGCGCTGGGACATCCGCTGGGCTGCACGGGCGCGAAGCTGACTGCGACTCTGCTGCGCGAGATGCGGCGGCGGAATCTTCGTTACGGCATGGTGACCATGTGTGTGGGCGGAGGCCAGGGCGCGGCGGGGATCTTCGAGCTGACTTAATTTAAGATCGTTATGAGCAAGAGAGAACTGCGGGTCGCCCTGCTTGGCACGGGCTTTATGGGCAAGGCCCACTCGAACGCCTGGTGCCAGGCGCCACATTACTACGATCTTCCCTGGAAGCTGCGCCGCTCGCTGATTTGCGGGCGCGGAGAGGCGGCGCTGACCGCGATGGCTTCGCAATGGGAATGGGAAGAATACTCCACCGACTGGCGCTCGGCCATCGACCGCAAAGACATCGACGCGGTCGATATATGCCTGCCGAACCATCTTCATGCGCCCGCCGCAATCGCCGCGGCTGAGGCCGGCAAGATCATTCTCTGCGAGAAGCCGCTGGCCTTATCGGTAGACGATGCGCGCGCCATGACCCGGGTGGCGCGCGGCGTTCCGACTCTCGTGTGGTTCAATTACCGGCGCGTTCCTGCCATCGCGTATGCGCGGCAGTTGATCGAAGAAGGGAGGATCGGAAAGGTTTTCCATTACAACGCGACCTATTTTCAGCAGTGGGGCGCCGACACGTCGCGCACGCCGAGCTGGAAGATGGACCCCGCGCTGGCTGGGTCCGGCGTTGCGGACGATCTGTTGACTCATTCGCTCGATCTTTCGATGTATCTCAATGGCCGAATCGCGGACGGCGTCGCGACAACCCGCATCTTCGCGCCGGGCCGCGCGGTGGACGACGCTATTTCCGCGCTCGTGAACTTCGAAAACGGCAGTCTTGGCCGGTTTGAAGCCTCGCGGTTCGGCATCGGGTGCAAGAACCGGAATGCGTTCTCGATCCACGGCTCAGGCGGTATGCTGCAGTTCAATCTGGAGGATCTGAATCGCCTGGAGTTTCTCGACGCGTCGGATCCATCGCCTGAGCAGGGCGCGCGCAATCTGCTGGTGACCGATATGAAGCATCCGGTTTTCCCCAATTTCTGGCGGCCGGGACACATTATCGGGTACGAGCACACTTTCATTGCGGCTCTCGCGGAGTTTATCGATTGCGTGGCGAACGGGAAGGACTTCCATCCGAATTTCGCGGACGCTCTGACCGTTCATGAGGCACTGTATGCGTTGCAGCGATCGGCGAAGTCCCGGCAGTGGGTGCCGGTTTCGTACGAAGGGGTTTGAAGGCCGCAAGAACCGGATCAGCGTGTTTGAGCCGCTGGCTGCCGCCGCCTGGCTTCGCGTTCAATCCCTTCGGCAATCCACATGCGTAGCTGCGTCTGGTAGCCGACGGATTTTGCCGCAGCGATCTTTTTCGCGGCCGCAATCTGCTCGGGAACGAGCCGGATTGAAATCGGAGATTTGGCGCGAGAATGCCGCTCGCGGATCGATTCCTCCAGTGCCGCCGACGGCTTCGCGTGCCCGGTTGCGGGCAATTGATCCCACACGTCTGCTATGGATTGGGTGTCGAAAAAGGCGCCTGCCTCTTTGTCCGAGCCGAACCGCGGAAGAGGCAGTTTCGCGGGCGGTAGTTCCTTCTTCATTTCTGTCACCTATTTGCGGCGATACAGGCGCCGTTCCTTGTCTTCCATATCTCTTGCCGTGACCTCTCGTATCACGCCTCCCCGTAATCGCCGAAAGACGACAAATGCCGATCTGCCGTCCAGAGTCTCGCCGAGAGCGACATACAGCTTGTCGCGCGTTCGCCTGACTTTATAGTCGCTGGCAAAAACCTCTTCGACCTCTTCGGGGATGAATTCGTGCCGCCCGATTTGGCCGATGTTGTCGTCGTCCCAATCAAACCCCGAAATTACCACAATCCGATCGTAGCATTTTGTATATACAAACCGCTGCGCGAGCCGGCCGCGCCTTCGCGACGTACTCACTGCATCGCACCGTTCGGCGAAGTCCGGAAGCTCGGTTATCGTGCGGCCAAACTATGATGAGACTGTGAAGCTGCTGATCTTTTCCGATATCCACGGAGACATTCCCGCGCTGCAACGGCTTATGGCCAGGGAGGCCGATTACTATTTCTGCGCCGGCGATCTGGTGAACTTCGCCCGCGGACTGGACGCCACGGGGGAGATCATGAAGCCGCGCGCCGACCGGCTTTACGTCATACCGGGCAATCACGAATCGGCGGCGAACGTCGGGGAGTTGTGCGCGAAATTCGGATTTCACGACTTTCATGGCGGAAGGATACAGATCGGCGGATTCGAGGTGACCGGGCTTGGGTATTCCAATCCGACGCCATTCGATACGCCGGGCGAGTATTCCGAAGACGAACTGGAAACGCGGCTGCATGCGTTCGACGGGTTGAAACCGATGATCTCGATCTGCCATGCGCCGCCGTTCGGCACGTCGCTCGACCGGATCACGAACCTGAAGCACGCGGGAAGCCGGGCTGTGCGCGAGTTTCTGCGGCGGGAACAGCCCCGTTATTTTTTCTGCGGTCACATTCACGAAGCCGCCGGCGCGCAGGACAAGTTGGGCGAGACGTCGGCGATGAATGTAGGGAAGAAGGGCTATTTGCTGGATCTCGATCAGCAGACTGAATGGGGGCAGATCTGATATGGCGACGCTGGGGCTGGTGGAATACGCCGATGCGGGGCCGGAAGTGCGCGCGGTTTACGACGACATCATGGCGACGCGGAAGGTCGATTGGATTAACAATTTCTGGAAGGCGCTGGCGCGCGATCCGGTGACGCTGCGGCGGACGTGGGAGAGCATCAAAGAGATTATGCGGCCGGGCGCTCTCGATCCGCTGACGAAAGAAATGATTTACGTCGCGGTAAGCGCAACGAATCAGTGCGGGTACTGCATTGCGTCGCACACGGCGGGCGCCCGGAAGGCGGGCATGACGGATGCGATGTTCGCGGAACTGATGGCGGTCGTGGGAATGGCGAACGAAACGAACCGGCTGGCGAGCGGGTATCAGGTGGAGATCGACGAGAGGTTTTTGACGAGCGCACAGGCGGGTGCGTCCGTTGTGCGCGAGGTTTCAACACAGTGAAGCGTGGCATGTTTTCGGACATGCTGGCGGCCGTGAGGCGAATCCCGAAGGGACGCGTTTCGACATATGGCGACATCGCGGCGGCGAGCGGCCATCCCGGGGCGGCGAGACAGGTAGTGTGGGCGCTGCGGGCGGGCGAAGGCGTGCCGTGGCATCGCGTGGTGGGGGCCGGCGGACGGATTCGCCTCACGGGAGAAAGTGGTTTCGAGCAGCGGTTGAGGCTGCGCTCGGAAGGGGTCGCGATTACCGGAGACCGGATCGATCTGAAGGTTTACGGCTGGGTTTGGAAGTAGAGCCCCGAACCCAGCCCCCACTTTGGGAACCCGACACAAATCTCAAGTGACAAACCATCGCCTCAAGGCGATGGCTCTTGTAAGGGGCTGAAAGCCCTGTTCCGGCCAGAGGCCGGCAAGATGATCCCCGCGCCAAGCGGGCTTCAAGAAGTAGATGGACTCAACCATCTACTTTGAAGTCTTCGTCCTGATTGATGTCTTGCTCGGCGATATATTTGGCGATGACGTCGTCCGTCACATTGCCGGAGATACAGCAGAAATAGCCTCGCGCCCACAAATGCCGTCCCCAGAATTGCTTCTTCAGGTGGGGAAATTCTGCCAGAAGGTGGTGCGCCGTGCGGCCCTTCAGCCACTGCATCAGCCGACTGATCGTCACCTGTGGCGGCAGCGAGATCAGCAGGTGCACATGGTCTTTCGATACTTGCCCCTTCATGATCGACACGTCATGCTGTCCGCAGATGTCCCGGATCAGATCCCGGACCCGCGTAGCCACCTCGCCGTGCAGCGCCGGCCTCCGGTACTCGTGATCCACACCAGATGCAAATGGATTTCAAATACAGTGTGCGCGCCCTTCCGGTATTCCGCCATCCCAAAAGTTTATCCGGCGCGCACGCGCTGAAAGCCGTCGCCTAAAGGCGAGGGTTTTAACCCTCCCAGTCAGAGACAATAATCAAAAAACAACGACTGCTTAAGCGACGGTGACGGGCCGATCCCGCGACGACATGCCCAAAATGTCAGCGCGCCGCTTGCAAATCGAAAACGCAGTCACGGGAGAGAGGGAGGAAAAGCCTCTTCGCTTGCGTCAGAAATAGTGCTACACTTCTGACATGAGCTTAAGAAATGAAATTTTGGCCCGGTTAGCGGAAGGAAAACAGATCACGGCAAAGGAAATGCTGCACCTTGGGAATCGCGCCGCGATCGACCAGGTGCTCTCCCGGCTGGCGAGGAGCGGCAAGCTGATCCGCGTCAGCCGCGGCTTGTACGTAGCGCCCGTGCAGGGCCGCTTTGGCTCGCGCCCTCCCTCCGCATCGAAAGTATTGGAATCGCTCGCCGAGCAACGGGGGGAAACCGTTGTGCGCCACGGCGCCTCCGCTGCGAATGCGCTTGGCCTCACGACGCAGATTCCGGTCCGCGAGGTCTATCTCACTTCCGGTCCCGATCGGGAGCTGAAGCTGGGGGCGCAGATCGTCGAACTTCGGCATGCGCCGGCGTGGCAACTGGTTCTGCCTGGAACTGCCGGCGGAGACATGGTCCGGGCATTAGCCTGGCTGGGCCGGGGGAAGGCGTCGGAGGAAGTACTGAAGGGGCATCTCCCGCCAAATGAACGTGAGGCCCTGCTGGCGGCGCGCGCTCTACTGCCGACCTGGATGGCGCAGGAAATCAGCAGTCTGGCAAGACAAGGCTAATCGCCGATCAGGGACCCTTGGTCGATTTCCTGCAATTGCCCGACGACGACCGCCGCGAAGCGTTGAATTTCGCGGCGGGACGTTCCGGCCGGCCTCTCCATCTCCTGGAAAAAGACGTCTGGGTGGTCTGGGCACTCGACGTGCTGTTCCGCGCATCCTTCGGCGAGCATTTGGTGTTCAAGGGCGGGACATCGCTCTCGAAGGCCCATAAAATCATTCGCCGCTTCTCCGAAGATATCGACGTCACATTCGACATTCGCGCGCTTGTGCCGGAGCTCGCCGGTATAACCGAAGACGCGATCCCGCCGAACCGCAGTCAGGAAAAACGATGGACGAAGGAAATCCGCGCCCGGCTGGCAAAGAAGATCGGTGGCGAAATCGCGCCCGCCGTTCGAGCCGCGCTCGACATCGGAAACCTTCGGGCGGATCTTCGCGCGGAGGTCGACAGACTTTACATCCGCTATGACGCTTTAGCGACCGGGACCGGCTACGTGCGCCCGGAAATCCTGCTTGAATTCGGCGCGCGCTCCACAGGCGAACCCAGCGACGTCCGGTTCGTCACGGCCGACGCCGCCGAACATATCCCGGAACTCGCATTTCCGACGGCGAGCCCGCACACGTTGAGGCCGGAACGCACGTTTTGGGAAAAAGCCACCGCCGCGCACGCGTACTGCGTCACCGGGGGATTTCGCGGCGGCGACCGCTTTTCGCGCCACTGGCACGATATCACCCGGCTCGATGCATTCGGGATGGCGGACGCGGCGATCGCCGACGCCGATCTGGCGAAAATGGTCGCTCGCCACAAGGCGAGTTTCTTTCCCGAGAAGGGAGTCGACTACGCAGCCGCCGTTTCAGGCGAATTGCGCTGTGTCCCTTCGGGGAAGGCGCTCGAAAGCCTTGCCGACGACTACCGACAGATGGTAGACGACCGCCTGCTTCCCGCCGAGGAATCGTTTTCGTTTGAGGAACTCATGGAGCGGTGCGGGAAGGTGGAGAACAAGGCCAACGGTGGCGGGGTCACTTGTTCATCAACCAAACCAGCACCGCCGCGCCGGCGATCAGCCGGTAAATAGCGAACGGCACGAAGCCACGCCGGCGCACCCAGTTCATGAACCAGGCAACCACGAAATACGCGACGATGAACGAAATCACCGTGCCGAGAAACAGCAGCGTCCAGCCGTGCACATCCATGTGCACCGGAACGGCGCCGTCGCCAGGCTTCAGAGACTCACGGAGGTCGTGTCCGGTTGCCGCGATCATCGTGGGGATTGACAGAAGGAAAGAAAACTCAAGCGCGGCGGCCCTTGAAAGCCCGCAAACCTGACCACCAGCGATGGTCGCCATGGAACGCGACGTACCCGGGAAGATGCCCGAAACCGCCTGACACAGCCCGATCCACACGGCTCGCCCCGGTCCCATCACTTCCATTTCGCGCGCTGCTTCGTTTTCCGTGGTCCCAATGCCGCGCGCGCCGAAGATGGCATCCACAACCCACATGACGATGCCGCCGACGATCAGCGTGATCGCGATGAGTGAAAGATTCTCGAGGTGCTTCGAGATCACACCCTTCAGAAGCAGCGCTGGCACCGCGGTAAACACAAAGGCGATCGCCGTGAGCGTGAGGGGATGCGTGAACGCGGTGCGGTCGTCGCGCGTCCCGCCGGGAAAGGAGGCGAACCAGACGGCGATGCGGTTGCGAAAAAAAAGCGGCAGACAGAGGATCGGGCCGATCTGGATCACTATGGCGAACATTTTCCAGAAGCCGTCGCTCAGATCCATGCCCAGCAGAGCCTGGGCGATACGCAGATGCGCGGTCGAACTGACCGGCAGGAATTCAGTGACGCCCTCGACGATGCCGAGGATCAGGGTGAGCAGATAATCGTGCAATCAAGGCCATCTTAGCAGGGAGGCAGGCGCGTCATTCCGGCCGGTTGGCCGCGCGCGGCGTTCTCATCGGACGCGTTGGCGTTACACTTGCAATAGATGCGCAAACAGTGGACAGATCAACGCTGGTCCGACCCCGTACGGACCCAGATGCACTATGCCCGGAAGGGCCAGATCACGGGGGAGATGCAGTTCGTGGCGCAACGTGAGCGGATGACGCCCGAGCTGGTGCGCGATGAAGTCGCGCGCGGACGCATGATCATTCCGGCGAATATCAACCACACGTCGCTCGAGCCCATGTGCATCGGCGTGGCGTCGTGCTGCAAGATCAACGCGAACATCGGCAATTCGGCTACGACTTCGGACATAGCGGGCGAACTCGACAAGCTCGACTACGCCGTAAAGTTCGGCGCGGACACCGTGATGGACCTTTCGACGGGCGGCAACATTCCGGAGATCCGTAAGGCGATCATCGCGAAATCGCCGGTGCCGATCGGCACGGTGCCGATTTACGAAGCTCTCAATCGCGTGCGCCGCGTGGAAGACCTCAACATCCAGGTAATGCTGGAAGTGATCGAGGAGCAGGCGGAACAGGGCGTCGATTATATGACGATCCACGCGGGCGTGCTGATCCAGTACGTTCCTCTGACGTCGAAACGCATTACAGGCATTGTGAGCCGCGGCGGGGCGATTCTGGCCGAGTGGATGGTGAAGAACCACAGGCAGAATCTGCTTTACGAACATTTCGACGAGATCACGAAGATTTTCCAGAAGTACGATGTGAGCTATTCGCTGGGCGANNAGCGACGCCGCGCAGTTCGCCGAACTGAAGACGCTGGGCGAACTGACGAAGCGGGCCTGGGAGTCCGACGTGCAGGTGATGATCGAGGGGCCGGGGCATATTCCGCTGGACCAGATCGAAATGCAGGTCGTCAAAGAGCGCGAGATGTGCCATGAAGCGCCGTTCTATACGCTCGGGCCGCTCGTGACGGACATTGCGCCGGGTTACGACCATATCACGTCCGCGATTGGGGCCGCGATGATCGGATGGCACGGCGCATCGATGCTTTGCTATGTGACGCCCAAGGAACATTTGGGGCTGCCGAACCGCGAGGATGTAAAGCAGGGGATTATCGCGTACAAGATTGCGGCTCATGCGGCCGATCTGGCGCGTCACCGGCCGGGCACACGGGATCGCGACGACGCGCTGTCGCGGGCGCGGTATACCTTCGACTGGAACCGGCAGTTCGAACTGTCGCTGGACCCGGAAACCGCGCGGGCCATGCACGACGAGACGCTGCCGGAGGAGGGGTTCAAGGATGCGGCGTTCTGCTCGATGTGCGGGCCGAAGTTCTGCTCGATGAACCATTCGGCGAAGGTAGAGAGCTTTACGGCCGAACAGGCAGACGAGGTGTTGCATAGCATTTCGGGCGCGGATTAGGCGGGAACGCGTAGCGCGTCGCCTCCGCAGTCTTACTCGTGGTAAGATTAATCCATGGAAAGCGCTACTGTATCGTCGAAGGGGCAGATTGCTATCCCGAAACCCATTCGAACGGCTCTCAACCTGAATCAGGGGACGAAACTGACGGTCCAGATTCGGGGAACGGAAATCGTGCTTTCCAAAGAGCCTGCGTGGAAGAAGCTCGCGGGCGCCGGTGCGGGACACGACCTGATGGCCGCTTTCGCAGCAAACAAGCAACGTGAGCGCGAGCGTGAAGACTCGCGTTCTTGATTCCTGGGCGATTCTGGAATGGATCGCCGGCCGGCATCCGGCCTGTGACGTGGTCGCCGCCGTGCTATCGGAAGCTGAAGCAGGCCGGGTCCGGCTCTTCATGAGCGCTATAGATGCCGGCGAAGTCTACTACTGTCTTCGGAAAAACCACAGCCCCGCTCTCGCCGAGAATTGGCGTGAATGCGCACCCACGCTGCCTGTCACCATTGACGTGCCGACCGGTCCGAATATATGGACTGCGGCGGTGCTCAAGGCGGACTATCCGATCGCGTACGCGGATGCGTTTGCGGCGGCACTGGCGCTGCGACAGTCGTGTCCGATCATGACCGGCGATCCGGAACTCAGGCTGGTGCGCGGCCTTGAAATCGACTGGATGAGCAAAACCCATTGAAGCCGGCCATGCGCTTCGCCAACGCTATGAGATTTCCGCTACTCATGTTTGTGGGTGTTCTGACGATCGCCGCGCAGACGCGGCCCGTGACGGTCTTGATCGAAACCGGACTTGGAATGATCGAAGTCGAAATCGACACCGCACACGCGCCTGTTACGGCGGGAAACTTCCTGAGATATGTGGATGCGGGACGCTATGACGGTGGGCAGTTTCACCGGACAGTCAAGCCGGATAATCAGCCAAACAACAACATAAAGATCGAAGTGATTCAGGCGGGCAGGTCGCCGGGGTCGAAGGGTTTCCCGTCAATTCCGCTGGAGCGAACTTCGGCGACGGGCCTTTTGCATCGCGATGGAACTATCTCGATGGCGCGCGACGGACTGGACACCGCGACGTCCGATTTCTTCATCTGCATCGGCGACCAGCCCTCGCTGGATTTTGACGGAAAGCGAAACCCCGATGGGCAGGGATTTGCAGCCTTCGGACGGGTGGTGAAAGGCATGGACGTCGTGCGAAAGATTCAGGCCGCACCCGTGACGGCGCAGAATCTGACGCCGCCGGTGCGGATCCTGAAGATTCATAGGAAATAGTTGCGGCCATCGTCGATTTCAACGCCAGCCCAAGGGGCGCAGGTGGTTGAAAGCGGAGCGCGTCCAGACCCTGCTCGCAAGCGCGATTCGCAGCCTGACGTCCGCAGATGACCCCAGGCGGTGAAGAAACGGATGCTTACTTAACCAGAAGGCGAGCTTCGGCCTGTTTTTCCCCGATGATTTCAACGGCGGATTTCCGGAGAGTTCTTGCCGAGGGGACTTCCTGGAAACAGGGTGACGCGAAGCAAATCGAAACGGAAGCTAGGCGCGCAGAAAACGAACGATGGTCACGCGGATGCCGTGATAGACTACGGGCTACCGTTTCACAGAGATCATCGAGGAGCGCTACATGGCACGTCCAATTATCCTGATCCATGGGTATTCAGCCGACGGCCTGGACTTTACGCCGATTTGCAAGAGATTAACGGAGGCGGGAATTCTGCCGATTGATCTCAATATCGGCAACTACGTCTCTCTTAATAACGAGATCACGATCAAGGACATCGCCGAGGGCTTCGATCGGGCGCTCCGCAACAACGACAAACTGAATCAGGGCCAGCCATTCGATGCGATCGTGCATTCGACCGGGATGCTGGTGATCCGATCCTGGCTAACGAACTACGGGGCGGCAGTCGGTCACAACGTTCGCCTCAAACGCCTGAAGCATCTTATCGGATTGGCTCCGGCGACGTGGGGTTCGCCGCAAGCGCATAAAGGCCGGACCTGGATTGGAGCGCTCGTGAAGGGCAACAGGGAACCCGGGCCCGACTTCCTGAACGCCGGCGACGAAGTTCTCGATGGTCTTGAACTCGGAAGCCGGTTTACCTGGGACCTTTCGCATCTGGATTTGCTGGGCGAGGCGCCCTATTATGATTCCGGGACAGACACACCCTATGTCGCCATTTTCATCGGAAATACATCATATACAGGTATTTCGAGCATAGCGAACGACCCTGGGACCGACGGAACGGTACGCTGGGCGGGTTGCGGCTTGAATACCCGTAAGATCTCCGTCGATCTGACGCGGACGCCGATCGGCGAGGATGGCAAGCCAACGTCCAGAGTTTCAATAACGCCATGGGCGGGGCGGGTCGATATTCCAATGTTGCCCGTTGAGGGCAAGAATCACGCCACATTGATCAGTAATCCGGACCCGGATATGGTGCGGCAAATCCTGGACTTCCTGAACGTCGCGGATGCGGCTGGTTATGGAGTATGGCTCGACAAAGCGAA
Organism: Bryobacterales bacterium; assembly: GCA_003136575.1. Taxonomy (GTDB): domain Bacteria; phylum Acidobacteriota; class Terriglobia; order Bryobacterales; family Bryobacteraceae; genus BOG-234. Next base: position 106,536 of record PLEX01000097.1, on the reverse strand, counting down.
GACGTGGTCCCAGCCAGCTCTGGCAAAAATGCTTGTCAATCCAGGCAAAGATGCAGCCGGACTCGAGGAAGAGGTCAAAGCGTTTTTCGGCCATTTGTTCCTCTCTGCGGATGCTGAAATGGACGGATGGCAGCAATTCGTCGTGCACGCCAGAGACGAGCGCGGCGATCCGGTTACCGACTATCTGATCGATGTCTTGCGGAAGGAGGGGGACCAATGGGTCGAATTTGCAGAAATGTATACTGACGTCCACGCTTATGGCGCCGATGCGAGTTTCAGGTGTTTTCACATTCGGCTTCCCAAAGGCATTTCGCAGGCTTCTGTTCCATTGCAGATTCGCGTCACCGCTTCAACCGGTACCGCTTTGGTGGCGTATCAGGGCTACGGAAGTGACGACGACGGGAAAACGATGACCGCCACTGCCTCGCCCGTGATCATACAAGTTAATGGGTTCGGAGACGCCTCTCTGTTCTATCCTTTCACGACCACTCTTGTAGAGCTCGTACTAAATCGGGAACCGTCGCCGCTGAATAAAGTGAGCGACATATTCAAATTCCTGGATGTGCAGGAGAGTTTGTAGGCCTGAGCCAAGCCAGGAAGACGCCCATTTATCCTCTGTCGGTCACGGGCAGATCACTAGCCAGGAATGGGCGCCCGCTTATGGGCGGCGCAGGCGGACGAAGTGCTGCATAGCATTTCCGGCGCGGATTGAAGAAATTGTATGTTGAAGTCGAACGGTGAAGCCGGGAACCTGGAACCAGTCGAGGCTCGCGGAGCCGAAACCACGGGCATCAATGAGTCTGCATGGCGGAAGCTCGCGGGCGCGGGCGAGGCGCACGATTTGACGGCCGCTTACGCAGCCGACAAGGAACGTGATCGCAAGCGCGAAGACTCGCGTTCCTGATTCCTGGGATTCTGGAATAGACTGCGGAAGCGCTTGAAACCTGCCTGGGGCGGTTGTACGAGGACATTATCAATTGCGAGTGGCCAGTATGGACTTGAATCCCGCCCAGTACCGCGACTGGATGCTGGCAGGCGCCGAAATGCTGTCATCCTTCGCAAACATTACGCTTCGGATTGCGACATCCGGCGGCGCTTCACGACAAACATCATGCCTGAGAGTCCGATTGCCAGAATCCCATAGAATTCGGGTTCCGGCGTAGCCGTCTCAGCGACGGACACGTCGTCCAGAAGCTGATAGCTCGGGTCGTTCCTGACTTCAAACGTCAGCGTCGAACTCGCGCCGGCTGCTCCGGAGTAAGTGTAAAGCGTATAAGGCTGTGTCGGCGCCGGGTTCGTCGATTAGAGCGTGTTTCCGTTGAAGACGGCGCTGAGTCTCTGGGTGAGCCACCGAGGTTGGCTTCATAGAAAGAGATCTGGTAAGTGGCGCCGGCCTGCGTGCCAAAGGTCTGTGACAGAAGGCCATCGCTGCCGACGGGACCCATGCAGGCCGGGAAGTTGCCGCTGTTAGGTGCAATGCCGCCGAAGCTTCCGGTGACGCTGGTGAATCCGGTATTGCCGGACTGAGTCCATCCGGTGAAATCGCCGGTTTCAAAGCCGCAATTCACAATAAGGTTACCAGGCACGGAATCACAGGGTGCGGTGATATTTGTCATGGCGAGAGTCGGAAGCACAAGTCTGCAGACGGCCCCGAATAAGACGAGTCTGCGCATCAATTTCTCCGATGAACACTTTAGTTAATTTGAAAAGATTTTATTGGCCCGATATACGTGATAGTAGTCGGGATTCCGGGCTTGATCAAGAATGCGGGGCACCGGAAACGGTCAATTGAGATATCGTGGGTACCGGTATTGCCGGGCGTGGCGGAATGCCGTTCACATCCTGCGTCGAAATACGGGTTCAGCGGTTTCGGGTACGGTCTGCCCGAGTTTCGCGGCACACCGATTTCAAGAGTTCGGGACCGGAAGGATCAGATCGATCTTCGCTCCGGCGGACAGACCCGTCCGGGAAGCCGCGCTCGATTGATTGATGGAAATCTCCACGTAACCGGAACTTCCCTTCAGCGCGAAGATTTCGCCATTTGGAGCGTCCGCGTAAGTGGAATGGAAACGGGTGATAGTCCGGGGACCTGCCTTGAGCCTGAAGCGAGCCGTCGCGATCCGGCTGAAGGACGCGAAGTCGAAGTTGGTGACGACATTGCCGAATCGGTCGACCTTCAACACAGCGCCTATAAACCGGGATTCGGTCAATTGCGTCGGTGCGGCAAAGTCTCCGAGGATCGGATTGTGGATGAGCTTTCCCAGTTTGGACGTTGCTAATCCGAACGAAAGATGCGCGGCGACGGGCGCGAAGACGTCGCGGCCATGGAAGGTGGAACTGACTGGGTGCCGGAAGTATCGCGTGGCCGTAATCTCGCGGAGCTTTGCGCGCGGACGCGACGCGAGGATCATGCTGAGCAAGCCGTTGTCGGGAGCGACGAAGCGATGTCCGCCGACTTCCGCGACGATTGCTCGGCGAGCGCTACCTACACCCGGATCGACGACGGCGACGTGAATTGTGCCACGGGGGAAATAGCGCCAGGCCTGGGCGAGCGTGTAAGCCGCTTCGGGGATGGCATAAGGTGTGATTTCATGCGAGATATCGAACAGTCGGGCGCGCGGGCAGATGCCCAGCATGACGCCTTTCATAGCGGCGACGTAGTGGTCGGAGAGGCCGAAATCGGTGAGGAGGGTGATGATGGGGGAGTTCATCTTCGAATTTGCGCGGGAGACGCCACTATGCTCTTTTCCGGGCGTACGAAACAATCAGTCGTTCACGCAAGGGCGAAGATCGAAATCCGTCTGAAGGTTCATCCATAATTTGCTCGTTGTGGTACGCGCAGGTCAGCGAGATCGTTGTTGCCGATCCCGGCCGGCTCCACGAAGTCTTCGGGCAGAATTTTTCCGGGATGCACCGAGTCGGTTGGTTTCCCAATCTCATGGAGACTCTCTCCCATCATACGGAAGAGACGCTCGCTATTGGCGCTGCGGCCAGAAAAATCCCCGCTACACCCGGCGATAGCGTACGGGCCCGGTCAAAAGAGCTTCTGCCCCTCAATCCAAATTTGACGGTCGGTCGGCATGTCGGACACATTCCCCACAGACGGCGTTTTGTGACAGATTGCGTTCCGGGTGTCGGCCCGCCATCTGCGCCCGCGCAACCGGACGCTTTGCGGAACGGCCAGCACACAAGGCTTATGGTCCCGGCACCCGCGGCGATTCCACAGATCCGACCGGTTCCTTGCAGGTGGACAGAACGGAAGTGGGCCGACTGAACCTCCGAGCCCAGACTGCATGGAAGCGCGCCGCTGGTATCCTGAACTTGCGATGTTCCTGAAAATCCTGTCGCACCCTGTCTTCGTCCATCTGAACTTCCACATGCCGATGGTGATCGACCTGTCGCATCCGCTGGTGATGCTAACGGGCGACAACGGCTCGGGCAAGTCCACGCTTCTGCATTCCATTCAGCACGCGCTCAAAGGCGAGAAGGCCGAGGGCTATGCCTACCGCCTTGATCGCGGCGACGTGAAGCCGGGCAGCGTGTTCCTGTTCGATGCCGAGGCGCACAACCCCCGCATGCAGCTCGATGTTTTCAAAGACCAGCCGGAGATGCTGGAGTTCCTGCAGCTGGCCAGCCACGGCCAGGTGATGCTGGCGATGTTCCGCACCAATTTCCCGTCTCTCGAACCGGGCACGACGCTGCTTCTCGACGAACCCGAAATGGCGCTTTCCGTTTCCAACCAGCGCCGCATCTTGAAGATGCTTCAGGAACTGGTTGCCACGCGCGGCTTTCGCATTATCTGCGCGACACATTCGCAGGTGCTGATCGACGATCCTTCCACCTACGTGATCAATCTGGACAACTATGTGAACCGGAACGTGCCGCTGGAGTCGTTCGGCGTCGAAGGCGCGAGCACGATTCAGTAACCTTCGCAGTCGAAACCGCCTGCCCACAGCCTGATAGCATGGATGCTGAAAACAGGAGGCATTTCCTCAACATGGATGCAGTGAACCGGCGAAGATTTATGCAGGCAGTGGGTCCGGCGAGTTTGATTCCGGCGCTTCCCGGAGCGATGTTGGGCCAGATGGCCGCGGTGGCCGGGCCGAAGGTTATCGACGAAGTCGTTCCGTCATCACCCGAGGCTAATGCGAAGCCGAAATACTCGATCAAGTTCGCCGTCATCGGCGTCGACCACAACCACATCCTCTCAATAACGTCGGCGGTTCAGCGCGGCGGCGGGCAACTGGTTTCGGTCTTTTCGAAGAATCCGCAATATCCCAAAGCGCTGGCCGATTTTCAGGCTCGCTTCAGCGGCGTGAAGGTCGCGCGCAGCGAAGACGAGATTCTGAACGACCCCGAAATCCAGCTCGTCTGCGGCGCGCCGATTCCGGACCAGCGCGCGGAACTCGGCATCCGCGTCATGCGCCATGGCAAGGACTATCTGGCCGATAAGCCCGGCATTATCACGCTCGAACAACTTGCCGAAGTCCGCAAAGTCATTAAAGAAACCGGCCGCATCTACGCCATCTTGTTTTCGGAGCGGCTGGAAGTAAAAGCGGCGGTGAAAGCTGGCGAACTGGTGAAGGCGGGGGCGATCGGCAAAGTGGTGCAGACGGTGAACCTGGCGCCGCACCAGGTGAACGCCCCATCGCGGCCCGATTGGTTCTGGGACCCGGCGCGTTACGGCGGCATTCTCTGTGATATCGGCTCGCATCAGGTGGATCAGTTCGTTTACTACACGGGGTCGACGGTCGCCGATGTATCGGCTTCGCAGGTCGCGAACGTCCGCTATTCCGATCATCCGAAGTTTCAGGATTTCGGCGACATCATGCTGCACGGCAATGGCGGCGCGGGGTACGTACGCGTCGATTGGTTTACTCCGGGCGGAGTGGGAGTGTGGGGAGACGGGCGTTTGTTCATTCTCGGTACCGAGGGCTACATCGAGTTGCGCAAGTATGCCGATATCGCCGGGCGCAAGGGCGGCAACCATCTTCTGCTGGTGGATCAGAAGGTCCAGCGATACATCGATTGTAACAATGTCTACCTGCCGTTCGGGCCGCAGTTTGTGGGGGACATAGTTAACCGCACGCACGTCGCGCAGGATCAGGATCAGGCTTTGCTCGCGACCGAGTTGGTTCTGAAGGCGCAGAAGAGCGCGAAGACGCTGACGTTTACTACGTAAAGAGGGCGATATGGGATTGAAACACGAAAACTCCCGGCGGACGTTTCTGAAGAAGAGCCTCGGCGCGGCGGCTGTGGCGGGTTTTCCCGCCATCGTGCCATCCAGCGTTTTTGGGCAGAACTCTCCGAGCAACCGCATCAATGTGGGAGCGATCGGCGTGGGACGAATCTCTCGCGGGCACGACCTTCCCGGCATCTGGCAGCACGATATCGCGCGCATCATGGCGGTTTGCGATCTCGATTCGAAGCGCGTGGAACTGGGCAAGAAGCTGATCAACGGCCATTACGCGGAAAAGTCCGGCAAACCGTACGACGGCGTGACCGGCTACAGCGGTTATCAGGATCTCCTGGCGAATAAAGACATCGATGCGGTCGTGATTTCGACGCCGGATCACCAGCATGCGATTTGCGCCGTCGCGGCGGTGCGCGCGGGTAAGGACGTGTATCTGCAGAAGCCCGCGTCGCTGACGATCGCCGAGGGCCGGTTCCTCAGCGATACCGTGCAGAAATCGGGGCGAATCTTCCAGATCGGATCGCAGCAGAGGTCGTGGAAACAGTTCCACCGGGCTTGCGAACTGGTGCGGAACGGGCGAGTCGGGCAGCTGAAACATGTGGAGATCGGCCTGCCGGGCGATCCGAGCGGACCGGAAGCGCCGGAAATGCCGGTGCCGCCGAATCTGAACTACGACGCGTGGCTGGGATCGACGCCGATGAAGTATTACACGGAGATGCGGGTGCATCCGCAGAACGACTTCAGCCGGCCGGGCTGGCTGCGTTGCGAACAGTTCGGCGCGGGCATGATTACGGGCTGGGGCGCGCACCATGTGGATACGGCGCACTGGGGCATGGATACGGAGCGCACAGGGCCGGTTGAGATCTGGGGCACCGCGGAGTTTCCGACGAGCGGACTGTGGAACGTTCACGGCAAGTTCAAGACCGACGCGGTATACGCGAACGGTGTCACGATGTCGATTTCCGGCGACTATCCGAATGGCATCAAGTTCTACGGAAGCGAGGGATGGATTTTCGTGACGCGGGACGAACTGGTGACAGACAGCGATCCGGTGAGAGGCGCGAAGGTGGAGCCGCTGGTGGCGAGCAATCCGAAGATTCTGACGAGCGTGATCGGGCCGAACGAGATTCATCTGTATGAGAGTTCGGAGCACCACCTGAACTGGCTCGAATGCATTCGCAGCCGTAGAGAGACGATTGCGCCAGTGGAGATCGCGCACAGGGCGTGCTCGACGTGCCTGCTGCATCATATTGCGATGAAGACGAAGCGGCGCCTGCACTGGGATCCGGCGAAGGAACGGTTCAATGGCGATGACGCGGCGAACGCGATGCTGAGCCGGCCGCAGAGGGCACCGTACACGCTGGGCTGATGACGGGGCCGTCGCGCCTGCCGGCCTAATGCGCTTCGGGAACGAATCTAACGGTACTGCCGGCGTCCAGGTTGCGAAACGGCATGGGAAAGCTCTCGCCGTTGTACCACGCGTCAAACTGGTCGCGGTAGTGCGGGCTCAGGAGATTGCCGGATTCCCCCACCGTTAGATTCCACAGCGAGTTATCCCAGTTGCCGACCGAAAAATTCATCCGCTCGCTGGGTCCCAGCCGCCCGTTCATCTGCTTCACGGTAGTGATGCCTCCGCTCGCCGGCAGCGGACCCACGTTGAACCAGCTTCCAATCCACGGCAACGCGCCTCCAACCGGATTCCTGATTTCCACGAACAGCGCTTTACCCCACTTCCAACCCGCCGGATTCGCACCCTGCAACCGCTGCCCTTCATCCATCGCGTCGGTGAACGAATGCAGCAACAGCGCATTGTAGTCGGGGAACCAGTCCGGCGGCTCGTCCCGCAGGAGTTTCACCACTACGGCCGGAGAAATGTCACCTCCAAAAGCGCCTCCGTTTCCTCCCGACGCCCGCTCCGCCAGCGACTTGCGCAAGTGGTCCGCCACCAGGGACGCGATCAACGGCGCGGCTTCGTCTTCATCCATCTGCCCGTCCCATTTCCGCAGCAGGCCGATAGCGTCGTTCAGAGCGCCCGTGACCGCGCCGCGTTTGTCGTACGCCTCCACCACGCGGCGGGCTATGTAGTGGTGGAACGCGCTGTAAACGTCTTTCTGGATTCGCAGGGAATCCTGCGGCTTCAGTTTTGAGCCGCCGGCCTTCAGCAAATTCAGAATCTGCTCGGTGCGGTCCGGCGCCGCGAAATTGCCGCTCACCGGATAAGGATAATCGGCGGGAAATGGATTCGCGTTCGCGGTCGCGATCACGCCTGTCGGCGGATTGAATGTCTCCGGCAAATCGTCGAACGGAATATAGCCGTCCCACTCGTTCTTTCCCGTCGATCCGTCGACCACCGCGCCGCCCGCATAGTGCCGGATCGGTAACTTTCCCGACGCGTGGTAGCCGATGTTGCCATCCACGTCCGCGTACACGAAATTCTGCGCCGGGCCGCCAAAGCGCGAAATCGCGCGCTTAAACTCTTCCCAGTTGCGCGCCCGATCCACATCGAGAAATACATACTGAAACACGCCGGGTTCGTACGCGGTCCAGCGCAGCGCCAGTGCGGCCGTCCCGTTCTGTTCGATCACGGGCCCGTGACGCGTAACCCAGACGGCGATCTCTTCGGCTCCTCGGCCCTTCACGCGGATGATTTCATGTTCGCTACGCGCCTGTTCGAGCTTGCCTTCAAAAATGTAATGGCCGTTGCGGAAGTCCATCTTTTCCGCGTAAATGTCCTGTGCATCGAACCCGAGGTTGGTTTCCCCCCACGCGATCCGGTCGTTGTGCCCCGAGATCACGCCCGGGATTCCCGGCAGCGCCACGCCCTCGACGTCCAGGCCCGGTGCCTCGAGTTGCACGGCATGCCACACTCCGGGAATGCTGAACTCCAGATGCATGTCGTTGGAGAGCAGCGGCTTTCCATCGGCTGTGTGAGCGCCGGAAACCGCCCATGCGTTCGATCCGGGCAGCGGCGCGCCGACCTCGCTGGTGGCAGCCCAACTCAACTCACTGCCGGGTTTCATCCTGCCGGGCGCCGAATACAAAAAATCCACTTTGTCCGCTTCGCCGGCGCTGAGCATCTGCTGTTTGTCCATTTTGAGTTTCCAGGAATGGGTCAGCGAACGGTACATATTGAGGCCGGCCATCAGCGAATCGACGACGCTCCAGGGACGCGGGTCGTATTGTAGCGCGGTGAACTCGAAACCGTAGCGGCCGTGGTGCGATTCGATATAAGCGTTCACGCCGCGCGCGTATGCGGCGATGGCGGCTTTATCGGCCGCGGGCAAAGCAGTGTAAATCTGCTCGGCCGTGCGGCGCAGCCGTAAGCGCCGGGATTCACGGTCGGCATCGATAGTGGCGGACCCAAAAACCTCGGAGAGTTCGCCCGCGGCGAGACGGCGCATGGCGTCCATCTGGAACATGCGATCTTCGGCGGTGACGTATCCCTGAACGAACAGGGCGTCTTCAATCGTTTTCGCCCTGATGTGCGGAATCCCGAGACCGTCGCGATTCACCTCGACCTGCTGCGTCACGAGCGTCGCAAGCGAACCCGAAGTCTTCGGCAGAGCCCGATAGAAAATCCAGTAGACGGCTCCGGCCGCCAGAATACAAACAATGCCAAGCAGGACGTTAACAACAAGCAGGACTCGACGCACTAATGTGATTGTAAGCGGCTGCTCTCGGAAACAGCGCATGGACTGGCCGCGCCGCTCGGCAGTTGGAGATGCCGCTAACGTGCCGCCTTCTCGATTGCCCCGCCCTGGGGACGCTGGATCACGACCCCGTACCACCCCATGCCCTCGTAGGATTCGTAGCCGGGCGTCAGCGCAAAACCGACGAGGTTCCCTCGGACTCCACGTACGATCCCACGGCAGCTCCCTGCGTTCTCAGCGGATAGGTGGAGAAGATACCGGCTCCATCGGACGCCGCGATAATCCGGTTCTTCGAATCCACAATCAGGCAACGCGTTCTCGACCGCTCGCCCTCGGCCAACCTCACGCCATCCAGAACCGCCCGGCCCTGCTTCTCCCAGTCGAAGAAAATGCCGAGCGCGCCGATAGGCCGTCCATTGTTATTCCCATTCTCCCGAATTGCGGTGGCGTAAGTCGCAACCAGAGCGCCATCCAGCGCTTCGTTCCGCGAGACGTCGCAGGCGGCGAATTCGCTTCCATCGCGCGTCTCCAGAGCGCGACAGAACCATTCTTCCGAAGAAACGTTCAGGTTCTTCACGGATGCGTACTTTCCCGGCCGACCGCCTGCGAGAACCCTCCCTCGAGGCCGGCTATCCACAGGTCCGGATAGACAGTATAGGAATCCGGAATCACCCCAAGGCGTTTGGCGGCGTAGTCGGACGTCTTCGTTCCCGGCTGGGCCACGCCATCCACCACGGCGGGGTCGGTTGCCCACCAGCGAACATCGCACGGTCTCTCGTAGAGATTACGGTCGACGATATCGATTGCGTTAAGAGCCAGGTCCGTCAGCCGCGAGCCGCGGATCTGGGCCACCAGCGCCTCGCCCAAAGCGTGCATTTGGCCGATCTTTTCGCCGACCTGGGCCTGGAGCTGTTCGGCGAGCTCGTCAATATTGGCCGAAACCGTTTTCACCTCTCCGGCGACGACGGAAAATCCCGCGCCGACTTCGCTCGCGCGTGCGGCTTCGATCGCCGCATTCAGCGCGAGGAGCTTTGTCTTCCAGGTAATCTGGCGTATCTGTTCGACCTTCGAAGTTGCGACGGTCGAGACCTCCCGCGATAGGGCGATGATGCGTTCCGGCAATGTGATCTCTCCTCGACGACGAGGGCATGACCGGGTCCTGTCTTCTATTCGTCTTACACGTAAGAAACCTTTAACACCTACACGTCCCTGGAAGCCACGATGACAAGGGCGCCTCTGGAAGCGCCCGCGAGGGACTGCGGCGCTGGCTGAAGCAGTCGTTGCGCGCAAACGGCAATCCGGTCCCGGCTGGTCTGGGACCATATAGCCAGAGGATTCAGCAGATGAAAGCCGCCGTTTTTTCGTCAGCCCGTGCGTCCACGGCGCCGATGCTGCGTATCGAAAACGTTCCGCGCCCACGGCCTGAACCGGGACAACTCCTTCTTCGCGTTCTTGCCTGCGGCGTTTGCCGCACCGATCTCCACATCGTCGAGCGCGACCTGCCACCATTGCGCCCCGACGTTATTCCCGGTCACCAGATCGTGGGCGAAGTCGTGGAAGGCGCCACCCCCGGCTTTCCGCCGGGGTCCCGGGTTGGCGTGTCGTGGATGGGAGGCGTCGATGGCGATTGCCGGTATTGCCGGCACGACATGGAAAACCTCTGCGACAAACCCGTTTTCACCGGCTACACGGTCAATGGCGGCTACGCCGAATTTGCGCTTGTGCGGGCGGACTTCGCCTATGCGCTGCCGTCCGGTCTCGACGACCTGCATGTCGCGCCGCTGCTCTGCGCGGGCATTATCGGATTTCGGAGCCTGCGCGTGGCCGGGGTTCAGCCCGGGGAACGGGTTGGGCTGTTCGGCTTTGGCAGTTCCGCCAGCCTGGCTATCGCCGTTTTACGGGAATGGAAATGCGACGTCTACGTTGTGACCAGAGGCAAGCCGAACCGCGAGCTCGCCGCATCGCTGGGTGCCGTCTGGGTTGGCGATGAGAACGACAAGCCTCCCGTCGAACTCGATCGCGCCATCACGTTCGCGCCCGCGGGCAAGGTCGTCGTCAGCGCGCTTTCGGCGCTGCGCAAGGGCGGCGTTGTCGCCATCAACGCCATTCATCTCGACCAGATGCCTGCCTTCGATTACGACAAGCTCCTGTGGGGCGAACGCCAGATCCGCAGTGTCGCAAATATGACGAGGCAGGACGCACGCGACTTTCTGCGGGTCGCCGCCGGGATCGGGATACGTCCCAACGTAACGGCGTTTTCTCTTGACCACGCTAACGAGGCTCTGGAGGCGGTAAGAGAAGAAACGAAGCGCGGATCCATCGTAATCGTTCCCTGAGAGCCCGACGGCACCAGCGCCTGGCGGACGCAGGCCGTTCAGTAATGAAAAAGCTCGGCGAGATTCATGTATTGCCGGCCCCATTCCTGGAGCCGCCGGATCAATTCGGCGTTCACCCCGGCGGCCTCGAACTTCGCCACGGCCTCCCACGCATGTCCTCCGGCGACATCGCGAAGCGTCGCTGGCCGCTCGTAACCGCTCGCCAGGGTACCCAGCTGAAAGTAGGACGACGCCGGGTAGCTGAGTGTCTTGTCCAGCCACGCCTTCAGCAAAGACTCCGCAATCTCTCGCTTCAGCCCGGGCGGCAGCGGCGCAAACGTCGATTCCCAATCCTTCCCGACGATGATCCTTGGATCGAGATTCCGGTCCGGCCGCCATCCCTCGGTAGCGCTCTCCGGGCCCGTGTTCGGGTCGCTTGATTGCAAGGCCTTAATCAGCGCAACGAGGAGTCTGCCCGGTTCCGGACGCCCGCTGAGGCGCTCAAGATCGTGGAAACGTCCCGCCAGATAGACCCAGTCGACGGGCCACTTGCCATGGCGTCCATGAGTGCCGCTGTTGACAACGATCTGCAACTCATACCAGGCGTTGTTGAAGTACTCGTTCGTCAGAGCGCTGCCACCCATTCCGCTGGTTCCGTTCGGGATATTGGCCGCGGCTGGAGCCGTATCGGCTGCCGCCGTATTCCGCCAGATGCGCGCTTCCGAACCGGAGCCGGACGCGCCGCGGCCTTCGAGGTTGTAATCCTGCGTGATCTCCCACGTCTTCACCAGCTGCCACAATTCGGCGGCATAGATTTTTTCCCCGAGCTCGGGCGACCATTTCGCCTTCGCCGGTTCCCTGGCGGTAAAAAACTCTCTTCGTGCCCTGCTCCACTTGTCAAAGAACGTCCGCATTTCTCCGGTTGCGGCGAGAGTCGCATAATCGGCCGTACCATACAACTCCGCAAATGCGCTTTTCGCGAAGTCCGGACCCCACGCATCCGCCGGATGTACCCGCGGCAGCCAGTGATTCCAATCGGGTAATGGAAGGGCGATCGGGATTTCTCTCTGGTTCAGGTTGGCATCCGGATTGAACGCCTCGGCGCGGACAACCATCGGTCCGGTCGAGGTGCCCACGGGTCCCGGATTTCCGAAAATGAAGGGCAGCGTGTCGGTATCGCGGTCCAGGACCCACGCCGCGCCCGCGCCCGCCGCCCAGTTCGCCACGGGTCGTCCGTCCACTCCAGGGCCAGGCTGATAAGGCGGATTCCACGGTCGCCCGGGATTCGGAAAACGGAGCGAGCGGACGTAGCTGGCGATCTGGAGGCCCTGCCACTCGGAAAGCCCATGAAAACGCGACCGGGCGACAATCGACGCATTGGAATAGTTGAAGTATTTCAGATCCTGGCCATCTTTCGTATGGCAGTCGGAACAGGCGGCACGGATGGGCGGCGCGCCTGGCAACCCGCTCTTGACAAGCCGGCCTTCCTGCCAAAGCTGACGGCCCGCCGATATGTCCGCCTGGTCGGGCAATGGCGCCGTCCACGTCTTGGGATCTTCGTCGCGGAAAGCGTCCGGCGGCAAAATCGCACTGCCATCGGCCCGCAGGAGGTTGAACGAGAGAACCCGGAATCCGCTGGCGACGCCATTGGTGCCGTTGAAACGGAAACGAATCGTGTTTGGGCCGCCGGCGACGGTATTCTCCGGCAGCGGCAACGTCAGTTTTAACGTCGAAATGCCGCCGCCGATGCCTCCGTAACTCCTGGCGGGTTCCGCGACGGACGCCGTTTGGTTGTTCAGGGTGAACCATTCGCTCCGGTTGACCTGAACGCCAACCATACCGGGGTACTCCAGACCGTGGAGGTTCAGCCAGAGGCTTCGAACCTGTGTTGCATTTCCCGCTTCTATGCCGACGGTCACGCTTTCGACGCTCCCGCCATCGCCGGTTACTTCAATGGGCAACGTGACACGTTTCGGCGGGAAGCCATCCTGCGAGGACGCCAGAGGCGCCAGAGCGGCGAACAAGAGACAAGTCGACACCGTCAGCCGGCACCGATTAGCGCGCCATGGGGAGCTTTTAGTTCCAATCACCTTTTTTGGCCGGAAGAGGCGCGGACACTCTATTCTTATCGGCATACCGCCGAGGAATTGTTAACCCGTCTAGTGGCCGCGCCCACCGCACGCAGCGAATCCGGCCCGGCACAAGAATGCGGAGAAACTTGCTAATGGTTGTCGGACGCATACCGATAAGTTGTACAAAGGCGGACGTGCGTCCCGGAAATGTTATCGCTCAGACGGAACATCGACAGAATCGACAGGGAGGACCGGAAACTGAAAGCGGTCCTTAACGCATTTCTGAAAACCGTGTCCGTCATGAAGGATCTTCCGGTGGGCGTGGACCCGGAAACGAGCGGCCGCTACAAGGAGGCGGTGCGGCAGATCGAAGGGCAGTTGGCGGCGAGTTGCGAACCCGATGTGTTGGGCCGGAGTTGCGAAGAGTTGCGCAGCCTCATGAAAGGTCTGGAAGCCGAAGCGAACGAGGCGGCTCAAAGACGGGAGGACGATGTCCGCGCGTTGTTTCAGGCCTTTGGCGAGGCGATTCAGATTGTCGCACAGCACAATACCGTCCAGACGGATCGTCTTGAGGGATTCACCAGCCGCCTCCAGGGGACAGAAAAAATCAACGATTTGAGTCTGATCCGCCGCCAGATCACCAGCCACCTCCGCGATCTGAAGGCCATCGCCGAAAAGGCGCAAAGGGAAAATAATTCGGGGGTGGCCGTTCTTGAAAAGGAGTTAGCGGAGTTCCGTCATCGCCTGGATAACGCGGAGCGGCGGGCCAGTCACGATGCACTGACCGGCCTGCTGAACCGGGGCGAAGGTGAGGAGCGGTTGGCCTCGATGCTGGAGAAGGGCGGGATGCTGACGGCTATCCTGCTGGATCTGAACGACTTCAAGCAAATCAACGACACGTTGGGGCATGCGGCCGGCGATCAGGTTCTGAAGCTGTGCGCCCGCGTCCTCAACGCCAACACCGGCTTCTCCGACCTTGTTTGCCGCTGGGGCGGCGATGAATTCCTGGTGGTGTTGCGCTGCGATATGGCTGTCGCGGCCGAGTGGGCGGCAAAAATCGATGCCGACCTGCGGGTCGCGAGAACAATTACCGTGTCGGGCAGGAAGCATGCGGTTAGCGCCAACGCGGCCCTTGGAGTCGTCGGGCATGCCACAGGCGAAGACGCGCACGAATTCGTCGCCCGCGCCGATGCTCAGATGTACCGGAAGAAAGACGCACTCCGCAAGAAAACGCACTGAGGGAGCACCGTCGGACGGGTGTCGGGCACGACACGCTGCTGTTTCGGTCGCTGCTCGCCCGGGCAGGAACGCTTGTGTGACTAAAGATTTTCGCGGCGGTGGCCGATTATCTACATGGAGCCTGCAAAACCTGACCCGCGATTGCCAGACTGACGCATCAAGGCGTTGGGTCGATTCCAGCCTGGTTTTTCAGTAGTACAAGGGTTGCGGGCTGCCAGGCTTGCCCGGTGCCCACTCAAGTTCTTCCTGGCAGTAGCCGATCTATCCGACAGTAGCCAGCTTCTCACAAACAAGGAATCAGATGAAACGACACCGACCCGCATTTTCAGCAATCACGCTTTGCTTAGCCACTATTCTTGTCTATGGTCCGGCCACCGCTCAGCAACCGGTGACGGGGGCGCCGTCGAATAACGTTGCCGATCCTCCGATCACACAGAGTTCGGTGGACGCGCTGCTGCGCCAGTTAGCTGCGCACGAGGCGCGCATAAAGGAATTGGAGGAGAAACTCCGGCAGCAAACGCCCGCGACTTCCTCGTCTGCGGCCGCCACGGCTGCTCCCGTGCAATCGACGGGCGTCACGCTGGCCGCTATTTCGCCATCCGCCCCCGAGCCATCTCCTGGCCCCTCCACCGCGGGTGCGCCGGCGCCTGGTTCAGTGGTTCCGGCAGCCGATTCCTCGGCGGCCATGGCAATGACGGCGACGAATATGGCCGCAACGTCCATGGATGCTTCCGATCCCCACGATCATATGATCAGCATGGGCTCAGGCGGTCCGACACTGAAGATACGTGGGTTCTTCGACTTCAACTACGGTGTAGGCTCGGTTGCGAACCCGCTGATTTATCCGGTTAACGACGGGGCGTGCGGTACCTGCGGCAATCCAACTACCCCCGCCCATAACGCGTTCCAGGCCGGCGAATTCGACCTGTTTATGTCGTCGAAGCTTTCCGAACACCTGAGCTTCCTAGGCGAGATTGTGCTCGGTCCTTCCGATACAAACCTGTTCGGTCTGGATATCGAACGGTATCAGTTGACCTACAAGGCGAACAAGCATTTCTCCGCGAGCCTCGGCCGCTTCCACACTTCGATCGGTTACTACAACACGGCGTACCATCACGGTAACTGGTTCTCGACCGCAGAGGGACGGCCCATCATGTATTTGTTTGAAGACAGCGGCGGCGTGCTGCCGGTCCACATGGTCGGAATCAGTTTTTCGGGGGAAGTCCCCCACACCGATGCCCTGGGGCTTCACTGGATCGCCGAGATCGGCAACGGACTCACTTCCAACTCGAACGCGGCTGAGTCCGTGCAGAATTTCTACTCCGATCGCAATTACAAGGCGACTAATCTGGCTTTCTACGTCAAGCCTCAGTTCCTGCAGGGCTTGCAGATGGGTGGCTCCTGGTATCACGATGGTTTGAATCCATCGCAGGCGGCGTCCGATCCTCTGCCGATCGCCGAGGTGCGGCAGAACATCGAGAGCGCCTATATCGTGTTCTTCTCGTCCAACTGGGAGTTCATGAACGAGGGCGTCATGGAGAGCAATCACGTCATGGGAACCGCGCAACCATTCCGCAGTCCGATGGCCTACGCGCAAGTGGCCCGCAAGTTCGGCGTATACAAGCCCTACTTGCGCTATCAGTACGTGCGCGACAACATGAACGATCCTCTCAATCTCCTGAAGGGAACTTTTTACGGTCCCTCGGTCGGGATGCGGGTCGATATGTTTGAGTATGCGGCCTTCAAGCTGCAGTTCAACCACCTTTACCAGAGCAGCCAGCTGGCCGGGAACGGGCTCGATGCGCAGATCGCCTTCACCTTCTGATTTACACGGGAAAAAACAACATGAAAAACATTCGCGCAGTCTTATTCATTTTCGCCGCTTGTGCGGGCCTTCACGCCCAGTGCGTGCCTGGCGGGCTTGCAGTCGTGGTTCCCAGAAATAACCCGACCGACGGCCTGTCCATGGCTCAGCTCCGCAAGCTGGTCCTCGGAGACGTCCATACATGGCCGGATAAGAGCAACGTCACGCTGGTGGCCACGGATCCGGACAGCCCCGTGTTCAAGTGCCTGCTTTCCGCCGTCGTCCGTATGTCCTCGCAGGAATACAGGAAATACATTATGAGCGCCGAATTCCGGGGAGACGAGCCGCTTCGCGCCAAGACCGTGGATTCGTCGCCAACCGCCGTGAAGGTCGTGTCTGGCTTCACTGGCGCCATCACCGTCGTGGAGGCGAACTCGCTCGCCGCCCTCGCGGGATCGGTCAAGGTTCTCAGTATCAACGGCAAGAAGCCCGGGGAAGCCGGATATCCGCTTCCGTAATCGAATCGGCCCGATGAAAACCCACAACGGAGAAAAAATGAAGCTAACCATTCGTAATAAATTAATCGCCGGGTATACTGCGTTGATCGTGCTGATGGCGGTAATTGCCGGTATTGGAGGCTATTCTCTGCTCAAACTGAAGAATGATGCGCACGAGGCAACGACGGTCGGCGGACGCCTGAATTCGATCGCCATTGAAATTCAGGTTCACAATCTCGAGGCACAGCGTCGCGTTAAGAGCTATCTTTCGGAAGTCGGCAAGCTGGGTCCGGAAAAAGCCCGTTCCATGTACCTCGAAGAAGCGGATTTCGAAATCCACGAGATCGAGTCCCTTTCGGCCAAGGCGGTGGCGATCGCTCCCGATCCGGAAAAACGCGCGAAGTTCAGCAAGATTGTCGATAGCCTCGGAGTCTATAAACAAGCCCTCGACGAGGCTGTGAAAGATGCCGAAACCGGCGCAGCAGCCAGCGAGCGGACGGCATCGGTCGCAAAATACGAATCCGCCGCCGACGCCCTGCATGACGACGCCGAGGATGGCGAGGTAGCGGGCCGCGACGCGAGCGAAGCTTCCGAGGCCGATATCGCCCGCACCAGCCAGCGCGCCCAGTCGTTGACGCTCGGAATCTCGTTCATGGGTTTGCTGATCGGCGTCGGCATGAGCATCATGCTCCTCAGGGCTATCCTGCGGCCGGTCGATCATTTACGTGAAGTCGCCGAATCCGTGAGCCTGGGCAACCTTCAGATCTCCGTCAAACGGTATTCAGACGACGAGATCGGCGACTTGTCCGATTCGTTCGCCCGCATGCTGACGGCAGTCAAATACTTCAGGATGGAAGCGGAGATGGTTCAGGAAGAAGCTCTTCACGGGGAAGGAGATAAAGCTTGACACTCTACGAAAAAGCCGTTGCGCTCAGCAAGCCGTACCTCGGGCCGGCAACCGAAAGCTTCATCGACCGGCAATGCAAAACCAGACTGAAGATTGAGCCGTCTCAACTGATGACAACCCAATTGGCCGAATTGTCCAAATGGGTGGGGGTAGGCGCGGGCCTCATCATGGATCAGGGCAAAGCAAACGAACTCGCCGCGAAAGTCGCAGCATTAAAGTAGAGTGGCGTTGACGGTGTCTCAGAGGGCCGTCGGACAGTTTCGACTGTCCGACGGCCGGAGTTCTTTTGATGCGCGCGCTCAGCCTCCGATTTAGCTGGGGCGGTTGCGGACTTGCGGTGTTCGCATAATGGAAAGGCAGGCGCACGCGACCTTCTTCGGGGTACGGAGTTAACCGTCTACCTTTCCGGCGTCACGGCATTATCTCCGAAGGTCACTTCGCCGCCCGATGGAACTCCGGGAAACGGACGCTGAAAGCGCTTGCCGCTGAGAATGTTCCCTCCAATGGTGCCGGAATAACCGTGGGCTAATCGCGGACTGCGAGCCTCGTGACCGTTTTCGGCAATCCCGGCAAACGTTTAGAACTGTACCTTCGGGGCGGCGCGTGATGCGGCATCCGTCTTAAAGTAGGCTTCCTCGCGCTGGAAACCGGAGATCGAAGCGACAATATTAGCCGGGAAAACCACGAGATCCGTGTTGTACTCCTGCACCGATTCGTTATAGACCCGCCGCGATTGCAGTATCCGGTTCTCCGTCCCTTCGAGCGTGTACTGCAACTGCTTGAAGTTCTCATTCGCCTTCAGGTTCGGATAATTCTCCACCACGACCATCAGGCGGCTCAGCGCGTTCGAAACCTGATTATTGGCTTCGATCTTGTCGGCCGGCGTCTTCGCGCCCATCATTGCCGACCGAGCGTTCGCCAGCGCTTCCATAACGCCCGTTTCTTCCTTCGCATATCCTTTCACCGTCTCGACAAGGTTCGGAATCAGATCGGCGCGGCGCTGCAGATCGGCATCCACCTGGCTCCATTGCGCGGAGATGGCTTCTTTCTCCGTGGCCAGCTTATTGCGGGTCTGCACGAACTGGCAACCGCCCAGCACCACGGCAAATCCGACGGCCGCCAGAATAATCAATCCGGTCTTCATGAGAAGCGTCTCCTATTTGGCGAGGACGTCAACGGCGTCGATCACCTTTTCAATCTGAATAATATAACGCGCAAACAGAGGCTCGGGTTCGATATCCTTCGCCTTCACCTTCCCCTCTCTCTGATCGAGCAGGGTCAGCAACGGCGTTGTTTCCAGCGAAAAATGCCGCCCTGCGGCTTCGACGATCTCGCGCTTGCGCACCGGCGCGGCCACGCCATCGAGCAGCAGCGCATGGCGGAACAAAACGCAGAACGTGGAAACCGAATCGGCAAGCAGTTGGCGCAGCGCGTCTTTGTCTGAAAGCAGCCCGCCGGCCTTCTGACGCAGCCGCAGCAGCTTCGTCCTTAACTGGGTTTCCACCTGCGCGCGGTAAAAAGTCCTTTCGATTTCGAGCGAATCGACCAGATTCGGGCCGAAGAGAATTCTGTGATGCTCGCGAATATCGTGAAACTCGATGGCGAAGCAGTCGGTCGAGGTTTTCAGCTCGTGCTCGGTCAGCAAAAGCGGTGAAGGATTGCCTTGTTCGCGCCACCAGCGGAACGCTGGTTCGACGGCGCGTAACTCGGCTGGCGTAATCCTCGTGAGAATGCAAAGGATGTTGTAATCGGAAAATTTCTCCTGATGGTCGCCCGTGGCGGCGGAACCGTAGAGCACGACCGAGACGAGGCGCGTGTCGAGAGCCTTACGGAGTTTTTCGACGATCTGGTCGAGTTGATTTGCCATTCGCTTCCTCTATCGTAATCGTGGGACCAAACTTTCCCGCCTGTGGCTCCCCAACAATAGCGCGTGACCTGAACACGGGACAGCTACCGGGCACCGTTGCCGGTGCGTTGCATCCGCGGGTTCCCGCGGTCCGCACGCTACCAGCTGCCCGACGCTCCCCCGCCACCGGAACCGCCGCCCCCAAAGCCCCCAAATCCGCCACCACCGCCGCCGCCGTCGAAACCACCGAAGCCGCCGCCATCGCGTCCGCCGCGCCCCCCACCGCCGCCCAGAAGTCCGCCGAGAATCATGCCGGTCAGGAAGCCCCCGCCCCCTCCGCCGCCATACCCGCCACCGCCGCGGCGCAGAAGGGAGAGCAGAATGAAAATTCCGAAGATAATGAGCGGCCACGGGAGCGAATCGCGCGAGGCTGCCCGAGGCCGGCGGTAGGACTGCGGCGGCGGGATCTGCACGCCCTGGTCTTTTGCAATGGTTTCGCCGAGACGCACGGCGGCGGCGATCATGGCGGCGCC
The DNA here is from genome assembly GCA_003136575.1 of Bryobacterales bacterium. Classification (GTDB taxonomy): domain Bacteria; phylum Acidobacteriota; class Terriglobia; order Bryobacterales; family Bryobacteraceae; genus BOG-234. The sequence continues at coordinate 86,479 of PLEX01000097.1, read as the reverse complement.
GTATTGGTTCTGCCGCAGCGCGGGACGCATGTCCTCGAGCAACAGCCCGGCCATACTGTCCGGCACGGTGCCACCAAGCCCCCCGCCAACCTCAAGGCGCGACTTGCGGTCGGCGATGGAAAGCAAAACCATCGCGCCGTTGTCCTTCTTTTTCTTGCCGATGCCCCACGCGTTGAACAGATCGTGTGTCACGTCTTCGATCGGTTCGCCTTCAAGCGAGTTGACGGTGACGAAGGCCAGTTGTGCGGTCGTAGCCTGTTCGACGCGCGCTGCGTAGTCTTCGAGTTCGGCCCGGCTTTGCGCGTCGATGACGCCAGCGAAGTCGCTGACGTAGCCCTGAGGTTTGAGCGATTTCCACTCGGCCGCTAATGCCGGCGCGAGAAACAGCAGCAGGCTCGCGACACAGCGGGGCGCACGTGACATGGACACTACATAGTGTAGCGGGCTGCGTTGGGTGTATGTTCATGCCGATTCCTTCGCCTGAGTTGTTATACAATTCCGGTTGACTATGAACTCACGCTTGTTCTTCCTCGCGGGCCTCGCCCTCGCCGCGCCTTTCTGCGCCAGCGCCGATGTCGCCCTGCCCCACATTCTCGCCGAGCATATGGTGGTCCAGCGCGGCCTGCCGGTCCACGTGTGGGGCAAAGCTTCGGCGGGTGAAGCGGTTTCGGTCGGCTTCCGGGGCGCCACGCAAGCGACCACCGCCGACCAACTCGGCCGCTGGAGCGTGTCGCTCGCGCCCGGCGATGCGGGCGGTCCGTTCACCATGACCATCAAGGGCAACAACACCATCACGTTCAACGACGTGCTGGCGGGCGATGTCTGGGTGGCTTCGGGCCAGTCGAACATGGAATTCAAGCTGCGCCAGGCCGATAACTCGGCTGCCGAGATTGCGGCGGCGAAGTACCCGAAGATCCGCCGCATGCTGACCGACAACAAAGTCGCCGATTACCCGATGGAAGATGTGACCGGACAGCCGTGGACCGACATCAATCCCGATAACGCGGGAGGCGCGTCGGCAGTCGCCTACTTCTTCGCGCGCCACCTTCAGGAGAAAGAAGGGGGCGTGCCGATCGGTATCGTCGAATCGTTCTGGGGCGGGACTCCGGTAGAAGCGTGGACCAGCCTGCACGGCATTGCCGCCGACCCCGCTTTGATGCCGATCTTCGGCGAGTGGGCGAAAGCGGAGGAAGCGTGGCCCGTTGCGCAGTCCAACTACGAGAGGCTGATGGCGGAATGGAACGTCGCGGCGGCGGCCGCGAAGGCCAGTGGCGGCACCGTTCCACCGCAGCCGGCGAACCCGAACCTGAGGCCAGGAGGTCCGTTTGTCCCCTCCGGCTTGTATAACGCGAAGATCGCGCCGCTGACGCCGTTTCCGATTAAGGGCGCGATCTGGTATCAGGGTGAGACGAACGCGAATGCCAATCCGAACGGCGCGTCGCTTTATGCGAAGGCGTTTCAGGCCATGATTCGCGACTGGCGGCGCGCCTGGGGCGAGGGCGATTTTCCGTTTCTGTTCGTGCAGTTGGCGAATTACAAGGCCAACCCATCTGGCCCGATCTGAGGGAAGCGCAGCGGCAGTCGCTGTCGCTGGCGAACACCGGGATGGCGGTAATCATCGATGTCGGCAACCCGGATAATATTCATCCGACCAACAAGCAGGATGTGGGGCTGCGACTGGCGCTGGCGGCGCGGGCTGTGGCGTATGGCGAAAAGATCGAGTATTCGGGACCGGCGTTCGTGAAGGCTGCGCGCGAAGGCGGAACGCTGCGGGCCTGGTTCGATCACACGACGGGTGGCTTGAAGGCCGGTGGGCCGAAGAACCCGGCCACCGCGCTGAAGGGCTTCGAGATCGCCGGCGCGGATCGGAAGTTCGTTCCGGCGGACGCGCGGATCGAGGGACCGTCGATTGTCGTGTCGAACCCGGCGGTGATCGCTCCGGCCTACATGCGTTACGGATGGGCGGATAACCCGGACTGCAATCTGTACAACGGCGAGGGCTTACCGGCATCGCCGTTCCGTTCGGCGGAGTGACGGTGCATGCCACATCTCTGCGGTGACAGCCGCGGTCCGGGGCTGGGAGATTGCGCGGCATGCGCGATTTGTCGCGTTTTGGCTACCGCCTCCGGGCAACAATTGAGCTCGGTGTGGCCGCGCGGTATCGGAACCCGCCAAATGCTCGGCCGCGCGGAACACGTCGTCCGGCTGCGGTGAGAGGTTGCGTTCGGGGGGCGCTCCCTGAATCCGGCCCGCGCAACGACTCCCCGGCCCGCTAGACCTTGAACGGTACCCCAAACCGGTTCGCTTGAGAGACAGCATCGAAAGTTGAGCACAGACCTGATCCGCGAAGTAGTAGTCTGAAAGTGATGGATATACACTCTCCAGGCGGGTCCGTGTCCGGCGATGCTTATTCGGCCAAATCCGGGCGCGCCTCTCAACCCGGCGTGCTCGTTCACGCGCTGGCGGGCCTGCAGGCCGGGGTTGCCGGCGTTTTCTGGATGTTTGGTTGCTTTGCCGTCGCGGCGTTTCTGGGTGGCGATGGTATGTGGTCCGTGCCAAATGCTTTTGCGACGGCTTTTTACGGCGACTACGCGTATCAGAGCGAATTCCGCCAAACGACCTGGGCCGGGATCGCTCTGATTCTGGTCGTCTACGGTCTGTTGGGCGCCATATGGGGCTGGTGGTGGAAGGATGAGCGCAAACCACTCCTGCGTCTGTTCGGCGCGATCACGGGATTAGTCACTTACTACGTATTTTTCGGGTACATCTGGCCCCGCGCAGACCCTCTGATTCCCTACTACGCGCCCGTAAGACAGATGCAGGTTGCGCATATTCTATGGGGAGCGGCGTTGGCGGCTTCACCCGCCTATTCGAAGCGGATCTCCCAGGTCATCGCGCCGGCTCCGCTTGAATACACAGCGGGAACGGCCACCAGTGGTCAATCCATGAAACCTGAAGATGCGGAGAGCGTAAGCGGTGAGGTGATCCTGTAAAGCGGCTGGTCGCGCAGCAATTCGGCACTGAAGCGGCGGTTTGCGACGTGAACGCCGGATTCGGATTGACCCGGATTGGATTGGTACAAACCCCCATCGAATCGCTGCCACGGTTGCAACGCTGAATGCTGCTCGAGTACGCATTCCTGATTTCCGCTGCGGCCCACCACCCGGACACCGCCGCCGCTGGTCTTTGTTACCCGATAAGCGGTCCGGGCTCCGCCATGGATCGCCGCCGCTTCCAGCGAGAGCGGCGATTCCATGACGAAATGCAGCCCTCCATCCGGCCGGATCAGCAGCGCGAAGTCGTTCGGCTCCGTGCCATCGTCCGATCGGGCAACATCGAATATCCGTTGCGCGTTCTCGAGAAAAACGTCCACTGAGGGACTTATCGACGCGCGCAAGGCCGTTTAGAGGCGCTCGGACGCTGCCGGACGGCGTCCGTTCCGTCGCCGCTCGTTCCATCAACGGGAAGAACGAACGGCGAATCCGTACTCGTGCAGGAGCCTTCCGCCGGAGTCGTAGAGCCGGATGAAGTAGCTGCCTTCGGGTAGCTGCCTGATCAGAAGCATCTTGCGCGCGTCGCTGTGAAATGGACCGCTCCAGACCATGACGCCAGTCGAGTCGACTACTTCCGCGTGGAGTCCAACGCCCGCAGGTGCGTCGGAGAGGGTGATGTCCGTCTCTCGCGCAGGCACCACCGCCGGCATCTCGCCGCGAATGGCGGTCAACTGCAGGGTCGCCAGCGGAGCCGCCGGCGCGGTACCGCCACGATTCAGATAGACGCCGGTGGCCAGGGCCAGAGCGGCGAACCCGCCCACGGCCGCCATAGACCACGACGGTAGCCGGAAATTATCGGGCCGGAGCCACGCCAGCCAGTCGGTCTGCGGTTCGGGCTTTGGCTCGGCGGAAATCGCCTCGCGCATCGCCAAGGCATACGCCTCTACCTCATCCAGCTTGTCCTGGCAGACGCTACAGACCAGCAGATGCTCTTCGACGGCGGCAACCTGCGTTTCGGTTAAGCGACCAAGCGCGTAAAACTCCAACTGTTCTTCCGTCTGGTGCACCATGTGTAACGCTCCTGTACTTCTGGGAGTTTAGTGTCCGCAGCCCTGTTATTTCTCAGGTTTTTTCTCGGAAGGTCTCTTGTCTCGAATTGCCGGCGTCCCAAGCGTTCCGCCCTCGGCCAACCTCTGCCCGAGTTTCCCGAATCTGGCTTTGGCGCGCGATTTCAGCAACCGGAACTGATTATAAGTAAGGCCCATTTCGCTGCAAATCTTATCCTGCGGTTCTTCGAGCAGGTAGAACCGGCGCAGAATCTCGCGGTCGCGGCGAGATACCCCTTTGAAGACGCGCCGGGCGATCTCGGCCCGTTGCCGGGCCAGCAGATTCTGTTCGGGGTTGGCTTTCCAGTCGGAAACCGAGAAGACGGTATCTTCAAACTCCACCGTCGTTCGGCGGCGCGTAACCGCATCCTCAATGCTTGCTGCAATGTGGCGTCGCACCACCGTGCGGACATACCCCATCAGACGCGCGGGGTCGCGCAATTCGCCCGCGCGGATGGCCTCGGTGACGATCACGAAACAATCGTGGACCCTGTCGTCGACTTCCTCGACGCCCAGCGTGCGCAGCAGCAAATAGCGGATGCCGCGGGTAAACACGCCGTACAGCTGGGCCATAGCCCCCGCGTCGCCGGCCCGGATGCGCTCCACGGTAGTGGCCCAGTCCGGGACTTCAAACGCCTGACCTCCGGCCGCGTCGCTCTTTGGAGGATCCTGCATCTCCGGACGTTCCTCTGCCCCGCTTTCCCGAGGAGCCATTCGCTCCTCCACATTCCCGGGAGGAACTGGCCGCCCCTCCGCGTCCACACAGCCCGGCAAAGAGACCGGATTTCGCGCACCCCACCGCAGCGGCGACCCTTCCCGAGCCCGATTGCCTGCGTCGCTGGTCGCCTGGTGCTCGTCTCCGGCCTCGGGCGGTTCCAGATCCTTGCCTGTCGTCTGTGATAGTAACAGTGTTGCGGTCATTGGATTCGACTCAAGAGAAAATATCCGGCCCATCGTGCAGGCTGGCGATCCGGACCCCCGGAACGCAGAGCGGCCAACTGAGCCGAGCGCAAAGCTTCGGCCGGGCTCGCCCCCGATGCATCGTGCAGAGCCCGGTAGAAATTCACCATCAGCGACTGAGCCGCCTCGTCGGCGACATCCCACCGCGTGGATACGACGGCGCTCGCCCCGGCTCCGATCCACGCCCGCGTCAGTCCCATCAGGCCGGAGCCGGGCAGGGCCTTGCCTTGTCCCGAATAGCACGCGTCCATGACCACCAGCGATCCGGCGATCCGGCGAGCCACAATGTCCTTCGGGCCGAGGAGTCCCATTGCGCCGTTCGCGTTGAGGCCGAGAGCGATCAGCCCCGAGCGGTATTCGTCCGTTCCAGCGATAACGTGGGTCGCGAAATGGATCACAGCAGGCGAAGCGGACAGCGCGGATTCCACGGTGCCGATATCGGCCGCTGCTCCCTTCAGCAGCCGCGGCGAGGCCGATCCCCAGGCACGGGAACAAGCGTCTATTTCCGGTCCGGTGTTGGGCAATCGCGGGAGCATGACGGCGGTTGAGGAAACCTTCGGCTTGCGCCCGGTATAGCGGGAATCCGCCGTATTGAAGACCGGATCGGCAATGCCGACAAAAGATCCGCTCGCGTGTAACTTACCCGATTCCAGCAGCAGCGCGCCCGGGATGGTTTCGAGCGCCGCGCGCTCGATCAGGAACGCGGATCGCCCGTCTTTCGCGTCGCCTGCCGACAAGGCCTCGAACGGCACATCGTAAAGCGGGCCGTCCGGTTCGATCAGCCAGCGTTTGTGGGAAAGCGTCGAGGCGGGAACCGAACCGAACAGGCTCTTGTAAAGCGCGCGACCCGCGGATGCGGAGTCCCCGCCCTGCTGGACTGCATTCCTGAATGACTCCACTTGCTTCCGCAGTTCCTCGGGTTTGGGAAGCGCGTACACGGAGATGCGCTCCCGATCCACCGTCCACAGCCACGAGCGATTCGTCGTTATCGAAAAGCTGAACAGCACCGCATCCGGATCGAGAACCGATTTGACGTGCGCGGATGGCGAGATGTCCCCGGCCGACTGGGCCTTCGCCGCGCCTGCCCCCGCCGCTGCCTCGAGTTGCTGGAGTTCCAGATCGAGCTCTCCGGCCTGGTTCTCAATTCGCCCCCTATCCCTGGATCCGTGTGTTTCCGCAAGCAACGACCGCTCGGTGGACTGAAAACGCGTCAGCAAATCCCAATATCGCTGGGGCAGGCGCGATCGCCAGTCGTTGGCTTCCGGGATCAACGCCCGGAGACTCCACATGCGGTCCATCTCCGCGACATCGAAGGTCTCGGCCAGAACCGTCTTATCGCGGTTCGATAACGCCAGTTGATTGCCGGCATCCACGAACCCTTCAAAGATGTCCCCCATCTGCTCCATCGACACGCGGTCCTGATCGGCCGGAACCATGTCGGCGCGCATTCGCATTGCAAGGCGTCGAGCCGTCCGAAAATCGGCCAGCGCCAGGCTGTTCCTGCCCGCATCCAGCCGGGAGCTTCCGCGCTCGCAGTAGATCGCATAAAGCGGAGTCAGCGCCTCGTGAGCATCCAGCGCCTGACGAAACAAACGCTCTGCCTCATCGCGTTTGCCCTGAAGGCTCCGTAGCCTTGCCAGTTGCGTCAGAGCGAAAGCGGTGGCCTTCAGGTGGTACGCTCCGGCCAGATGCAGGGATTCGTTCAACGCCCATTCCGCGTCGGCGTCCGTACAATCCGCGCCGCGGTCCTTACGTTCTGCGCCGGCGGCCTTACGTCGATTGATGCATTCACGTCCAAAGATCGCCCAACCGCGCGCCGCGACGTCCAGTTCGCCTGCCGCTGCCATCGCGGGCATCGCCTGTCGAAACAGCGGCTGCGCTTCGGCGAACCGATCCAGTCCGGCAAGCGCCCGCGCTTCCTGAAAAAACAACTCGGCACGCTGCCGGGCATCCGCGTGGCCCGCCGGTCCGGACAATGCATCCTGCGCGATTCGGAGGGCGTTGGCGGGCTGGTTCATCAGCAGATATAGATCGGCCAGATTATCGAGTGCGTATATCAGGGGCTTCAACTGGCGGGCGGTTTCGGCAATGGAACGCGCGCGGAGAAGATCTTCGAGCGCCAACTGATACTGCATCGTGGCCTTGGCGCAATACCCGGCGTTGCTCCAGTCCATAGCGGCATAGTAGGGGGATGCTCCCAGGACGGCCGCCGCCGCCGCGGAAGCATAAGCATCCCGTGCGTCCTGATAGCGACCTTCCGCCGCAGCTGCTTTTCCTAGCGCGTGGAGCCGTTCGCGTTCAGCCAGTAGCTTCTTATCGGGGGATTTTGTAAAGCTCGCCGGGTTCCCATAAGAGCCCACCAGCGACAACGCCATCAAAGTGGAACCAATGATCGCGCCGATCGTTACAGATTTTCGCGGCACCAGACAACCTCTGGTAAGACCGGGGGTAGTACACAGCAAGTCGTGTACTACCCCCGAGTCTATCAGAGTATAGGGTGGCGCGCAGCCCCCACCGGACTAAAGTCCGGTTATTGTTATTGGCGATGCGCTCTGTGGACGCATAATTAGAAACCGAAGAAACGCAGAATGAAGTGTAATACGTCCCCGAGACCGCCCGTGGGATCGCAACCACCAGTTCCAGTCATCTTGTCGCTTTCCGCTCTCCGTCGCCGTACCGGATCGCAATTCAAATCTAAAACACGGAAATCGAGCTGGATACGTAACTCATTGAAAACAATATGCAAAATTCTTGTGACTGGCTTTTTGTCTTGGCCCCAGGATTCGGAAAGGCATCTGATTTCGCCAAACGACTTTCGCGCGGGGGGTGTTTTGTGTTAAGGTTTCAGTTCCACGCTGTTTTTAAGACATGGCTTCGGATACTGGATCAATCGGAATACTCGACCGCGACTACGCGTCGTCTTTGGAGAGCGTGGACGTGGCCGAAGCGGATATCCTCGGCGCCGCAGCCGAGGCGGGTTTCGGCGAAGACGACCAGCACGGTATCGGGATGGCGGTCCGCGAGTGTATGGTGAATGCCGTGGTTCACGGCAACCGCTACAACAAGAACAAGCGCGTGCATGTTCGCGTGACAAGGTCGGCGAGCGAGTTTACTATTCGGATTTTGGATCAGGGAGAAGGCTTCGAAGCCGAACGGGTTCCGGATCCGCTGGATGAGACGAATATCCTGCGGCATTCCGGTCGCGGACTGTTCTTAATGGGGGCTTTTATGGACGACGTCAAGGTGCAAAAGGCGTCCCCGTCGGGCACGGAAGTGACAATGGTGAAGAGCTTCGCTCCGCGCGGATGACGCGCAGGCGATTCTCGGCCGCTATGACGGCGGCTTGTGGGTCATGGCCGCTGGTCGCGGCTTGCGGATTTTTGGCCGCTGAGGCGGCGATGCGAATCATGCTGGGAGGCAATTGTAGTGAGCGCTAAACTGAATACCCGCGAAGTGGGTGACGTGACTGTGGTGGATGTATCCGGCCGGATTACACTGGGCGAAGGGTCGAGCGCAATGCGCGATACCCTGCGCGATCTGGTCGCGGCCGGAAAGAAGAAAGTACTGCTGAACCTGAGCGATGTGACGTACATCGACAGTTCGGGGATCGGCGAACTCGTTTCCGGTTTTACGACGGTCGCCAATGCGGGCGGAACGTTGAAGCTGCTGGGTCTGACCAAGCGTGTCAAAGACCTGTTGCAGATCACCAAGCTGTACACGGTGTTCGACGTGCATGAAGAAGAAGCCCACGCCGTCCGCAGCTTCGCTTAAGCCTGACTGTCGGTCTTTTTGAATGCAGCCGGGTTCGTGAATGGCGGACCCGGCATTTTGTATTGGCCGCGAAAGCGTTGCCGCGTCGCGCTTTTCCTGCGCTGCCGCAAAGATGCCTGCGGGCGAGCCACTAACCGGAAACCGCGGGCGGATCTACAACCGCGTTTGGGCTACTCCCAGGATTCGGCCCGACTGCGGATCCTGAAGGATGGCGACGACACGGATGTCGCCCGGCGTAACTCCGCCAAACGCCGCCGGGTATTGTTTCGCCATGATCGATACGTCGCGGCCGGCCAATCCTGTGCCGTCCCATTTACCCACTCTGACGATAGCCCTCGCGACGGCGACGTGGCTGAGGAAATGCCCTCCGTTTTCTCCGCGAGTAACCTGTGACCGGGCATGATCGGTGGCAATGGCGATATAGAGGTCCGCGTCTTTTCCGCCGCTGTTCGCCTCCACGCGAATGCTGCCGCCTGCGGCAGATCGTGTCGCCCGTACCGACATCGGCAGCTTGGGCATCTGCGCCGATCGCGAAATCGCCTCCGTCACTTCCAGCCGGTCGCTTCCCAGCGTCTGAATATGCCCGTCCACCACGAGTTGGGGCGTATACACCGTCGCCCCCAGGCGATCCGCATATTTTCGCTGGCGTCCGCTGAAGAACGCCGACGAATACGGATCGGACCAACCAAGATAATTCCAGTAGTCCACATGCTCGCTCAATACAATCACGTCGGCGTCGGCCGGCGACTGGCGGTCCAGCGATTCGAGCAGACGGTCGGCGGGCGGGCAACTGGAGCATCCTTCGGATGTGAACAGCTCCAGCAACACGGAAACGCGAGTCCGGTTCGGTTGAACGGATTCCGAAGTGGTCGTTGATCCGGCGAAAACAGCGGTCGCGACGATACCGCACAAGACTGTCACGGCGACGAACAGGTTTCTTATGGTCCTCATAATCGGCTTTTCCAGAGCGACTGCCCGGCAGACGGCGGAAATAGCCATTCACAGGATAATTCGCGGAGCAGGCGCAAACGGTTATGACGCATTTTTTTCGAGCGCTGGCGCGACGCATGAATCCTCTCCAGGCACCATGCTGGCGGACCCTGCCCCACTCAAGGAGGGCAGAATGGCCCTTCCCCGGACCGGCAATCCATCGCCACTTCGCCTCCGGCGGCGTCGGCATCAACCAGTCCGGCGCCGATTGGTCGACCGATCCGCGGTCTTTTGTTAAGCTGGTCCATTCGAGGTTTTCGGCATTTGGGCGCGCGCCCGAAAGACCTCAAAAAAAATCGCCCGGTTGTTGCAGTTTTGTCCAGGATTTTACGCTTACATAATTGAGTGGAGTTCTGCTGAGCGGAATCCTGGAACAATATCCCTCCCCAACACGCCCCTACCCCAGCGAGTTGGTCAATTCCGAATCCGCGCTCCCCCGGCAGTCCTCCACTCATTTTTTTGTCGCTGGAACTGTGGGATGGCGTGTCCCACCCCCAAAAACGCCGGCCTGCCCCGATTATCGTTTCGCGACCGACTCCCCTCCGATTCGCCATGCGTTTGGTTTTCGACTATTCTGGAGGGCGAGGCATTATGCAACTCTTACCCAGCCAGGAAGACGTCACCGGCATACTTCGCGACACCGGCGCTCTGCGCGAAGGCCATTTCGAATACCCTAACGGACTCCACTCCACCCAATACCTCCAGGTGCCGTTGGCAATGCGCTACTACCAGCATGCCAAAACGCTGAGCGTAGGCCTCAGCCGTCTTCTCAGAGCCAACTCCGAACTCCGGGCAATGATTCCGGAACTGTCCATCGTCTCCCCCGCTCCAGGCGGTTTGCCCGTCGCCTTCGGTGTGTGCGAGGCTCTCAGGGCCAGACAGGTCTATTGGGCGGAAGACGGCCCCGACGGCAAACCCGGCCGCTTTCGCCAGTACATTCAGCCGGACAAGGGCGAACCCGTTGTCCTTGTGGACGACATTATTCGCTCCGGTGGTCGCCTTGTCGCCCTCCGTAAACTCCTCGAAGCCGCGGGCGCGCAGGTGGTCGCCGTGGCGAGTATCGTTTACGAGCCGTATCCCAACGTGGCGAATTTTGAAGGAGTACCTTTGTACTACCTGGCGCGCATGGAAGCCGGTTATGACGCCGACGCAGCCTCCTGTGAAGCGTGCCGAAATGGAATACCACTGGAGAAGGTACGGATATAACCGCCAGAATCAGGTGATATTGGCTGGTATGTATATGCGAATAAATGCCGTTATGCGACAAGAGCGTGAGTTGCTGAAGGTCGCAGCACTCTGTTGCATCGTAGTTATTTATGGGCCTGATTTGCGTACCAAAATGGTCTTTTCCACAGGATTATCCACGCGCATGGTTGAAAACTCCGCGATGCACTTGAACCAGCTACGTGGCGTAGTCGTTCGACCTGCGCCTTGTGGGGCAGGCGGTTCCGCCTGCCGTGCTTGTGGCGCGTCGTTTTCCTCGAACCCGTCAGCGCGCGATTCCGGGGGAAACCCAACTCGAGGCGCAGCTTGAAGCTCACTTCGATCGACTGGGCCATCATCGCAGCCTATTTCCTCTTCAACATCGGCATCGGTCTTTACTACAAGTCGAGGGCGGGAACCAGCATCGGCGAGTTCTTCCTCTCCGGCAGGAGCATTCCCTGGTGGCTGGCCGGAACGTCGATGGTCGCCACCACCTTCGCCGCCGATACGCCCCTGGTTGTCACCGGACTGGTTGCCCGCAACGGCATCGCCGGCAATTGGCTCTGGTGGAACATGGTCGCGAGCGGCATGTTGACGGTTTTCCTGTTTGCCCGGCTCTGGCGTCGCTCCGGCGTAACCACGGATATCGAACTGGCCGAACTGCGCTACTCCGGCAAACCCGCCGCCTTTCTGCGCGGCTTTCGTTCGATCTACCTTGGCGTCGTCATGAACTGCATCATTCTGGGCTGGGTCAACCTCGCCATGGTGAAGATTCTGATGCTGGTACTCGGTCTGGGCAAGGACCAGGCGCTGTGGGTCGTCATCGGAATCATCGCGCTCACTTCCTTCATTTCGACGCTGGCCGGTCTCTGGGGCGTTCTCGTCACCGACATGTTCCAGTTCTTCGTCAAGATGACGATGGTGATCGTGCTCGGCGTCGCCGCGGTGCGCGCGGCGGGCGGCATCGAAGTGATGAAGACGAAGCTGGGCGGCGAAGGCAGCCCGTTTCTCAGCTTCGTGCCCGATCTGCATTCGGTCTGGATGCCCGCCGTCACTTTCTGCGTGTATATCGGCATGAACTGGTGGGCCACGTGGTATCCGGGAGCCGAGCCCGGCGGCGGCGGCTACGTCGCCCAGCGCATGTTCAGCGCGAAAGACGAACGCAACTCGCTGCTTGCCACGCTTTGGTTTAACGTCGCGCACTACGCGCTGCGTCCCTGGCCGTGGGTGGTCGTTGGCATGGCCTCCGTGATCCTTTACCCTCACTTAAAGGACCCGGAAAGCGGCTACGTGCGCGTGATGATCGATTATCTGCCGGCGTCGCTGCGCGGCCTGATGGTTGCTGCGTTTGCCGCCGCGTTTATGTCGACGGTGGGCACGCAGCTTAACTGGGGCGCAAGTTATCTGGTCAACGATTTCTACCGCCGCTTCCTTCGCGGCAACGAGACGGACCGCCATTACGTCAACGCATCGCAGGTGGCGACTGTTTTCCTGACCGTCGTTTCTGCCATTGTGACTCACTATATGGATTCGATCGCCGGGGCGTGGAAACTGCTGATCGTGACCGGCGCAGGCACGGGCACGGTGCTGATCCTGCGCTGGTACTGGTGGCGCATCAACGCGTGGAGCGAGGTTTCCTCCATGGTCGCGGCATTCGTCGTGTCGGTTACGCTCCAGACTGTCTTTCACCTCGATAGCGATAACCCGGTTCAATTCGCGTATTTGATTTTGATCACGGTCGCGATCACGACAATCGTCTGGCTGGCGGCAACGTTCCTGACCGCGCCCGAATCCGATGCGACACTGATCGGCTTCTATCGCAAGGTTCGCCCCTCACCGGCCGGATGGCGTCCCGTTCAGCGACTCGCGCCCGAAGTTCCGGTTTCGCACGACCTCGGCTGGAATCTCGCCGACTGGCTTTGCGGGTGTGCGCTCGTCTACGGCGCGCTGTTCGGCATCGGAAAAATCATTCTTCACGGGTATGCCGCCGGCACCGCGTTTCTGGCGCTCTCGGCATCGTCGGGTGCTTTTATCTATTGGGATCTCAACCGTCGCGGCTGGACTTCGGTGATGGAGTAAATATGCGTCGTCTATCCTTTTTCCTCGCCATTGCAGCGATCGCACTCTTCGCTCAGCCCCCGGTCGGCGACGCCCCCGGCAGCATAGCGCCCTATCTGCCGACGCCCAACATCGTCGTCGACGAAATGCTGAAAGCGGCGCAGCTCAAACCGGGCGAAACGCTCTTCGACCTCGGTTCCGGCGATGGCCGCATCGTGATCGCGGCGGCGAGCAAGTACAAAGCGAATGCCATCGGCATCGAACTGGACGATGCGCTGGCGGCTTCGAGCGCCGACCGGATCGCCGAATCGGGCCTTCAAAAAACCGCGCGCATTATACACGGCGATCTTCTGAAGCAGGACTACTCTTCCGCCGATGTCGTCACCGTTTATCTCTGGCCGGAAGCGAACGTCAAGGTCTCACAGCTACTGGATCTTCAACTCAAGAAGGGCGCGCGCGTCGTCGCTCACGATTTTGAAATGGGTCCGTGGAAGCCCGCGAAGACCATTACCGTTCCCGACGACGGAACCGGCCGAAGCCATACCATCTTTCTGTACATCAGATAACTGGCTCCTTCGGAATCCATCATGAAAATCGGCATCACATGTTATCCCACCTACGGGGGCAGCGGCATTGTCGCGACGGAACTGGGCCTTGAACTCGCCAATCGCGGCCACGAGGTCCACTTCATCACCTACGCCAATCCGATCCGGCTCGACGCGAATATTCCGCGCATCCACTATCACGAAGTCGAGGTTTCGAACTATCCGCTCTTCCAGTACCCGCCTTACTGCCTGGCGCTTGCATCGCGCATGGCCGACGTGGCGGAAACTTACCAGCTGGATCTGCTCCACGTGCATTACGCGATTCCGCACTCCATCGCGGCTATGCTGGCCAGGCAGATGCTCGCTCCGCGCCGGCGGCTGCCGTACATCACGACGCTGCACGGGACCGATATCACGCTGGTCGGCGTGGACCCGTCGTATTTCGCGATCACGAAATTCTCGATCGAACAGTCCGATGGCATCACGGCCATCAGCAACGATCTGCGCAGCGACACGGTGAAGACCTTCGGAGTGCGGAACGAAATCCGCGTGATTCATAACTTCGTCAATTGCGACACCTACTCTCCGGCCCCGGAAGAGAAAAGCGTGCAGCCAACGCTCATTCACCTCTCGAATTTCCGTCCCGTCAAGCGCGTGCTCGATTGCGTCCGTATTCTGGCCGAGGTGCGCAAGACTGTGGATGCGCGTTTGCTAATGGCCGGCGATGGACCGGAACGCGGCCCGGCCGAGCATCTCGCCGCGCAGCTTGCCGTGCGGAACAGCGTTGAGTTCCTGGGCAAGCAGAATCACGTGGAGCGGTTGATCCGCAAGGCGCACGTTCTGCTGATGCCGAGCGAGATGGAATCGTTTGGACTGGCGGCGCTTGAAGCGATGGCGTGCGGCGTGGTTCCCGTCGCCACGCGGGTCGGCGGCGTGCCGGAGCTGATTACGGATGGAGTGGATGGATGCCTCGAATCCGTGAGCGATATCGAGCGTCTGGCGGCTCGAACCGCGGAGCTGTTGATGGACTCGGCCTTGCACGCCAGCATGGCGACGGCGGCGCGCAAAGCCGCGGTCGACCGCTTCAGCACCGAGAGCCTGATCCCACAATACGAGCGCTATTACGAAGATGTCTTGTCGGGCGCCGTCGGGGCGAGTGCCGTTGGGGATCGGCGATCCATCGACCCTTCACTTTAATTAAATTAGGACGACGCCGATTGCTACAATCTGACGATGACTCACTCCCCGGAGCGGGTTGAACATTCTCGAAAACGAAGAAGGACGCCCTGCAGTTCTGCCACCAGGCGTTCTGTTCGGGGGAGCGGCCTGTCAGGGCTTCAGCATGATCGGTAAACGCACGTTCCGCGCTGAACCCGTCGCAGATGGCTTGCAGTTTTTTCGGGTCGTCGCAGCTCAGCACTCCGTTGTCCAGTGCCTCAAAGCCGATGTTCTTCTTCCTCGTGACCGTTGATGCACAGCTTGGCCGTGCAGGGAAAATAGCTGCTGAACTTCAGAAAGAAGGGGCCGAAGTCGCGGTCCACGCGGTAGATGTAAAGCTGGTTGACCATAGCTGGCGAACGCACCAGCCACGGGTACGTTGCGCCGGTGGTTTCGCTCCTCTGCCCGTTCGGTGCGAAAGACCGTCATCTTCTCCTGCGCTTTTACCGATGCCACCACACCTTCCGGTTTGTTTGAATTTCTCCGGTCGATCCCTTCCACTTCCAGGGTGACGTGCTCGTTCAGCACTTCGGCAACACTGCGTGGTACGCTCATTTTCGGCTCCGGTCGACTCCGGTTCTTCGGGACCACTCACCGCATAGTGGTCCAATGAGGGAACCGGTTTCCGGTTCCCTGCTCGATCGGAGCCAACTCTCGGATTATCCGCCATCTCCGACGTCACCGAAAATACGTCTCGTCGGTCTGAGGCGGAGCCTCGTTAGACACACGTCGTTTCGCCAATCCCCGCACCCCTGTTGGGATTCCCGCCGGATGAGCGCGCGCTAGTGACGCCGCGGCACGCGGCTGAACGGATGATCCGCCGATGTCTCGCGCCGCGTCCGGCGGTCTTGCGCATCGCCGGAATCCGCTGGCGGGCACTTCATCCGATCACTTCAAGTCTCGACAGAAAGTCGCTCACGCCGGCGATGTGCCTCGCGATCCCGGCGGCGTCCTGCGCGATCGCGCACTGCTCAATTTCGCCCCCCAGCTCGGTGATGACCGGGAATCCGTAGCTCGCTCCCGATCCCTTCATGCCGTGCCCGATTTTTCTGGCTATGGAAAAATCGCCGCGTTCCACAGCCTGTGCGAGGGCCTCGATGCTGTACCTCTGGCTGTCCAGATAACCAGGAATCAATTCCTCCAGACCAGGTATTGCGGAGATCCGAATTCGGCTGGTTATCGCGGCCGCGGAATCCTCCGGGACATCGTGAACGGGGGATTCCCCGGAGTTCGCAAGCCAGCGCCGAACCGTGGCGACCAGCGTATCCTCATGGAAGGGTTTGGAAACATAATCGTCCATGCCGGCCGCGAGACATCGCTGGCGGTCTTCGGCCATCGCGTTAGCGGTCATGGCCACGATCGGTGTGCGGCTCGGCCGATCCCTCTCCCGTAGCCGAATGGCCGCAGTTGTTTCAAACCCGTCCATGAGCGGCATGAGGCAATCCATCAGGATCAGAGGATAGCTCTCCACGGCCAGTTTTTCCAGAGCTTCCATGCCATTTGATGCAATGTCGCACACGAAGCCGTGTTTCCCAAGCAGGCGCACAGCCAGCTTTTGATTGTCCGAATTGTCCTCAACCAGCAACAGCTTTGGGCCGTTCGACAGGTGCGGCGTCTTGGCAGCCGAGGACGAGGCGGCCAATTCAGGCCGCGTCGGTCGGACGGAAGCCGGTTCGGAGTGCCGGGGAAGCAGCGCCCGGACGATTGACCTGCGTAGCGCCTGCTCGCGCAACGGCTTCGTCATCAACACCCGGATCCCGGCTTTCCGGGCAGCCGCCAATTCTTTGCGATCGTCGTACGACGATAACAGGACGAGCGGGGTGCCTGAGATACCTGGGTCCATCGCCACGATTCGGGCCACGTCGATTCCACTCAGCCCCGGCATACCGAAATCCAGAACGACCACGCTATACGGCTGCCCGGATCGGGATGCCTCCCGAATCTTTGCAATCGCGTCCGGTCCACTCTCCGCGCAGTCCGCCTTCATGCGCCACGACTCCAGGTGATGACTCGCGATCGCCCGGTTGGCCCCGACGTCATCCGCCACGAGGACCCGCAGTCCGGCCAGTTCGGCTCGGAAATCCGTCTCGGCCGGCCTGGGCGCCAGCGGCTCGCCGAATGGGAGAATCAGGGTAAATACCGAGCCCGAACCGCCGCTCTCCGCGGTGACGCTGCCGCCCATTAATTCCGCCAGCCGGCGCGATATTGCGAGACCGAGGCCGGATCCGCCGTACTTCCTCGTAGTCGACCCATCGCCCTGCGTGAATGCCTGGAACAGCTTCCCGAGCACGTCGGGCGCAATGCCGATTCCCGTATCGTGCACTTCAAAGCGCACCATACGCCTGCCTTCCGCTTGCTCCGCCATGAGAACCCGCAGGTTCACTTCGCCCCGTTCGGTGAACTTGAGGGCGTTCCCGATCAGATTGGTGAGTATCTGGCGAAGCCGGCCCTTGTCGCCATTCACCCAGGCCGGGACATCTGACGAGACAAAACATGTCAGCTCCAGGTTTTTCTCGGCGGCCGGGCGGGAGAAAAACTCCACCGTCTCCTCCGTCAGGGTATCGATGCAGAAATCCTCCGGGTCCACTTCGATTTTGCCGGCCTCAAGTTTGGAGAAATCGAGNNTGGCTCATGTTGGCGAGAAACTCCGACTTCATCTGCGCCGCGCGCCGCTGCGCGGTCATGTCCCAGTTGGTTCCGACCATGCGAACGGGCTGTCCGGCCGCATTACGCTGCACTACGGCGAGCGCGCGGATATCGTGAATCGTCCCGTCGGGCCAGACGATCCGGTACTCCGTGTCTAAGTCTTTGTCGCCGCTCAACGCAAGCCGGACCTCGTCGATCGCCCGGGACCGGTCTTCCGGATGAACAGCCATGTACCATGCCTCGTAAGTTCCGGCGAACCGGTCTCCGGTGATTCCGTAGAGGCGAGCCATCTGATCGTCCCAGTTCACCACGCTGCTCGCGACGTCGTAGTCCCAGATGCCGACTCCCGCGCCGCGCGTAGCGAGCGTGAGGCGGTGGACGGACTCCTGCAGAAGCATTTCGACCCGTTTGCGTTCCGTGATATCCACGATCGAGCACAGCACCGACGCCTCGCCATCCATGTCGATCGGATTCAGGCCGATCTCGACGGGAAACTCGGAACCGTCGCTGCGCATGGCGAACAAGTCCCGTCCGGAACCCATGGGTCGCGCGTGAGGATCCAGAAAGAACGACTTGCGTTCACCCGGGTGCGCGGCGCGCAAAGCCGGGGGCAACAGGATTTCAACAGGCTGTCCGATCAGGCTGGAGCGCTGGTAGCCGAACAGGTTGATGGCGGCAGTGTTGGCAAGCGTGATCACGCCTTCCCGGTTCACCACCAGGATGCCGTTTGGAACCGATTCAATCACCAGTTGGGCCTTGTGGCTGGCGCGCACCAGAATAGCTTCGCTCCGCTTCCGCTGCGTGATATCGACGATAGAACACACGACCGAAGTTTCGCCGTCAACGGTAACGGGGTTCAGGCCAACCTCCACCGGGAACCCGGAACCGTCCTTGCGTACGGCAAACAGATCGCGACCCGTTCCCATCGCCCGTGCGTGCGGGCTGGCGAAGAAGCTTTCTCGTTTCCCCGGATGCGCCTCGCGGAGAGCGGCGGGCAGCAACGTTTCAACCGGGCAGCCGATCAGTTCCATCTTTTCGTACCCGAACATGGCCTGCGCGGGAGCGTTGACGAATCTGATCGCCCCGCTCCGGTCGACGAGAAGAATTCCGTTTGGCATCGCCCCAATCAGCGACTGTGCCTCTTCGATAGCGGTATGCAGCCTGGTTTCCGTATGGGAGCGTTCCACCAGCAGAGCGAGGTTGCTCGAAGCCACCGACAGAGCCCCGAGAATACCGCCTGCGAGCGGCCGCCGCGAGAACAGGGACATGACACCGGTTGGCCTGCCACGCGAGATCATCGGATACCCCGCATACCCGACAAGCCCTTCGTTCAGCGCCCATTCGCTGTTTCCGAAGAGTGGATCGTTCGGGATGTTGTTGGAGAGGTGAGGCCGGCCCTCCGACAATATGCGCCCGATCCTGAACTCACCTGCGTCAACGGTGGAGAAAATCGCGGGGAGACCAGCGCTCGCGCACAACTCGAGCCGACGTTTGTCTTCCGACAATACCCAAATCCGCGCCGCGGCGGCGTCCAGGTAGTCCACCATGTTCTGAGCGCAGATCTGGAGCACGTCGCGAAGCGGCATGGCTCGTGTCAGTGCCGCCGCCGTTTTTTCAAGGAACGTCGTGACCGTCGACGTTATCATCCGCGGTTCGGAACTCTGGTCCGAAACTGTCGAATCGGTAACGGGCATTCGATCCTCTCTTGCTGGTTTTATCGGCACTCCCGCGGCCTTTCGGTATGGCAATCCGTCCGTTCGCGAGGACCAGCGGGCAAACCATTTCCCGCTGGCTGCGCGGCGAAACTGTCACTCGTCGCCGCCGCGCCCTCATTGCAGAGGGGAAATGCGCGAAAGCCATTGCGAACCTAATGCCGGGCGATGCTGCAGGCCGTGCTGCCCGGAGCTTCCGGGCCGGGCCCGGCGAGACTCAACACGCGGCATTCGCTGCGACGGGCGCGTTTCCCGCGCTGAACGCATGGACGTCGCCGGTTCGGGGGTTCTCCGTCGGGCCGCCGTCCCCGATCGTCTTACCGGAGCCTTCGAGCGCCGGGAAGCTGATGAGATACGCAGAACCCTCTCCCTGCCTGCTTTCCAGCTCGATCGTGCCGCCGCTGATTGCGACGAACTGATAAACCAGCGCCAGAGAGAAACCCGGATTACGCTTGCCTGGCCTCGCCTGATAGTAGGGATCGAAGGCGCGCTCTTTGGCGACGCCCTTCAACGGCTTACGATCGTCCCGAACCACGATCTGAACGCGTGGGTTCAGTCTGCGCGTCCCCTGGACCGAAGTCTCGATGACGATTTCTCCGCCATGGGCGGTGGCAAGCCGCGCATCCTCGGCGAGGCGGAGCAGATTCTCCCGGAGCTTTCTCGGGTCGATCTGGATCGGGAGTGTGCCCGGCTGCAGTTTCAGCGTCAGGGTGCGGTTGACTCCGACAACCTTCCGAATCTGGTCTTCCATTCCGGACAGCCACTCGTTGATATCCAGGGGAACCACCTGTCCGGCTTCGCTTCTGCCCAAAGCGATGAGTTGCTGAATGGTCGCCTGCTGCTGGGCGCAGCGTTCGTAGACATCCCACAGAAGGCGCGCTCCGGCGCCTCCCTCGGACCTTTCAATCAGCTGCTTCAGACATGTCTCCATCCGGTTCTGCGATTCGGCCAGTTCGCGTCCCAGACCCGTGGCAAGAAGACTCATGGCATTCATCTTCTGCAAACGGCGAGCTTGTTTTTCAGCCTCCCGCCTGGCTGAGATGTCGCGAAAAACCACAATGAACCCATTCAGTTTGCATTCATCCCGAATGGCCGATACCTCCGCCTCCACGATGAGTGTCTCCCCGGTACCCCGTGGCGTGAGTTTGAAAGTAGGGGGCCCGGCAGGAGGTCCGGGGTCGACTGACACCTTTCCTTCACTTGCGGGAGGTTCGCTTAGCACGCCATCGGCAGGTCTGCCTGCGCTCTTGGCCGACCCAACCAGGAGCAGCGGAGGCGTCACCGCGAGTTCCGTAGCCTCGTCAACGACATCGAAGACCGTGAGAAGGGCTTGCCCCTGGGCTTCTTCGCTCGTCCAGCCGGTTAATTGTGCCGCAGGCGGATTTATCGTGGCGATGTTCCCGTCGGCGTCGGTGGTGATCAGCGCGTCGGCGACGTTTTGAAAAGTCATGGAAAGCCACGCTTCGCTGAGGCGCAGCTTCTGTTCCATTTTGTGTTTCCAGAGCGCCATCTCAATCTGGGCGCGAAAATCGACGCCCTGAAACGGCTTCACCACATATCCGAAGGGCTCGGTAATTCGGGCCCGATCCAGCGTTTCGCTGTCGGCGCACCCTGTCACAAATATGACGGGTACGCGAAATTGTTTCCGGATCAGATCCGCCGTATCGATGCCGTCCCGGGGGCCGCGCAGTTGCACGTCCATCAGAACCAGCGACGGCCGCAGGCGCTCGACGCCGGCGATGGCGTCTTCCGAGCTATCCACGATTGCGGACACGGAATAGTCGCATAACTCCAGTCTTTTCTTCAGATTGAGTGCGAGGAAATGATCGTCCTCGACGATAAGGATTTCAGTAGGCAAGATAAGCTCCTGTAAAGAGGTGCCAAAGGTTGGGGCGTGGTGCGAACGCCCCTGTTTGTCTTATCGGATGAGCGGCGGGAAAATTAGAGCGGGGGCCTGCTGTTTTCCGGGATGTTCGTCCGATGTTTCGGGAAGGAACGCCGCCACGCGGGAGACAACCTGCGCACAGACGGAGTCGACGTCCCCGAAGCCCTTCACCGCCTCGAGACCGGGCTCCTGACGGAACCAGGTCATTTGCCGTTTTGCGTATTGACGGGTGTCCCGCTTTGCGTAGAAAATGGCGTCTCTAGTCGATAATTCCCCGCGTACGACCTGCAACGCCTGTTTGTAGCCGATCGACTCAAACGGCTTCGCGGTCGACGGAACTCCCCGGGCAAGAATCGATTCCACCTCGGCAACCAATCCCCCGGCGAACATGGCTTCGACGCGAGCCTCAAGCCGCGCGACAAGCTTCTCCCGATCCGGGAATAACCCAATCTTCAGAACCCGATATCCCATAAGCCCATCTCTTCCGCCGGCGAAGACCTCCGCGGCCGGACGCCGGGAGACCAGACAGATTTCGAGTGCGCGCATCGCCTTCGGCACGTCGTTCGGATGCATCCTCGTGGCCGTCGCCCGATCGAATCTGCTCAGCAGCCGATGAATCGAACCCGGCCGTCGGGCTTCTCTCGCGGCCAGCCTCGCTCGCAAACCGGGGTCGCGAGCCGGGCCGGGCGCCAGACCCTCAATCAGCGCCCGGAGATAAAAGCCCGTCCCACCCACCACGATCGGCAAGCGGCCGCGACCCGTAATTTCGTGTAAAATCGTCCGGGCGACCCTGGCAAAATCGCCGGCAGTGAATACCCGATCCGGTTCGAGCGCGTCAATCAGATGGTGGGGTATGCCGCGCTGGTCCTTTTCCGGCAATTTGGCTGTCCCGATGTCGAAATACCGGAAGACCTGAACGGAATCGCAATTGACGATCTCGCCGCCAAGTTTCTCAGCCAGCCGGAGCGCCAGTTCGCTCTTGCCGGAACCTGTGGGGCCGGCGATGGCGACCAGCGCCGCCGCGGGGTTTTGGGCGAGCGCCGCGGGGTTTTGGACAAGTGGCTCGGCTGACGCCGCTAACGGCGTCGCGCGCGTTCCCGACGCGGACGGCTCGGTGAGATCGTTCTCCGGCAATCGCAATGTCACTGATTCGGGCAATTCACTTTCAGGGACGTTATACAATGATGACAACACGTCCGGCTCGGCGACGATCTTCGCACAGGCCGTACAAGGAAGGCGATATCTCAACATGAATGGCCGCGCGCACAATGCGATCGTTATTCTCGGCTTGGCGTGGTTAGCCGCAGCGGTTCCCGCTTACTGTCAGGCGCCTCAAAACCGCCCGGCAGCGGCCGCTCCCGGCTCCGCCGTGTCCGTCTCCGGCGGCAAAGCCGACGCTTATTATAACTACGCGATGGCCCACCTGTATGCGGAAGAAGCCGCTAAATTCGGAGGCCGCCCGCAGTTCGTGAACCAGGCCATCGAGTATTACAAAAAGGCCATGGCTCTGGATCCCGCGGATCCCGTCATCGGCGAAGAACTCGCCGAGTTTTATATGCGCGCCGGGCAGGCCGAAAAGGCCAACGAACTCGCCAGCAAAATCATCGCCGCCAATCCCAACGACGCGGGCGCGGAAAAAATTCTCGCCAGAATGTACGCCGCACAGCTCGATCCGGAGCAAGGCAAAGTCGATCCCGAAGCCCTCCGTAACGCGATCCAGCATTACCAGCGTGCGGCGGATATCGATCCGAAGGACGTCGAAAGCCTGTCTTCGCTCGCTCACCTGTATCGGGTTGCAAGGAACGACGCTGCGGCCGAAAAGGCCTACAAGGCCGTCGTCGCGCTCGATGCGGCCGACGACGATGCGCTTACCGGTCTCGCTGAGCTTTACGCGGGCCGCGGCGATTTCGCCTCCGCCATTGCGCTCCTTGAACCGATAACGGGCGAAGACGGCGATCCCAATACGATCCAGATCCTGGGTGAACTCTACGAAGACAGCCGCGATTTCAACAAGGCCGCCGATATCTGGAAGCGCCTGGTACCGCTTGCGCGCGACAATCAAATCCGCCACAAGTACTGCGATGCGCTGCTGAACACCAACCGCATCGACGAAGCCATCGCCGCGTGGACCGATCTGGCCGCCGTGGAGCCGAAGAGCACCGACGACCTGATTGAGTTGGCCGATCTGTGGGGACGTAAACGCAATTACCCGAAAGCTCACGAGGCTTTGGCGCGCGCCAAGGCCATCGACAACAACCTCGCCGTCCGTATGTCGGAGGCGGAATTGATGGATGCCGAAGGCAAGACCGCGGACGCGATTGCCACTGTCGAAGAAATCCTGAAGGAAACGAAGAAAGCGGTGTACGCCGATGCCGAACGGCTGGAGCGTATCCGCATGTTGCGCTCGCTGGCAAACATGCAGAAGAACGTCGACAAGACTGCGGAAGCCGTGCTTTCTTACCGCCAGATCGCCGATCTGAAGCCGGATGCCGCGCCGGCGGTCGAAGTGGAAGTGATCGATACGCTCCTTGAAGCGAAGGATTTCAAGGGCGCGCGTGGGGCGGGCGATGCGGCGCTGAAGAAATTCCCGAGCGACAAGATGATTATCGAAGAGCATGCGTCGTTACTTGCCACGCTGGGCGACTACGACAAGGCGATCGGTGAGCTTAAAGGTTTGCCCGACGCCGACAAAGACCAGGAAATCGTGGTACGGATTGCGCAGGTTCAGGAGAAGGGCAAGCGCTATAAAGACGCGCTCGCCACGCTGGATGTAGCCGATGGACTGGCCAAATCTCCTCAGCAAAAGCTCGCCATTTCATTTATGCGCGGCGCCATGTATGAGCACGAGAAGAACTACGACGAAGCCGAGAAGCAGTTCCGCGTCGTGCTGAAGGCGGACCCGGAAAACGCCGGGGCGCTCAATTATCTCGGCTACATGCTGGCCGATCGTAACGTGCGGCTCGACGAAGCGCAGCAACTCATCTCGAAGGCCGTGGATCTGCAACCCGACAGCGGGGCTTACCTCGACAGCCTGGGCTGGGTTCACTACCGGCAGAACCGTCTGGATCAGGCCGAGGGAGAACTGAAGCAGGCTCTCGATTCGCGCGACGACCGCAGCATCAGGAAGGACCCGACGGTCCACGACCATCTGGCGGAAGTTTACTTCAAGCAGGGCAAGTTCAGGGAGGCCGCCCTGGAATGGGAACTGGCCGTTTCCGAAATGAAGACGGCATCGCCGTCGGAAACCGATCCGGTTGAAGCGAAGCGGATCGCTCAGCGTCTTGAAGACGCCAGGTCGAAGATTGGCGCCAAAGCGCAGAAGTAGGGGGTATGTTTGTTGGAGGGAGCCAGGGGTCCGGCTCCCCCTTCTACAACACATCCGCAAACCCCTTCTTCATCTGCCGGAAAAACAATCCGCCGCAAACGAATGCGCCGACCGCGAAACCGGTCGCCACTGCCACATCGTGCAGCGGCGGCGCCTTCACGTCCAGCAGCATAGTTCGATACCCCCGCACCACGTACGCCATCGGATTGAGCCATAACACCCATTGCATCCTGGGTGGAAAACTCTTCTCCCGTATAAAGATCGGCGTGAGCCAGAACCAGAAGGTCATCGCCACCACCACGAGTTGCGCCGTGTCCCTCAGATAAACCTGCAGCGCCGCCGCAATCCAGCCCAGACCGATCGCGAATAATCCCGTCAGCAGCACGTAAACGGGCACCAGCAGCAGTGCCGCATTCAAATGCCCGAGCATCACTCCGGCCGCAACCGCGACCAGCACGGCCACCATCGCGTGGCTTACCAGCGACGAGAGGAAAATAGACACCGGCAGTATCTCGGAGGGGAACATGGTCTTGGTGATCAGGTTCGCCTGTTCGACGATCGACCCCGACGAACGCGTCACCGTCTCGCTGAACAACAGCCAGGGGAGCATCCCTGCGAACAGGAACAGCGGATAGCTGGTCGTCACCTCGCCTTCAAGCGTCTGATGCAGGCAGTAAACGTAAATAAATGTATAGACGGCGAGCAAAACCAGCGGATGAATAATGCTCCAAACCCACCCCGCCGCCGACCCCACGTACCGCTGCTGAAAATCCCTCTTAACTAATTGAAAAAGAAGGCTCTTACGGTAGACAAGATTACGCGCGAAATAACTTCCTGGTATGCGGGTGGCCAATCCGGGATGGTACCAATGAAAAGTATTGACTTGCAACCTTAAAGAGTGTTAACCTCAGGTTTCTCGATTTTTGCAGGGTCGTGGCAACGAGTAAGGGTAGCACTCAATCAGCCGCGAAGCATTCAAAAAACTCAACCCCACAGGCGCCGCCTCCGAACCGCGGTAGTATTCGCGGATGGCGTCAAGGAGAAGGTATTTGAAGCAGGATTATTTCATTGTCGTTTTGGCGCATTCTCTGCACGGACGGCTTCGCCGTGTGCATGTGCCTCATCGTTTTCTGTACGGCACGTTCGGCGTGCTGGGCTTTGTGCTGCTTTGCCTCTTCGGAGTGGCGGGCAGCTACGCGCGCATGGCCCTGAAGGTGGCGAACTATAATTCGCTTCAGCACGAAACCGATCTGCTCAGGCAGCGTTACGATTCTCTTCAGAAGCAAGTCAAGCAGACCAATCAGCAACTGGCGACGCTCCAGGTTCTGGCAACCGAGGTTTCCACTGCCTACGGCATCCGCAACCAGATTGCCGGTTCGCCCGATCTCATTGGGGAAGCACCGCTGATTCCGTCCCTGGGTGACGCGCTGGCCGAATATAACTATCTCCGCACTACGAATTTCCCGCGCCGCGGGCGCACGATTTTTTCCCGCGCGGACGTCAACGTTCTTCCTGGCGTATGGCCTGTAACCGGCCGGCTGATGGGCGGCTTCGGTGAGCGCACGGACCCGTTTTCGGGTGAAGGCGCGAGGCACACGGGAGTCGATATCTCCGCGCCAATGGGTACGCCCGTGAAGGCTGCGGCCGACGGCATTGTAATCTCGGCAGGCTGGAACGGCGGTTATGGGCGCTGCGTCATCATCGATCATGGCAAGGGGTACCAGACGTGGTATGGCCACTTGTCTAAACTGAATGTGATGGAAGGCGAGGAAATTCGCCAGGGCGAAACGCTGGGTCTGGTCGGAATGACGGGCCGCGCCACCGGGCCGCATCTGCATTACGAAGTCCGGCTCCATTCCACGCCGGTTAACCCCTACAGGTATCTCGCTCACGCTTCCATCGCGCGGACGACCGAGACTCCAACCGAATCGCCGTTCTAGTCCTTGTGAGGCAGGCGGTTTCGCCTGCCGACCGCCTTCGAGCCACTGCGCGTCTGCCCGATCCGTGCGCCGCCGCCAGACCTGTCCCGGGTACGCTTCCCTGCTACAATTAACCTCTGTTGGCCACCAGACACCCTGCGGTCCCTTACGTTCTCCCGTTTGCCGTCTTCATCGCCCTGCTGGTGATTCAATCGGTGGTTCCGCTGCCAGTGGCCGTGCGCTTTCTGGTCTCGATGGCGGCCATTCTTGCCGTCTCGCTTCCGGTGCTGCGCGGCAAGCCGTCGAAGCCTCTGTTGAGCGTACTACTGGGGCTGGCGGTCTTCGTGATCTGGGTTGGCCCCGACGTCCTTTCGCCCAACTGGCATCACTTCATTCTGTTCGATAACAGTCTCATCGGCCACCCCTCGGGGAATACACCCCCCGCATGGCGAAGCGACCCGGTATTCCTCTCCTTTCGTATAGCCATCAGCGTCGTCGCAGTGCCGATTCTCGAAGAATTGTTCTGGCGGGGCTGGATGATGCGATGGATAATCGACCCGAACGATTTCACCCGCGTCGCGTTGGGCACTTACGCCCCGATGGCATTCTGGGTGGTCGCCGTATTCTTCGCCTCCGAACACGGTCCCTTCTGGGACGTCGGCCTGATTACGGGAATTATCTACAACTGGTGGATGCTCCGCACGCGCAATCTTTGGGACTGCATTCTCATGCATGCCGTCACTAACGGCGCATTGGCGGCGTACGTGGTCGGCGGCGGCCATTGGCAGTATTGGCTCTGATTGGCCCGCTCATCCCCGGCACGGCGTCGGTCTGATAGATGGCGGTCGCATGATGCTGTTCAGCTGCACGCCAGTCCCCCGCGCAGGCGGCGGCTATGCCCGCGGCGGTGCGGAATGGCGTCAGATTGGCGGCTACCATACTCCAGTCAAGAGCGCTTCCTCGTGAGCGGACGAAGGGCAGCGCCTTCCTCCTTCTTGCCGAGCCACGCCAACCCGATCACCACCGTTCCAGGGAAAACCATGCGCCCTGAGGATTAGCCTTACCTGCTACCGGCAATTTCCTGCGCGCGGTCCACCCAGGCCCTCCACGCACGCGGGTTGCACGATTCGATGTACGTATGACGGCCCGTTTTCTATATCAGCAAATTTTTTTCTATGTCAGCAAATTTAATGACATCGGGTGAAGCAAAGTCCTCATACACGATGGCTTTCATGGGCTTCACCTCCGAAGGAGCGTCAACAATGCCTCATCTAGTATACGCGGGGTGGCGTTCAGAACGTGCCACAGGCGCCGGGCTCTTTGGCGGCCACGTCGGCGACTCTCACAACCACAGCCCCATACCCGCCCCATACATAAAACCTCACCACCGAAAACCCGGCATCTTTAATCTCCCGCTCCACCTGGCGGCGAGTGAAGTGCATCTTCGGCCTGCCGGAAAAAGAATCGCCCGTCTCGAAAACCGGGCGGCGGAATGCGCAGACGCGAACGGCGTTCGCGATGCGCGGAATCCACCTCACCAGCCGCGCCCTGGGAGTCCGGGTGGCCATCGACACCAACATCGTCGCGCCCGGTTTGAGTTGCGCCCGGAGGCTCCGCAGAAACCCGATCCGCCGTTCGCGCGGCGCTATGTAGCAGTATCCGTTCCACCCCACGATCACCGCGTCGAACGGCCCGCCCATCGCCGGCGCCACGCATGGCGGCGCCCAAACCAGAGGCGCGGCGATTCCACGGTCCGCCAAAGCGCGCTGCCCGGCCTCCACCATGGCATGGCTGCACTCAAACCCCGCGGCCTCGTACCCGGCGCGAGTCAGTGCAATGATCTCCCGGCCGCCGCCCGCCGCCCCCACCAGGACGCGCCCGCCCGCCGGAAAAAACGTCCGCAACGCAAGTTCTTCCCAGAAATGGAAGCCGGAATCGAGCCAGGCGTCGCCCGTATACGCCTCGCCAGCTCCGTAGCTTTTCTCCGAAATCGCGTCGAAGACCGACTCGGGCAGCAAACCCATCCAGAGGCCCTCGAACAAAGCCTGCGAGCCGCCGTGAAGCACCCGAAACAAACGGTTGCTCCACAAATAAAGCGATGCGATGAATTTCTTCGTCATGCCGTCCGGAATTCATGAGGTTAACAGGCCGCAATTCCCCGTTCGGTCCGTCAAACCAACCGCTCGTCGGGAAAGCGAACATTCGCGGTATTCATTCCGTTATTCTCGAACAGTGAGCTTATGACTGAATCGAACGCAATCTCCGTCGAGGGATTACATAAGAGTTACGGCAGCTTTGAAGCCGTTCGCGGCATCGACTTCGAAGTACGCACCGGCGAAGTCTTCGGCCTGCTTGGCCCGAACGGCGCCGGCAAGACCACTACGGTCGAGATCCTCGAAGGCATCCGCCAGCGAACGTCGGGCGAAGTGCGCGTTCTCGGTTACGACCCGGATAAACAGAAGTCGCTGCTGAAGGACCGCATCGGCGTTTGTCTCCAGGCGACGAATCTGCCGGATAAGATCCGCGTCGTCGAGGCGCTCGAAGTGTTCGGCGCACTCTACAGCCGCATGCTGAGTCCCGACATGCTGCTGAAGCGCCTCCAGCTTGAGGACAAGCGCGAGGCTTTCTACTCGACACTCTCCGGCGGCCAGAAACAAAGGCTGGCGATCGCGCTGGGCCTGATCAACGACCCGTCGCTGCTTTTTCTGGACGAACCGACCACGGGCCTCGATCCGCAGGTCCGCCTGGAGATTCACTCGCTCATTGAAGAATTGCGCAGCGAGAACCGCACCATCGTGATGACAACGCATTACATCGAGGAAGCCGAACGCCTGTGCGACCGCGTGGCCATAGTCGACGCGGGCAAGGTAGTCGCCATGGGCACTCCCAAGGAATTGCAGGATCGCAGCAAAGGCAAGTCCTCGATCGAGATCGCCTGCGACGCGTCGCTTAGCGGAACGGTATTGCCCGAGTTTCCCGATGAGCTGAGTTCCTCGCTGAGCGACGATGGCAAGCGGCTGGTCGTCCAATCGTCGCGTCCGGCTCGAACTCTGGTTGAGATTGTGAAATGGATCGATAGCCAGGGCATCGGACTCGACGATGTGCACCTCAGCCGCCCCACGCTTGAAGACGTATTCATTGAACTGACCGGAAAGAGGTTACGCGATTGAAACCCTATATTGCACTTATACGCAACGATGTCCGACTGGCTTTCCGCCAGAAAGCGGTCATCTTTTTCAACTATCTGATGCCGCTGGGCTTCTTCTTTCTCTTCGCGCAGGTCAACCATGCCGAGCGAGGCGGCGTGATCGCACAGATCATGACCATGGTACTCGTCATCGGCATCATCGGCAACGGGCTGTTTGGCGGCGGCATGCGCGCGGTGCAGGAGCGCGAAACCAACATTCTGCGACGCTACAAGGTAGCGCCGATTTCGCCGCTGCCCCTGCTCGTCGCATCGACCGCGACCGGGCTGCTGGTGTATCTGCCGCTGGTCGCGATCACGCTGAGTCTTGCGCATTTCCAGTACGGAATGGTTATGCCGGATAACCCGGTCGCCCTGTTTCTGTTCGTCATGATCGGCCTGATTGCCATCCGTTCGATCGGT
Source organism: Bryobacterales bacterium (assembly GCA_003136575.1). GTDB lineage: Bacteria > Acidobacteriota > Terriglobia > Bryobacterales > Bryobacteraceae > BOG-234. The sequence goes on along the minus strand of PLEX01000097.1, from coordinate 56,541 downwards.
TTGATCATTGCGTCCGTGGTGAACTCGGTGCAGGAAAGCGCCATCCTGCTGCAGATCGCGTACATGAGCATGTTGTTTCTCAGCGGCTCCACCTTCCCTGTCTCGATGTTTCCGAACTGGCTGAAAATCGTGGCGCAGTTCATTCCCGCGACCCATATCGTGTCAGGCCTCCAGAACATTCTGATGCGGAACGAATCGCTGCTCGCCAACTGGCAATCGGCCGGCGCTCTGCTGCTGACCACCGCCATCGGCCTGCTGCTGTGTGTAAAGCTGTTCCGCTGGGAAAAGGAAGAGAAGATGAAGCCCACGGCGAAGTTCTGGGTGCTGGCCGTGCTGGTGCCGTTCGTGTTTCTGGGCGCATGGCAGGCGCATGCCAATGACAACGTGCGGAAGTCGAAGCTGGTGGATCGTCAGATTTCGAGAAGCCGGACCTACCTGATTCGCAACGCGCGTATATTCATCGGCGATGGCCGCGTCATCGAAAACGGCGCCGTGTTGGTGAAGAACGGAAAAATCGCGGAAGTCTACAACGGCAATACTCCGGACGAAAAAACCGTCAACGCCGAGGCCATTGACGCCGCGGGAAAGACGATTCTGCCAGGTCTGATCGACTCCCACGTGCATCTCGGTGCACCCGGCGGGTTTCTCGAGGACTGGAGCAAGTACGACGCCACGAAGTCGATGACTCGCGCTCTGGCTGCCTACCTTTTCTCCGGAGTGACGGCGGTAAAGAGCGTGGGCGATGCGCTGGGTGCGGCGCTCGAAATCCGCCGCCTTGTGAACAGCGGCGAAAAGCTGGGGGCGGAGTTCTTCATCGTGGGGCCGCTGTTCACGACGCCCGGCGGGCATGGCACGGAGATCATGCGTAGCCTGCCTGACTCCATCCGTAATTCCGTGAACGCGGAGTTCCTGCGACTGCCGAAGACGGCGGCGGAGGCGAAAGAACAGGTGGACGCGCTGAAGCGCCAGAACGTGGATGGCATCAAGGCCATCATGGAATCCGGCGCCGGCGGCTTGCTGTACAACCGCCTCGATCCGCAGTTGCTGAATGCGATCGCGGCGGAGGCCCGCGCGGACGGCTTACCGATCGTTGTCCACACCGGCGATGCCCGCGACATCGAAGACTCGCTGAAGGCCGGCGTCAACGGCATCGAGCACGGCTCGTTCCGGGAGCGTATTCCCGACGCCGATTTCGCGCTGATGGCGAAGAACGGCGTGACGTACGACCCGACGCTGAGCGTGGCCGAAGCATTTCAAGACTACACGGCTGGCAATCTGGATCTGTTGAATCGCTCGCTCGTGCAGCAGGCGGTTCCGAAGGAGTTGCTGGCGGGGACGAAGAAGATGATCGGGTCGCCCGACGCTGTCGCATCGCGTAAGCGGATGGGCGAGTATCCAATTGATATGGCGGTGGCGCGCGACAATCTGCTTCGCGCCTGGAAGGCCGGAGTAACGCTGATTACCGGCACCGACGCAGGCAACATGCTGGTCTTCCACGGGCCGACGGTACAGCACGAGATGGAACTGTGGGTGGAGGCGGGCATCCCCGCCGCTGTGGCTTTGCGGGCCGCGACGCTGAACTCGGCAAAGGCGCTCGGCTCGGGCGCCGGGGCGCGCTTAGGCTCGATCGAAAAGGGGAAAGACGCCACGATGCTTGTGGTGGAGGACGATCCGCTAAAGGACATCAAGGCGACAGAAAAGATATCGTTCGTGATGTTCAAGGGCGAGCGGGTGGATCGGGCGGACTTGTTCGATCAGGAGTGAGGGGTCCGCACGCAGGGACGCGGGAAGCCGTTATCTCGTTCCGCCACAGCAATTCGTTGAGCGCGATTGCCTGGGCGTAGAATACGCCGGAATCGTAGATGATGACGAACTCGCCCGAGATGGCTCGGGCGCTACAGAGTCGGCACGCAAGTGCTTCCAATCGGGCTGAGGGCTTGGGCTACATTCCAAGGTGAAGCGCCCGGAGGTCACGCAGCTTCCGATGATCGGGGATTACGCAAAAAGTTCCCGAGATGTCTCAAAGGTTCCGTCCACATCTTGACTAAGGCGTAGCGTCCCGAAGCGTCCTGCCAGTGTAGTCGTAGAGGCAGACCTTTAGATGATGATGCACCCGGAGAACCACGTCATGAGTCTTGGTCCAATCGTGGGTAATAGGGACCGTGAAATGTGCAGCTGCCTTGTCTGCCATCTTCAGGAAATCGAGGAACAACTGCCGTTCGCGCGCCGGAAGCGTTGCCGGATCAATAAGTAGACCTCCCAGGTCGTCGGCGGTAACGTCATCGGGATGAGGTATGTGGCACGACAGTGCCGGACCAGTTTTGTCCCTGTTGATTCCAAGCACGTTTAGAAATAGCCTGGTGGTGACCAGCCCCGCCACGAAGCGCGCATCCAGCCTGCCTGGATCGCCCGTCCAAGACTCACGGGTCATCCGATAGTGCGCGAGCAGGATCCGTATTCGGTACGGTGATGATTGTCGAAGTATTCATCTATCTGCGCAGGCGCCAGTTTTCCCACGGGTTTGATTAGACGTTAGGGTCACAACTACGGCCATGGGCCGGGCATCTAAGGTAATCGGTAATCGCGGCAGTCATTGGTTCGTGGCGGCCGCAAGCAAGACGGGAGGCGGCTGGTTACCTCGGCGGGCGTCAGGTTTTCTTTGTCCTCGGCCTTTTCGTCGGCTTCGGCTTAAGCTTACTCACATACTCATAACTGGAATTGAAGTACTTCTTCAACTCGCTCGTCGCCGCGAGCAACGAATCCGGAACCTCGACGTACTCCGGCTGAACGACTCCATACGCCTCGCACAGACGCGTCTTGTACTTTTTCAGGAACGCTTCCCGTACCTCCGCCGGGAGCCTCAACGCCAGCTTTCCTTCTTTGCTCAGGTAACTGAACATGTGGCCGTTCAGCGAGGTGTACGGCACCGTCGCGCCCTTCCGCTCCACGCCCGGAATGCTCGCGACCAGCTTCTCGTACAATTCCAGCTTGCCGGATGTCTCAGCCATAACTACGCCGACATCTTCCAGATCAGCGACCGCAGCTCCGCGCACAGGCCCGGCACTTCCGCGTCGGCTTTATCGCTCTCGTATTCCAGCCCCACGAAACCACGGTAACCCGACTTCGCGATCGTCGTCAGCATCTTCGGCCAGTCGGCTTTCACCGCCTTCCCGTTCTCGTCCTTCACTTCCGTCTTGAAGTGAATGCTGGTGGCATACGGCAGCATCATTTCAAACTGCGCGTAGCCGTTCTTAGGTGGATTTCCGGAATCGGCATTCACGCCCGCCCACGGCGATTCGGTCTGTTTCGCGATGGCGATCGTCGGCTCGGCCGTTGCCGACAGACCTCCATCGTCTTCCACGCCGAGCGTGATGCCCTTGGTGCCCGAATACTCCGCGCCGCGCTTCATCACTTCCACGGCCCACGCCAGCGCCTGATCCTGCGTCGCGCCCTTCGGAATGGCTCCGCCGAAAACCCGAACGTGGCTCGACCCGAGCCGGTCCGCCACATCCACCCACTTCTTAATGGCCCCAACCTGCGCGTCCTGCAACTCCTTCGTCGGCTGGCACAATTGCACACGCGCCCCGGTGTTGTAAAGCTGAATGCCGCAGCGCTGAGCCGTTCGCCTGAGACCGGCCAGGTACTTGTCCGACGTGTCGGGAAACCAATAGACGGTCATGTCGACACCATCGAGGCCCCAATCCGAAGCCCTGTGAATGATGTCTTCATAAGTCATCGTCTTCGCGGCGAGCGCCGTGCGATACGAGTATGCGACCAAACCAGACTTCAGGCGGGCCACAGGTTTCGATGGCGCGCTCGTCGCGACGGACTGCGCCCTGAGAGTGGATGCCACGGGCAAAGCGGCGAGAGTGGTCAGCAGACGGCGACGATTCATGATGATTTGCAGTATACCCCGATTCGGGCCAGCGGATTCCAACCAGCGCCTGCGCCTATCGGTAGCAAGTGAAATGTCCGCCCAGGAGACGGTCCGGGCATATGACTGGTATGGGATCGATGCCAGAACAGATGCGGGTTTGGGAAGCGGAGCGGAAGATGAAGATAGAGGAAGCAAGCTGAAGTGGTGGGAGGCGGCCGAGACCGTCGGGATAACGGACCGGACGACGCGGCGCTGGCGTGAGCGATCCGAAGAACACGGCTACAGCGGATTGTGCGACCACTGCAAGAGGGTCCGAGTCCGAAGCGCACTCCCGTGAAAGTGCCCGAGCAGGTGCTGCAGTTGGAGCGGGAGAACAGCATTTCCACGACCAACTGAAGTCGGAACACGGGATCAGCCAAGGCTATACATTGGTGGAAACGGCGCTTCAGGAAGCCGGACTGGTGGAGGTAGGAAGAGGCGCGGGACGCATCGCCGGAGGCGGCCGGGAAGGCCGATGCCGGGGATGATGCCGCACATCGACGCCAGCAAGCACGACTGGTTCGGAGACGGGCCGAAGTACGAACTGATCGTGATGCTGTACGACGCCACCAGCGGGATCTATTATCCGCAGTTGGTGGAAGCGGAATCCACGCGCAGCATTCTGGGCGCACGGTGCGAGGTGGTTAGAACGCGCGGAGTGTTCTGTTCGCTTTACAGCGACCGAGCGGCGCATTTTTTCTCCTTCATGGATGAGACGGAGTTCGGGCGCGAAGTGTCAACCGCGCACGATGACGCAGGCGGTGTGCCGTTTCTGGTGCGATCAAACAGGCGAATCTGCTCCAAATGTCACAGCCTAGCTGTTGGCGGCACGGGATTCGCGATACATCTCAAAACCTACAGAGATCATTGGATTTCACTGAAAATGAGTCGATGGATCACGATCGACGGCGCAGTATTTGCGAGTTCCTCAGGAACGCCCACAATTTGGAACGGGCTCCGGGCTCTCGACACCCCGTGGCAAAAGGGCAACCCACATTAAGTCAGCGCATATATTTTTACAAGACGATCGCGTCCCGCCCAGGCGGTAGCCCGTCGTCCAAGCTCCCCACAGCCACATCGAAGCCCGTGTGGCATTCAGGCCAAGGAAACGCCCAAGGCGAGCGCCGCTCCATTCCACAGAGCGCTCAACAAAACACAGAATTCAAGGGTTCCTCTTGACTCACACTCCCACCACCTAGTATACTGAGTATATACAGATGGAAAGCGGCTTCATCATCTCGCAATCCGACAAGCGGCCCATCTACCTGCAGATCATGGAGCAGGTGAAACAACGCGTTGCGGTTGGCGATTGGACCGAAGGTCGGGCCATCCCTTCCATCCGTCAACTCGCGGTGGACCTGCAGGTCAGCGTGATTACCGTCAAGCGGGCGTATCTCGAACTCGAACGCGAGGGCGTAATTGTAACGCAGCAAGGAAAGGGGTCGCACGTGTCTTCGAGTCCCGGTCTTGGAATCCGCCTGCAGGAACAGGAACTGGAGAAGCATCTGGAGCAGGCCGTCCGGCTGGCGGATCTGCTGGGCATTCGTCCCAAAGATCTGCAAGCCCGGCTTCGCGAGACCGGCGACCGTCGCGTGGAGAAAGAGGAGGAACGGATATGAGCGATTTCGCCATCGAACTCAGGGGCGTGGGGAAAAAGTATCCCTGGTTCACCCTCGACAATATTCACCTTGAACTGCCGCACGGCCAGATTATGGGACTGATCGGGCCCAACGGCGCGGGGAAGTCGACCACGATACGTATTCTTCTGGGACTGGTTCAGCAGGACCACGGCGAAGTGCGAGTCCTCGGACGCCGCATGCCCGAGGAGCAGGTCGCCGCCAAGTGGGACATCGGCTTCGCATCGGAAGACATGCGGCTATACGAAGGGATGACGCTCGAATGGCATATGAATTTCATCCGGTCCATCTATCCGGGATGGGACGCGACGTATGCGCAACTGCTGCTCAAGAGATTTGGACTGAGGGCGGAACAGAAGATCAAGGGGTTGTCGCATGGCCAGCGGGTCAAGGCGACGTTGCTGTTGGTGTTGGCTCGCCGTCCCCGGTTGCTGGTGCTGGACGAACCGACCACCGGACTCGACCCCGTGGCGCGGCACGAGATATTAAGGGAACTCACGGCGGTGATGAACGACGATGGCCGCAGCGTACTGTTTTCCTCTCACAACACGCAGGATGTGGAGCAGATATCCGACCAGATCGCGTTTATCGACCGTGGCCGCATTATCGACTGCATGGACAAAGAGGCGTATCTCGACCGCTGGCGGCGTCTGCGGCTGGAAGTGCCTGCCGGAACCACCCTTCCAGATCTTCCCGGAATCATTCAGTTCCGGCAGAACGGACGATTGGCGGTCGCCACCGCCAATGCATTCGCGCCCGGCATGGCGAATGCCTACGAGAGCCAGGGTGCGAGGGTGCAGTCGATCGACACGATGACGCTCGAAGAGATCTTTATTGCCAACGTGGAACACAGTCGCGAGGAGGTGGGGGCATGAACGGCTCGGTGGTACGAACTCTGATTCTGAAAGACTGGCAGCTGCACCGCAGGCTCATATTGATCTCGCTGGCGGCGGGTGGCGTTGCGCTGGGCGTGATTCAACTGAAGAGCGAGACGGCCTTCCTCGTTGGCGCCATCTGGTACTTCGTCTCCTTATTTGTGCTGGGAAGCATGTTACCGGTCTCGAACGTGATCAATGAGCGAAAGAAACAGACCGCCGTCTTCCTCATGAGCCTTCCGGTATCGGCTACGCAGTATGCGTTGGCGAAAATGGTTTCGACCGTCGGCATGTTTCTGATCCCGTGGGCGGCGATGGCCGTCGCGGGATCGACCCTGGTCCTGAGCCGGCACGATATTCCGAACGGCATCATTCCGCTGACCATCATTTTGTTTGGCTTCCCGCTGGTTGGGTTTTGCATGATCGCGGGAACCGCGCTGATAGGCGAATCGGAAGGTTGGACGGTGGCCGCCAGCATCGCCTGCAATTCGTCGTACGGACTGCTCCAGTACTTCCTCATTCGCGACCCGGCGATCAATCGCGACCTGAATAGCCCGGTGCCCGTGTGGAGCGCTCGGGTGCTGACCGTCCTGGCCGGAGAGGCCGCCGCAGCCGGGCTGATCCTGGCGATTACCTTTTACCTGCAATCGCGAAAACGGGAATTCGTCTAGAAATCCCGCCCCAAAAACCGCTGTAAGAAACCCGAAAGGAAATGCTATGCGATACGTGTGTCTTTTGATATTGACGATCCAAATTCTGTCTGCGCAGGACGGCGGCGCGATCTACAAGGAGCGCTGCGCGTCGTGTCACGATACGCCTGCCGAACGCGTGCCCTCGATTGGCGCGATCAAAGCGATGAGCGGAGAAGCCATCTACATTGCCCTCGCCAGCGGCACCATGAAGACTCGGGCGGAGGGACTCACGACGCCGCAGATCTTCGCGCTGCTGGGCTTCATCGCCCCGACCGGCGGGACACAGACCGCGGCGCTGAAATTCGATCGGACGTGCCACGGCGACGCTACGTTTCAGCCCGGCGCGGGTTCGCCTCGGTGGAACGGATGGAGCACCAGCGTCTCCAACTCCCGATTTCAGGATGCAACTTCCGCCGGCCTCACGGCATCGGGAGTGCCCAATCTCAAGCTGAAGTGGGCATTCAGCCTTGGAGATGTCACAGCGGCGCGGGGCGAGCCGACCGTGGTGGGCAATCGCGTGTTTGTAGCCAGCCTCACGGGAGCAGTCTATTCGCTTGATCGCGATACCGGCTGCACACAATGGGGATTCAAGGCCGACGCCGCTATCCGTTCCGCAGTTGCCCTCGGAGACGCCAATGGCGTGCCTGCGATCTACTTCGGGGACAGTGGCGCGAACGTCTACGCGCTGAACGCCTCGTCCGGGGAACTGATCTGGAAAGTTCATCCCGTGGACCACTTCGCCTCTCTCGCCACTGCTGCGCCGCAAGTCTACAAGGGCGTGGTCTACCAGGCGTTCTCGTCGTTCGAGGAGGCGCTCGGACCAGACCCGAATTTCGAATGCTGCACGTTCCGCGGCAGCGTAGTGGCGCTCGACGCGGCTACGGGAAAGACGCTATGGCAAGCGTTCACAATTCCGGAACCGGCGAAGCCAACCCACAAGAATGCAGCCGGGAAGCAACAACACGGTCCATCGGGCGCGGGCATCTGGTCGACGCCCACTATCGACGAGCAACTCGGCGCGCTCTACGTCGCCACCGGCGACAACTATTCCGACCCGCCGACGAATACAAGCGACGCGATTCTCGCCATGGATCTCAAGACGGGCAAGTTGCTGTGGTCGAAGCAACTGACGGAGAATGACGCGTTCAACAGCGGTTGCTCCACTCCGCAGCGGACGAACTGCCCGGAAGCCGGCGGCCCGGATTTCGACTTCGGCCAGCCTCCGATACTGGTCCGTCTGGGACAGGGAAAGCGAGCGCTGGTCATCGCTCAGAAGTCGGGAATGGTGCACGCGGTCGATCCGGATCAAAACGGGAAACTGTTGTGGCAAGCCAGGGCCGGTACCGGAAGTTCGTTGGGTGGAAGCCAGTGGGGTTCGGCTGCGGACGGGGAGAAGATCTACGTGGCGATCTCCGACGTCGGAATCGGCGGTGTCGTCGATCCCAAAGCGCCGGGCGGTTTCCGCATTGCACTGGATCCAAAAAAGGGCGGCGGACTGCACGCGCTCGATCTGGCCACCGGCAAGATCGTATGGAGCGCGCAGCCGCTGCCATGCGCCGACGGCCGCACGGATTGCTCTCCTGCGCAGTCGGGAGCCGTCACCGCGATTCCCGGTATCGTCTTTTCCGGCTGTCTGGACGGACACCTGCGTGCTTACTCCGCCGCGACCGGCAAAGTGGTGTGGGACGTGGATACCGCTCGCGAATTCGGGACGGTGAATGGCAACCCCGCACACGGAGGGTCAATGGATGCGGGCGGACCGGTCGTTGTCGACGGAATGGTTTTTGTGAATTCCGGCTACGGCCAGTGGGGCGGCATGCCAGGGAATGTCCTGCTCGCCTTCTCGGCAAAGTAGATCCGCGCGGAAGCGCCCAGAGTCCCGCGCCAGCGCAATGCATTCCCCGTCGGCGCGCTCAAACCCCCACGGGACGATGCGCCGCCGGGATTTCTTCGTCCGGCCTCGACAGTTCCACGAATCTGCCTTCTTCCGCCTGATAGGCGGTAACAATCCCAGGGCCGATCTGATAGACCCAGCCGTGCAACCCGAGAACGCCGTCCCGGATTCCGGCCGCGACGGCCGGGTGCGTTCGCAGATTGTCCAACTGGTTCACCACATTGCGCTCCGCAAGGGCGAGAAGGCGTTCCTGGCTCGGCTCGGGGTCTCGTTCCTCCACGCGGGCATAACGAAGCCACGCGGCGACGCTGGGAACCGAAGCTAGCTGGTCCGGATTCAGCGCTCCTTTCATCACGCCGCAGTCGGTGTGGCCGCAGACGATGATATCGGCCACGCGCAGAACGGCCGTTGCATATTCGATGGTTGCCGAAACACCGCCGATAGCGTCCGGGTAGGGCGGCACAATGTTCCCGATTACGCGGCAGACGAACAGTTCGCCGGGTTTTGTGTCAGTCAGCAGGCAGGGATCGATCCGCGAGTCCGCGCAGGTGATAAAGAGCGCGGACGGCCGCTGCATGAGGGCGAGCTTCTCGAAAAGATGGCTTTGCCCCGGATAGACGCTTCTCTGGAAGGCCGAAATGCCCCGCTCGAGTTTTTCGATGGACATACTTTATTTAACCCTGGGGAAACGAAAGAACAACCACGCCGTCTTTGGGTCGGCTACGCCCTGAGAGCACTCATCGTAGCATGAAGCGCGTTCCGCGGATTCTCTCCGTTAAGCCTCCTTTGGCGCGCGTGCTGAGACGGTGCCTGTACAACGTAATGCGAGTTGGAACATGTCTCCCGGCGCGCTGATTCCGACGATTCGCAACCGTACCCGGCAGATGACGGAGGGGATTATGGCCACCGCGCCGGCTCCGCACTCGCGTTGGGTGGCGCGGCGCGGGAAAGCCGCCCGCGGAGCGGATAATGAACGTCAGCCACGCGCCGCTTTAGTCAAGCAGCGCCTTGCCGATGTCCCAGGAAAACGCGTCCATATCTGTCAGGTCGGTATTGCTGAGGATGACGATATCGCTATTCTTGCTGAAACCTACCCCGTTGAAGTGATAAGAGACCCGTTCGCCCCCATGACCCCGCCGGGGCGGTTGACATTGCGGTACTTCTTCCCGCCGAAGGTCGGATTGCCGATCCAGACGCCAAAGCCGTAACCATCGAGGCCTGGGGTCAACATGAGATCCAGGGAAGCGGCAGTCAGCAGCTTACCGCCGTAAAGGGCGTTCGCGAACTTCATCAGATCGCCGGTGGTCGAATACATGCCTCCCGCAGCGTCCCAGTTTTCCGGGTAAACAGGCATGTCGTTGATCAGTGGCGCCCCTTTTTCCGGCGTGAAATACGAGGGGGCGAGACGCAAAACTACATCGCGTTGGTGCGCCAGACCGGTGTCGCGCATGTCCAGTCGCGCGAGTATGCGTTCCCGCAGCGCCTGTTCGAACGGCTTGCCACCGGCGGATTCGATTACCCTGCCGAGCACGATATAGTCCGCGTTGTTGTAGCTGAACACCTTACCAGGCTGACTGAGAAGTTTGCCGCTGTAATAACGGTCGATGAGTTGGTCGGGTGTTGCGGGTAGCTGGTAGTGTGGCATCCCGCGGGCCAGCGCGTCGGTAACGCTGGTGTATGCGGCATCCGCGTTGGGAAGGCCCGAAGTGTGGCTAAGCAGCATCCTGATTGTCACCGTGCCTGCTCCCTCCCCGGAATAGCCGGGCAGGTAGGTCTTAATAGGCTGGTCGGGATCGATCTTCTTTTCCTCAACCAATTGCAAGACGAGCACGGCAGTGAATGCCTTGGTGATCGACGCAATTTTGTACTTCGTGTCATCGGTGCAGGGGACGTTGAATGCCCGATCGGCGATGCCGAAGCTGCCATTGAACAGAATCCCGCCGTCTGCCTCGATCCTGATCGAACCGTTGAAATGATGGGCCTCGGCGTAGTCCCGAATGAATTTTGCAAACGCCGCCGACGTCATCGATTCGTCCGCAGTATAGGGATCGGTCTCCGCCATGGCGGTCAAACCGATGAGCGCCAGGGAGAGGACCCTGTTAAATAATTTCCAGCGGGTGGATGATCCAAGCATGGTCGTTACATGTTTCAGATACGTCAGACGATAACGCCAGGTTCAACGGAAATTCGGCACCCTGTAAGGACCGAGATCCGCGATTTCTCCCGGAGCACAGAAAAACCACGCCCGGTGGGCCGCCCATTATCCGATTCACAGCACCGCAGACGCGTGGCCATTACCCTCGCCAATGGACCGTATGATCTCCGACAACCGTCGAAAAGCCGCCGGGGCGTGGCGAACAACCTGCCGCGTACCCGAGTTCCATTCCTGTGACGGCAGGGCCGCCTGCACTCATGCCTGCATCTCTTCCCGTGGTATTCGTGTTGCTCCCGTGGATGATTCAATTCGGCGTCTGCGTTCCTCTCCTTCCTCAGGCTTATCGGCGTTGTAAACGACCCGTCCTTCGGGCCCAGTTGCCTTCTGGGAACACGCGCACGATCTGGCCGTGCTCGGGCGCTCCTCCATCGTTTGGCGCGCCGCGCGTCACGGCCCGTGCGCTCTTGGACAGGACTCTGCGATCCGAGCCTTGGGAAATCGGATATACTTCTTTCACCCGCATTCTTGCCGGGGCTCGAGGAAATATGGTTATCAAACGAATAGCGCCGCTATCGGCGGCCAGGGTTGCCGGAGTCATTTACGCCATGGTCGGGCTGGCGCTTGTCTTGCTGATTTGGTTTGTTTCGATGGCCGGTCTCAATTATTCGGGAATGAGGAACTCGCCGTTCCTGCCGTTCGCGCCCAACCTGATCGTGGCGGGCGGGGCCGCGGCGGTGATTGTTCTGCCGATCTTCTACGGCGCTTTCAGTTTCGTCACCGCCCTGATCGGCGCGTGGCTCTACAACGTCGCGGCCGGGCTGGTGGGCGGCATTCGGGTGGACGTTGTGACGAATGATCCGCCCGGCACAGCGCCGGAATAAGCGTCGGCGGCCAGCCGTCCCGATCCAGGCTGCCGGTTGGCCCGCGTTCAAGCTGGACACGCGCCCATAAGTCGGGGAATCGCAGCGGGATTCCAGTTGGCGATCGCCGCTCTCATAATCTCCGGGGCTGTCGCGCCCGTCGGTTCAGGCTGGCCGAGAAATCGCAGAGCGCGCCTCAACTCAGTGGTCGGTTCGTCCGGGTTCAACGGGGGTGCGAATGTTTGCTTGCTGAGTTTTTCTCCCGCTTCGTTGGTCACTACCGGGACGTGCAGATAGCGCGGCCGCGACAGACCCAGCAACTCCTGCAGCCAGATCTGACGCGGAGTGGAATCGAGAAGATCGGCACCGCGAACGACGTTATCGATACCCTGCACGGCATCGTCGACGACCACCGCGAGCTGATAAGCGAATAAACCGTCGGCGCGCAGTACCACGAAATCGCCGGCATCGCGCGCAAGGTTCTGGCGCTGCGGACCGAGCAGCCGGTCTTCAAACGTCACCGCAACATCCTTCACGCGGACCCGCCACGCCTGGGGCTTGCCAGGGTCCCTGACACCGCCACGGCACGTGCCGGGATAAACGCCGCCCGGAGTTTCCCGGCGCGAACAGGAACAGGGATAAGCCACGCTGGCCTGCGTCAATCGCCCGAGCGCGGTCCGATAGGCTTCCGATCGCCGGCTCTGATAAATCACCGGCCCGTTCCATTCAAAACCGAACCTCTCAAGCGTGCGGAGGATGCCGGCATCCGCGCCCGGTACCGTGCGGGGCGCGTCGAGATCTTCCATTCGCACCAGCCATTCGCCGCCGGCCGCACGCGCGTCGAGATAACCGGCAAGCGCGGCCACCAGAGAACCAAAGTGGAGAGGCCCGGTGGGCGATGGGGCGAAGCGTCCTCGGTACACGGTTGCTCGCTATACCAATTGCGGCAGGATCTCGGCCGACTTGCCGCGCAGCGCGAAGGAGACCTCGTCAGAGAAATCCGTGGCCTCGGTGTTGATTTCGATCACCTGGACGCCGCCTCTGGCCGCCAGCGGAATCAGTCCCGCCGCCGGATACACCTGGGCCGACGTTCCGGCGACAATCAGGAGTTCGGCCCGCCGAACGGCCGCGGTGGCCCGTTCGATCGCGCCTTCGGGCAGCGCCTCTCCGAACCAGACGACGCCGGGACGCAACAACCCTCCACATGCGCAACGCGGAGGCAGTTCATTTAACTCGCTACGTTCCACGCGCTCCCCGCCACATGCCATGCACCGCACAACCCAGATATCGCCATGCAGTTTGATGACGTTCTTCGATCCCGCGAGATCGTGCAGTCCGTCCACATTCTGGGTGATCAGGGTGAATTCGGACGCCCGGTGTTCCATTGCCGCGAACGCTTCGTGTCCCGGGTTGGGCCGCGCGGCCGCGATCCCGCGCCGGCGTTCCTCGTACCACTGCCAGACGAACTTCGGGTCGCGGACGAAGCCCTGTGGAGTCGCAAGGTCTTCAAAACGGTTGTTCCGCCAGAATCCGCCGTTCGAGCGAAATGTCGGGATGCCACTTTCGGCGGAAACGCCCGCGCCTGTGAGAACTGCGATGCGCCGAGCCTTGCGGGCCGACTGGCGTGCGGAATTGAGGAGTGCGGGTTCCATGCGATTTCAGACGTCTAAGTCACAGCCATAAAGCGGAGTCTGGATCGCGGGTGAGCGCGGGGCAGTGAACGGCGCTTCAAGGCCCGGTTGCGCAGTGACGATGTCGGCTATCGGCAAGGCGGAGATACCGTCGTCCATGGGGTATCGTATGGACCCGGGATAAAACCATTACGATCTGCTCGAGCCCCAGGCAGTTCCTTTGCCTTCCGCATAGATCGGGTTGCCACAGGCGCGTCGGCGAATTTGAACTCCACGCCAATTCGTTTGCCGCCGCGAAAAAGCAGGAGGTCCACTTCCGGCCCATTATGCACCGCCCAGTAAAACGCCTCGCCGGTCGGCACTTTCCACGCCCGCAGCGTTTGCTCGAGGGCGAAACCTTCCCACGATGCGCCCAGTTTCGGATGCGCCTCCAGCACCGCCCACGAAGGAATGGCCATCAGGCTGTGAAAAATTCCGCTGTCGCGCAGATAAACTTTGCGCCGCAGGCGTTTGCCCACATTTTCGGTCCATTGGCAACTGGCGGACCATGAACGCGCCGGTCAGGATATCGAGGTAGTGCCGCGCCGTCTTGTCGCTGATGCCAAGCGATCCCTTAATTTCCGAGCTGTTCCAGGTTTGCGCGTGATAGTGGGCCATCATTATCCAGAACCGCCGCATTTGAGGCGCGGGAATGGCGATGCCGAGTTGCGGCATATCCAGAGTAAGGAAAGTCCGGACGAATTGCTCGCGCCAGCCGAAACTTGCGGAATCGGAAGCCGCCAGATACGAACGCGGAAAGCCGCCGCGCAGCCATAGGTCTCGCCAGCGATCCGTGCCTGTTTCCGTAAGATCGAAGCCGGTCATTTCGACGAACGCTACCCGGCCCGCAAGCGACTCTGAGACGCCGTGAATCAGCGAGGGCGACGCGCTCCCGAGAATCAGAAAGCGGGCTGGTACTCCCGGCCTGTCGGCAAGCACACGGAGAAGGGGGAATAACTCGGGCCGGAGCTGGATTTCATCGATTACCACCAAACCATGCAGTCGACCGAGGACCTGTTCCGCGTTCTCCAGCCGGGCACGACTGGCGGGCGATTCGAGATCGAAACGGTTCTCTTCGGGCTGTACAGCTCCGGTGGAATTTATCTCCAGCGCGAGAGTTGTTTTGCCACATTGCCGGGGTCCGACCAAGGCGACAATGGGAAACTGATTTAAAAGTTCTTTGATATCTGCGGCATAGACGGATCTTTGCATGGATTGTGAAAAATCGGAAGTAAACTCCGAAATTTCATGATGTCAGAAAATAGTGCACTCGGCCACCTTCGCACTTGCCGACGTATCGTGACGCCGTCCGGGGCATGGGATGCCATTGCTCCCGCCGGCTGCCGCGCTCACATCCGGGCTTCGAGCCGGTGTTTCGCTTGCAAACCCTTTACGCGAAAAAAGGCCTACTTTACCGGCCCGATCCGCGTCGCGGAAATCGCGATGTCGTCGTAGTAGACGTCCATCGCCGGAGTCGGATTCTGCCAGGCGCGCATCCCGAAACCCCATTCCTGATAGCCGCCCGTCAGATTGCTGTTGGCGTCTTTCCAGGTGAACTTTACCGTGTCGACCGCATCCTTCCGTTCCTTATCCATATAATTCATGACGCGCTCGCCATTGACCCACATCGTGATCGAAGTCGGATTATCGTTAAACTCCCATTCGAGCAGAAACCACTTATTGAAAGGCGGCTGGACGTCACTGCGGTAGGTTACTTCGCCGCGGCCTTGTCCCGCGGGCGACTTGTTTTCCTGATAGGAAGGCATCCAGTCGGCGCGCGAGGTTCCGATCTCCTGAAATCTCGATATCGGCCAGCCAGGCTCGCCCGTGAAAATGAGCGGATTGTGGCTTGTGCTGAGCGTCGGCGTGATTTTCATGTAAGCGCGGCCGAAGTAATGCGTGCGGACCGAATCGGGCAGATGTGTCGCCACGATGAACGCGAAGGCGCCGCGCTCCATATCGGGGTAGTGGATGTGCAGCGCGTACTTGCCATGCGCGCCGTCGGCAGGTTCGACGGCGATGGTGGGCGCGCCCTGATGGCGAAGATCCCAGACTGCGGGATCGATCTTGCCGGATTCGAAGTCTTCCGTGAGGACCAGCTTCTGTGCGTACAAACCGGGGGTAAAGGCCGCGAGCATGGCGGCGGTTTGAACTATGGTGGTGAATTGCATTGAAAAAGTCTATCATCATAATGTGCGCCGCACGAGCGACGCAGAATTGTCCAATAACAAGATGATCCTGAAACGAGAACGGATTCCAGCACAAGACGATCCTGAAAATGGTGCAGACCGGGTGGGGGTTGGAATGTGCCCAAGTCGAAACGTCCCCGGACGGCGCTCGGTGATGCGGGCAGATCGGCGTCGAACTGAAAGCCGGCAAAGTGGAGCAAGTCATTGCGCGGCTGAAACGCCTGCGCTCTCCTCAGTTGCGGGAGAGCGTGGATTCGCTGATCCGATATTTCAACGCAAACGCGACCCGCATGCGTAACACGAGTATCTGTGGCTGGGATACGGGATCGGCAGCGGAGCCGTCGGTGGCGCCAGTCGTGCATGCGCGCATGCGTCAGGCCGGTATGCGATTGAGCGGGCCGCCTGCTGGCGCTGCGTATGCTGCTGCTGAATGGCGACGGGGTGGTGCTGGAACGTTTAACCTGGTTTCGGCAGCCTAAACTAATTGTCACTGCGGTGTTGACCCGACGCGGTCCGTGCGCGATGCTATGGCTCGCCATAAAACCGACGGATACCCCGGTGGAGCTGCGCACTGCGGCTGGAGGCCGCGAGGCTTGATTTGCTTGCTCTGTTCCGAGCCAACTCTTGGGGGCGCGATCAGCCACCCGGAAGGCTCAATCTGCAAATTATGCTTGGCGATACGATGGCTGTCCTCGATCAACCGCCCACAGCCTGTTCCCGGCCGCGGAAGAGCCTCCTCCTCTCTACCAGCACATTCTTTTGAACTCGCTATCCGTGCAAGGCCCGACCCGGCTCGGGCCTTTAGTATGATTCCCTGCGAGAACCCTCAGATCGTTTAAGAACCCGGGCTGGATGCGCGACGCATGCCTTTCCCGCGACGGCGCCCGTCCGATCTGCCGGCCCCCGGGCACCGGAGCGCTGATTCATACGTTTTTTTGAGACGATTTGGTATTTCTTGTTGACACCGGTCGTGATTGTGGTGTACAGTTCACCTAAGGTTTTTACTTTCTCCGTCCCGTTTTGCGGAGTCCGCTTCTTGCTTTCCTCTTTGTCGAGTTTCGCCGGTTATTCACGTCGTTTCGCCTCTTAGTCGAGTCAACAACTGTCGTTTTGCGGTAGTTCGTCACGCTCGTTCGCTTTGGTACCCAACACAGGAGAATCGACATGATCCGCCGAAGTCTTTTATTTTCCATCGTTCTTGTTCTGGCATGCGCACTGGGATTGAATGCTCAGAGCTTTCAGGGAGGCGTACGGGGAATAGTCACCGACCCAGGAGGCTCCGTCGTACCGACCGTCAAAGTCAGTCTCATCGACGAGGCAACAACCGAACAACGCTCAACCGTAACCAACAACGCCGGAGAGTATACTTTCACGTCGATCAACCCGGGAACATATACCGTTCGCGCGGAAGCTCCCTCGTTCCAGAAGTTCGAAGCGCTGCACGTCGTCGTTGCCACGCAGGGTTTTCCCACTGTGGACATAAAGCTCGTAGTCGGCGCCCTGACCCAGACGGTAAACGTGGAGGCGGAAACAAGCCTGGTGGAAACGTCCAATGCTTCGACGGGGCAGGTGATCGATAAGGAGAAACTGGACGATCTGCCGAACATGGGGCGAAACCCGTTCTACGAAACGGTCAAGGTCTCGCAGGAAGTAACACCCGCGGGCGACCCGAAGTTCAACCGCATGGAAGACCAAAGCGGATCATCGCAGATTTCCATCAATGGCGGACCGGTTACCGGCAACAATTACACTCTGGACGGCATCGCAATCACCAATTCGGGCAACGCGGCCGTCATCATTCCGGCCATCGAAGCCGTCTCCGAAGTCAAGGTACAAATCAGCACGTACGATGCCGAGATCGGCCGCACGGGCGGCGGAACGTTCAACCTCGTCCTGCGGTCCGGCACGAATACGCTCCACATGGCCGGCTTTGGCTATCAATGGTTTAACCCGCTGATCGCCAACAACTATTTCGCCAATGCGGCGGGCATCCCGGAAGTTCCTCAGATGTGGAAGAACTATGGCGCGTCGATCGGCGGGCCCGTCGTGGTTCCGAAAATCTACAACGGCAAGAACAAGACGTTCTTCTGGTTTGCCGGGGAAGCGTATCGCCAGAATCAGACTTCGTCGCAGGTCAACGCGGTGCCGACGGCACTGGAAAAAACCGGCAATTTTTCGCTGAGTAAGTATACAAACGGGACCCAACAGGTCATTTACGACCCGCTGTCGACTGTGTTAAACGGCGGGGTATACACTAGAACACCGTTCCCGGGCAATATCATTCCCGCCAGCGAGATCAGCCCCATCGGCGCGGCGCTTGCCTCCTACTATCCGGCCCCAACCTCCGCGCCCAGCTATTACGGCCAGAACGATTTCGCGGTTACTACGCCGCAGTACGATCGCGCCGACCAGCTGGATTTCAAGCTCGACCAGCAGATCACCAACTGGATGCGCGCCTCAGTGGCATATCTCCACTACGGCAGCCGCGAGCCGAGTTACGCCACGTGGGACGAGACGCCGGATGCCATAGCCGGACCCGCGCAGACAGTTCTTTACCGGCACGTGGATGCGACGATGGCGAATACCACCATTACCGCGTCTCCCACCACGGTTATCTCGCTTCGATGGGGCTTTAACCGCTATCCGAATCGCACCATCGCGGACAGCCACGGGTTCGATCTCACCTCGCTCCATTTTCCGCAGTCTCTGATCAACGAGTTTCAGCTGAATCCGAGCCAGGATTACTTTCCCGGGATAACGATGGGCGATCTGACAAGTTACGGCGGAGCGGGACCGACCGCGACGCATTACTATTCGACCAGTTTCTCGGGTACCGTTTCGAAATTCGTCGGCAAACACACGCTGAAATTCGGCGGCGACTACCGCGTCATTAACGTGGCGGGCCAGCCGTCTCCCTCCAATGGCGCATATACTTTCAGCAGCGGGTTTACCAACGCCGAGAACGCATCCGGGACCGCGATTCTGGGAACGGGCGCATCTCTTGCGAGCCTGCTTCTCGGCTATCCGTCCGCCGGCAGCGCGGTCGCCACCGACAGTTTCCGGAACCTGGTTCATTACTACGGCGTTTTCGTGCAGGACGATTTCCGCCTGAATTCGAAGCTGACGTTGAACGTCGGCTTGCGCTACGAATATGAAACCGGCGTCTCCGCGCCCAACAACGCCTACAATCCTGGCTTCTGCACCACCTGCGTCAATCCTCTGCAGAGTCAGGTGCCAAGCGGATTCGCGGTGCCGGGCGTGCTGGAATACGCAGGCCAGAACGGGTTTGGAACTACCGGAGGCTATACGACTCCCACCAAGTTCGGCCCGCGCGTCGGCTTTGCGTACGCGCTGAACTCGAAAACGACTATCCGCGGCGGTTACGGACTATTCTGGGCACCTTTCTCATTCAGTCTTCAGTCGGCCTTCGGCTACACGGCGACGACAAACTACGTAGCGACTCTGAACGGAGGAGCGACGCCAGCCAATTCGTTGAGCAATCCCTTCCCAACCGGCGTGCTGACGCCTTCGGGCAACACACTCGGCGAAATGGCGGGTGTAGGCGGACAGAGCATTTCGGCACCGAGCGACAACTCGGCCTCTACCCGCGTGCATCAATACTCTTTCGACATTCAGCGCGAACTCCCCTTCGGGCTTGTCATCCAGACCGGCTTTACGGGATCCATTTCGCACGACCTGATTCAGGGCACGCCCAGCATCAATATCAACCAGTTGCCGGACGCCGATTTCGCCCTGGGCAGCAAGCTGGCGTCCAAAGTGGCGAATCCCTTCTTCGGCACGGCGGGTGGAGTCGTTAACCTCTCAGCCTCCACCACCACCCTGGTGCAGACATTGCTCCCGTTTCCGGAGTTCGGCACGGTATCGATCAGCGGCACCAACGAGGGCCACGCACTTTACTACTCGTTCTTTGCGAAAGCGCAAAAGCGGCTCGGCCATGGACTAAATCTGCTGACTACCGTAACCTGGGAGCGCAACGAGAACGATTCCGACAGTTCGAGCAACGTTTACGTCGGCAATGGCGCCGAGCAGGATTACTACAACCGTGCGGCCGAATGGGGTCTCGCCACTGTCGATACGCCCTGGCGCTGGACGACGGCCGTCAATTACATATTGCCCTTCCCGAAGAGCCACCCAAAGCTGGCTCGCGTGGCTGGCGGCTGGGCGGTCAACTTTCAGACCACCATGCAGACCGGATTCCCGCTGGCGATTACGCAGAGCAATCTGAACTCCGCCGAGGGTACAGGCGGGCAACGTCCCAACGCCACGGGAATCTCTCCCGTCGTGAGCGGGACTGTGGAATCGAGGCTGGGGGGAGCTTATGGCGTGAGCTACATTAACCCGGCGGCATTCAGCCTCGCGCCGGCGTACACGTTCGGCAATGTCAGCCGCACCATTCCGATGCGGGGTCCCGGGCTCGCACAGACCGATTTCTCGATGAATAAGACATTCAACGTTTATGAGAGATTCAATGCGCAGTTCCGCTTTGAGGTTTTCAATCTGACCAACACGCCGGTGTTCGACGGCATCAGTACCACCTTTGGGACCGCTACTTTCGGACAGATCACCAATCAGGCGAATTACCCGCGCATCGTGCAACTGGGTGTGCGGTTCACATTCTGATGGCGCGGCGCTGAGATACCGGTGGCCGGCGCGGTGGCACCCGCGTCGGCCCGCGCTCCTGGAGGTTCAACGGATGAAAGCGGGACGCCCCACTCATGCGCTGCTGCTGACCGACCACGAACGCGAGACCCTTCTGGCATGGACCCGGCGTCCGAAGTGTCCGCAGGCGCTCGCATTGCGCGCCCGCCTGGTTCTGCTTTGCGCGGCGGGTTGTTCCAACACGAGCACGGCCGCGCAGCTGAATGTCACCCTGCAAACCGTGGGTAAGTGGAGGCAGCGTTTTGTCGAGAAGCGTCTCAACGGTCTGCTGGATGCGCCCCGGCCGGGAACGCCGCGAAAGCTGAGCGAAGCGGACGTCAATCGCGTCCTGCAGCTTAGTTCCGAACCCGCGCCTGGCCATGCCTCGCATTGGTCGACGCGCTTGCTGGCCGAAGTGAGCGGGTTGAGCCGCGCCAGCGTTAACCGGATCTGCAGAGCATTCGCGGCCGGATCCCGGCGGACACAGAGTACGAGCGCCTGAAAGTGGCCGTGCTGGTAGCGACCAGGCCCGCCAGCGCTCCGTCGAAGCGCGGCCACTACTTTGGAAGATAAGCGCCCGCCACAGGAGCAAAACGATCGTGCCGATGAATCCGCTCATCAGATTCGCCAGCGGATTGCGGATCGCGGGGGTCTCGGGCGTCTGGCCCCAGTGCGGCAGATAGTGCAGCCAGACGAGCGAAACGCTCGCTTCGGGCCAGCTCTCGAACCCGGAGGTTTGATTACTTCCGGATGCGCCGAACACAGGCAGTTGCTTTCTATTCTGCTAAACTACGCTTTCTCAAATAGATGCCGCTTTTCGTAGTCGAAGCTCGCTCGAATGAGACCGGGCTGGGGCAGTCAGGTGAAATACAGCATCGGTTGAGAGTTAGTCGTATACCATATTACGCGCGCCGCAGCCGCAGCGCGAGTAAGGCCACCAGCCCTGTTGCGGCCAACAGGAAGGCTCCTGGCTCGGGAACTGCCGACACTTGGTCGTAAGCAAAGCTTCCACCCAGCCATGCTCCCCCCACATCGTTATCGGTGCTGTCCGGGAACGCAAAAGAACTTACCGCGATAAACCGGTCCTCGATAATGGTGATGTTCGGGTCCACGCTTCCGCTCCCTCCCTGGTTGGCATTGTAAGAGGTCGCATTAGCGTTGAGATATGCTCCCACCACATAGTCCACGCCGGCCGTCAGGATGAGGGGGCTGATCGAGACGGACGAGAAGTAGCCGTCAACGGCGCCGGCACCGGCGGGCACAGTCGCGGAGGCCAGCAGATCCCCACTGGTGTCCCAAATTCCCACCGTGGCTGAGGTCGGCAAAACACCCATGCCACTGTCGTACACTTCCAGGCTGGTGACCGAAATATCGATCATTGGGCTGAACTCGTAACCCAACGTATATATACCACCGTTGTATTCTTCCCCGGGAGTGGTAATCGTGATGACACTGGCGTGCGTCAAGGATACAGAAATCGCGGCCAGGACCAGAAGCTTCACCGATGACAAAGCCATGCTCAAATGTCTTCCTTCCTGCCCAAACGCGTCAGATTCCCAGTCTCTACTAACGAACCGGGATTTCTGCTTTGTCTTTCCGCATGAGACAGATTGCGCCATTAGTATAGCTCAATCTCCGGAATTGTCCAATGCAAGTTGATCGATCGTTTTTGAGTCGCACGCCCGGCAACCCCACTGCCGTGCGCTGGAAGAGCCCTAAAACT
Source organism: Bryobacterales bacterium (assembly GCA_003136575.1). Classification (GTDB taxonomy): domain Bacteria; phylum Acidobacteriota; class Terriglobia; order Bryobacterales; family Bryobacteraceae; genus BOG-234. The sequence goes on along the minus strand of PLEX01000097.1, from coordinate 34,271 downwards.
GCGCCATTCGCACAACCAGACCAGCCAGAGCTCCGCCGATTAACGGCCCGATGATCGGAATCCCCGCATATCCCCAGTCCGAACCTCCCTTGCCTGCAATTGGCAGTATCGCGTGAGCGAGGCGCGGCCCCAAGTCGCGCGCAGGGTTGATCGCGTACCCCGTCGTTCCGCCCAGGCCCAGCCCGATAGCCCAAACCAGTCCACCCACCAGCCATGGCCCGAGTCCCGGCGCCAACCCGGTCACGGCCACAACCTTAGACGAAATCGCGCCCGCCACCAGCACCAAAACGAATGTGCCGATGATTTCGCTGATCAGATTCGCCAGCGGATTGCGGATCGCCGGAGACGTCCCGAAGCACGCGAACTTCAAATCGGTGTCGGGCGTCTCGCGCCAGTGCGGCAGATAGTGCAGCCAAACGAGCGAAGCGCCGGCGAATGCCCCCGCCAACTGTGCAACGCTGTACCAAAGCACCTTACTGAAGTCGCCTGAGTTCACGGCGGCTCCGAGCGTCACCGCTGGATTCAGATGGCCTTCGCTCCCGCAGGCCAGCGCCACGAAAACTCCGGCCATCACCGCCAGCCCCCACCCCGTTGTGATCGCGATCCATCCGGCGTTCTCGCCTTTAGACTTTTTCAGCAATGTGCTCGCTACCACGCCATTGCCCAAAAGGATCAGGACTAAAGTCCCCATGAACTCTCCGAAAACGCCTTTTACCATTTATCCCTCCGATCGTTCCGCAGCCCTATTCCGGCAGCCAGTCGAATGTGCGCGTGACGGCCTTCTTCCAGAAACCGTACATCTGTTCCCGCCGCTCCGCCTCCATCCGCGGTTCCCATGTCCGGTCAACGGCCCATTGCGACCGCAGATCCTCCAGGCTGGTATGGAAACCCGTCGCCAAACCGGCCGCGTAAGCCGCGCCCAGCGCCGTGGTTTCCTTCACCGCCGGACGTACCACGGTTCGCCCGAGAATATCGGCCTGGAACTGCATCAGCAGCTCGTTTTCCACCATCCCGCCGTCTGTGCGCAGCACGCCCGCCGGAACTCCCGAGTCTTTTTCCATCGCTTCCACGACTTCGCGCGTCTGAAATGCCGCCGCTTCCAAAACGGCGCGGGCGATGTGGCTCTTGTTCGAATAGCGAGTCAGCCCCGCAATCACGCCGCGCGCGTTGTGCTTCCAGTACGGAGCATACAAACCGGAAAACGCAGGGACGAAATAAACGCCGCCATTGTCCTCCACTTGTCTCGCGAGTGGCTCGATATCCGAACTCTTCGCGATCATCCCGAGATTGTCGCGCAGCCACTGCACGAGCGCGCCCGTAATCGCCACGCTGCCTTCGAGCGCGTAATGCGCCGGCTGATCGCCGAACTTGAAGGCCACGGTCGTGAGTAACCCATGCCGCGACTGCACGATTTCATGCCCCGTGTTCATCAGCAGGAAGCAGCCAGTGCCGTACGTGTTTTTCGCTTCGCCGGCCTGAAAGCATGTCTGGCCCACAAGAGCCGCCTGCTGGTCGCCGAGGATTCCCGCCACCGGAACGCCGCGCACCGCCCCGAGCGTCGCGGTCCCGTAGACCTCGCTGCTCGACCGGATCTGCGGCAGCATTTGTCGTGGCACGCCGAACGCAGCCAGCAGCTCGGGATCCCAATCGAGCGTCCTCAGATTCATCAGCTGCGTGCGGCTGGCATTGGTGCAGTCGGTAATGTGCAGCCCCGTCAGCTTCCACACCAGAAAACTGTCGATGGTGCCGAACAAAACGTCACCCGCCTCGGCTTGTTCGCGCGCTCCCGGAACGTTTTCGAGCATCCAGCGGATCTTCAGCCCGCTGAAATAGGTGGCCAGCGGTAACCCGGTTTTTTCGCGGAACCGATCCGCGCCGCCCTCGCGCGAAAACTCCGGAATGTACTCGGCGACCCGCGTATCCTGCCACACCAGGGCGTTCGCCAGCGGACGGCCAGTCTTGCGGTCCCACAGCACCGTGGTTTCGCGCTGGTTGGTAATGCCCATCGCGGCCAGATCGCTTGGCTGCAGGACTGCCTGCTCCATTGCCTCGGCAATCGTTTCCTGCGTGCGAAGCCAGATCTCGTCGGGATCGTGCTCCACCCACCCCTGCTGCGGGAAGATCTGCCGGTGCTCTTTCTGAGCGCTGGCCACGATCCGCCCTGCCCGGTTGAAGATCAGAAATCGTGTGCTCGTGGTTCCCTGGTCGATCGCTCCGATGTAGTCTGGCATGGCTCCTCCGTTTTTTCGCGGATTCTCCAGTCTATCTCGTAAGCGCAAGAGCCGCCGGACGCGGCGCCAGACCATGGAGGAACCACCCGTTCAGCCGCGTTCGGCGGTGTAACTTGCGCGTATCGCACAGAAGCCTGAAGAATCATGCCCGCCAGAACCATTTCCTCTTGTACATGAGATACGCGATGGCGTACATCAATAGCACGTAGCATATGGCATAAAGCAGCGATGCGTTCGCGGGCGACGCGAATGGCGCGAAGACGTTGTTGTAGATCGCATGGTGCCAGCCGGTCTCGCCGAGAAGCGTGTCGCCCAGTTCGGACGCCATGTAAACCGCTATCGAATTCATGCCCATGATCACGAACGGCCGCACATAACGCTGATAGCCGAGATGATCCAGCAGCCAGATGAACATCGCGAGCAGCACGAAATCCAGTCCGCCCATGAACAGCGAAAACGAAGTCGTCCACAGCTTCTTGTTGATCGGCAGCCACATGTCGCAAATCATTCCGAGCGCGATCAGCGCGTTGCCGGTGAAGAACATCCATGTCACGCGTTCGGTCAACTGGCGCTGCACCCGGATCAGATGCCCCGCCATCACCCCCAACAGAGCGGTGGCGATTGCGGGCACTGTGCTGACGATTCCCTCCGGGTCCCACGTCTTTGTCGACGCATAATTGTGCGCGCCAAGCACGATGCGGTCGATGTAATGCGCCAGGTTGCCTTCCACATCGAGACGCCCCGCTCCGAAGCACGGCACCGGTATAAGCGTCATCAGCAGCCAGTACACGATCAGCAAACCCGCCAGCCACATCAACTGGCCGTGCAGTTTGCAGTAAAGATAAATTGCGGCAGCGATAAAGTAGCAGATCGCGATCCTCTGCAGAACGCCAAGCAGCCGCTGGGTCGAAAGGTGAATCGGCCACGCGTAGACAACAAGTCCGAGCACATAAATAATCAGGGCCCGCCGTGCCGCCTGCATAAGCAGCTTCGCCTTCGGCGCGCCCTCGGCCAGCCGTTTGCCGAGGGACAGAGTGATCGCCACACCGACGATCCACAGAAAAGACGGAAACACCACGTCGGTAATCGTCCAGCCATTCCACGCCGAATGCTGCAGCGGGCCATAAGAATGCCGGCCATCGCCTGGATCGTTCACGAGCACCATCAGGGCGATCGTCGCGCCGCGAAAAGCGTCGAGCGGGACGAGACGTTTGGATGGAAATGCTTCAGTCTGCGCCACGGAGATTGCTAAGCATCATACCAGTCGAATCGGGATTGCCCTGGGCCGCATATCCCGACCCGGGTAGGGCGCGCTCAAGAATATCTTGTTACGCAGGATTGACCACCGCAACGAGGTGTTGATAGACTCTCACCGTACACAACGTGTGTCACGCGCCCGAAGGAGGGCACTTATGAGAACTGCTCTGAAAATCGCTTTTTGCATAGCGGCCGTCGCCGGATGCCTGTCGGTATTAATTGCCCAGCAGCCGGTGGCGCCCGCGGCGCAGCAGCCCGCCGCCGCAGGTGGCCGCGGTGCTGGAGGGGCGCGTCAGGCGCCGACTCTGGCATGGGCACCCAAGCCGTTGAAGCCGAACACCTGGACGGCGCCGAACAAGCCGCACACGAAGCTCGCCGATCTTCTGGCGAAGCACAAGGGCGAGAACGACTGGACGGAAACGATCGTCAGCGACGATTACCTGCACGCCGACTATATTGCGATGGGACCGGGGAAGAAGACTCAGCCGAGATTCAATCCCGATACCCGCGAGTGGTGGGTGATCCAGGATGGCCAGATTCGGTTCACTATCGAAGGGCAGGAGCCTTTTGTGGCAAGCAAAGGTTATCTTGTCCAGGTGCCTTACCGCAATACTTACAGCATGGAAACGGTCGGCGACAAGCCTTCGCTTCGGTATGAAGTGAACATCGCGGGTGTGAAGAAGATGTACCCGATAACGGAGACGCCTCCCACGATACCTGGTATGGAATTCGTGCGGGTGAGTATCGCCGGCAAAGGGAAGTACGAGGGCGGCAACCGTCCGTACATCGACTTCAACGAAACGGCGGCCGGCCGCGATAAGCAGATGCGGTTTATCGCCGACGATCGCGCCGTCGCGAACATCATTATGGGCAGGGGCGCACCGAACGACAACCCTGCCACCAAGGGTCACTTCCACGAAGAGTGCGCGGAATTCTGGTTCATTCTGCAGGGGCAGATGCGATATGCGATAGAGACCCTGCCGACGTTTATCGCGGACCAGGGCGACATCGTTTATGTTCCGAAGCAGTTGTGGCACCTGGCCAGTTTCGCGGGCGACGGTCCGGCTACCCGGCTTGCGATGAACGGCTACCAGGACATCGGACACTCGTACGCCGCGCCGCTGGACGGCAAATAGGCGGGTCGGTGCCGCGGTTCGTTGTACCTCCTTCAGGGCGAAGGCGGGTTTTTCCGCCTCCGCCTTCGGGATGTGGAACCGCTGCCAGCCAGCGAAAGCCGCGGGTTCGGGTTCGGAAAGCTATGAACGATACCCGAGCTATGATAGAGCATGCCGCGTACCGCGTTGCCTGTGAACACGTTTATCCCCTGCGGATGGTCCGACACAATCAAGGAAGCCTGCCATGAGAATCAACCCCGACAAATGCGTTGCCTGTGGGAATTGCACCTACGTTTGCCCGATGGGCGCCATCTATATCGACCCGGTCAAACAACGCGCAACCATTAACGACGACGAGTGCGTGGAATGTTACACCTGCTTTAACGGATTGAGCCAGGAGCACCTTCCACCGACGCTGGTGCGGCTCGTGCGCGCGATGGAGGCGAATCCGGAAGTCGGCATCCTGCAGACGCAGCCNNGCATGCGCATCCGCTTCGACCCGGAACCCGACGTCTGTCCGACCGCCGCGTTCGAGCCAAACGAACTTACCTGGCCTCGCGTGGTTCGCCGGGCCTTCTCCGATCCGCGGGTTCCGCATGAATCGACTGGCGTTGAAGGCCGCGGCACGGAAGAGGTGAAGACCAACGATGTTACCGGGCGCGTGAAGCTGGGTGAGGCGGGGTTAACGATTGAATTAGGGCGCCCGGGCGTCGGCGTGCGTTTTCACGAAATTCAGGAAATGTGCTGGGCTCTGGCGAAGGCGAACGTGGCTTTCGAGAAGAAGAACCCGATCACGTCGCTGATGACCGACGTGCCTACGGGAACGCTTCGCGAAGACATTCTGAACGAGAAACTGATGTCGGCGATTGTCGAGATCAAGGTGCAGGCCGACCGGATTGAAGAGATCATCAACATCGTTCGCGAGGTGGAGAAGAAGATTTCGACCGTCGTCGCGATCGGTGTCGGTGTTCGCTGCGATGGCGATGGAGAGGACCACATTGTGGCTCCGATTCTGGAAAAACTCGGCTACAAACTGGAGCGCGCTAAAACAAACATCGGGTTGGGCCGGATGCTCCCGGTAGTTGCCGCGCCCGAAAAGGAGCTTGTCAAAGCATGACCAACACTTTGCACCGTTTCGGCGACGCCGAAAGTTTCCGGGACGATTACGTGATTTTCGCGATTCCCACGAAAGGCGTGAAGGGCCAGAACACGGTGCCTCTTCTGAAGCGGTTCTTCGAAATTGCCGTGGAATTCAAGCCGGTGAACCTCGGCGAGACGCGCCATGGCGGCGCACTGCGTCCCGGCCGGGGAATGAATCCGCTGGCGCACTGGCACCGCGACAACACCCCGGATTTCCAGGCTGTGATCGACGGCCTGACCGACCCCACCACGTGCGCCGCGGTCTTCGATAACAAGGTTGCGGCCGAAGATTTTGTGAAACGCGTAAGGGAAGAGGATTTCGGGCTGAGCGTAAACATCTCGACCTCGATCGATGGCGCCGAGCAATGCTGCCATCACGCCTGCATTCCGCGGCACAGCGTCGGCTATTCGCTTGGCTTTGAGGGAAAAACCGAAAAGCTGCCGAATTCCCAGGTGATGATGCTTTCGACGATGTGCGGTCACGGTATGATCAGCCACTCTCTTGCCAAGAAGATGATCGACTTTGTAAAAGAGAACCGGCGCACTCCCGAAGAGGCGGCCGCCGTCCTGACCCGATTCTGTTCCTGCGGCGTGTTCAATCCCTCCCGTGCAAAAAGGATCCTTGAAGATGCCCGCACTAAAACGAATTAGAAGATGCGGACTTAGTTCCGCCCTTGTTTCCGCCCTCCTCGCCACCGTTTCGCTGCATGCCGAGGTCAGAGTCCTGAAAAACTTCACTCTGATCGACGGCACGGGCAGGCCGCCCGTTCCACAGGCCGCGATGGTGATCGATAACGGCCGGATCACCTGGATTGGGCCTGTTTCCCAGCTCAAGGCACCCGCGGGGGCGGAAACGACCGACCTTACGGGCAAGTTCGTCATGCCCGGCATTATCGATCTGCACGTCCACCTGGGCGCGACGATCGATCTGACTCAGGACGCGAAGAATCAAACGCCGGAGAACTTTGAAAAGAACCTGAAGAAATACGCCTCGTACGGCGTGACCACCGTGTTAAGCATGGGTACGGATCCCGACCTCGTCTTCCGCATCCGCGACGAGCAGCATGCAGGGAGGCCATCCGAAGCGCGCGTTTATACCGCCGGCCAGGGATTTGTTTTCAAGAACGGTTATGGCGGCCTCGTGGGAGTGAATCAGCCGGTAGCCACGGTGGCGGAGATCGAACCCGCGGTTGCCGCTCAAGCCGCCAAAAAGGTCGATTTCATCAAGCTCTGGATGGACGACGAACTGGGTACGATGCCGAAGATGCCGTATGAGATGAGCGCGGCCATTATCGCTTCGGCGAAGAAGCACGGTTTGCGCACGCTGGCGCACATTTTTTATCTGGCCGACGCGAAGAAACTGACGGAGCAGGGCATTGCCGGCTTCGTGCACAGCGTCCGCGACCAGCCAGTCGATCAGGCGCTGATCGACGCCATGAAGAAGCACGGCGTCTGGCAGGAAGCTGCGACGCTTTCGCGCGAAGAGTCGATGTACGCCTACGGCATCACGCCGTCGTTTATCAACGATCCGTTCTTCGTGCGTGGAGTGTCGCCGGAAGTGATCCGCCTGCTCTCCAGCCCGGATCGTCAGAAGACGATTTCATCGGCTCCTCATTACGGCCAGTATCCCAAATTCGCCGCCATGGCGAAGCAGAATTTCAAAAAGCTGGTGGATGCCGGAGTGAAGTATGGCATGGGCACCGATACCGGGCCTCCCGGACGATTTGCGGGCTACGGGGATCACTGGGAACTCTCGGCAATGGTGGATGCGGGGCTGACGCCGATGCAGGTCATCGTTGCCGCAACGCGCAGCGGGGCTGAATTCCTTAGCGCGAAAGACCTCGGGACGCTGGAGAAATCCAAATGGGCCGATCTCGTTGTTCTAGACGCGAATCCGCTCGATAATATCCGCAATACGCGCGCGATCAATTCCGTATATATCGCGGGGAAACCGGTTCAGTAAGTCGCTTGGTCGGCTTGGTTGGCACCTCGTTTCCCGGAAAAGCTGTGAGGCCGGCGCTTTCGCCAGGTGGGCGACCCGGCTTATGCGAGGACGGGCGCACCAACGGTCCTCAACGCCCACTCAACGCCCCTTCCTTAATGCGCGGCAATGCGCGGCCAGGCATTGTATGGCATAATTCGGAAAAAGTGGCTTGAGAGATCGAGTACACGGAGGAGTTTGAAGATTGGTGGAACGAGTTGTCGGCGGAGTCGCAAGACGGTGTTGCGCCGTCGGTAGAGTTGTAGGCGAGATTCGGTCCCGGTCTGAGTTTTCCTTACAGCTCGATCATTCAGTCGTCCCGGCACGATCACATGCGCGAGTTGCGGATTCAGCACAAGGGAAGTCCCTTTCGCATATCTTGTACGTCTTGACCCGAGGCAAACGGCGATCCTGCTGATTGGCGGGGACAAAACGGGACAGGACCGATGGTATGAAAAGTGGGTGCCGTTGGCGGACAAACTGTACGAGAGGCATTTGAGGATCGTCGATGGCGAAAAGCAGCGAGGAAAAGATGGCTAAAAAATGGTCGGAACTGATGGCGCGAATGCCAGCGGAGCGGCGGGCCGGAATCGCGCGTCGGACGGAGGAACTGGTGCGGGAAATGCCGCTGGCGGAGTTGCGCAACGCCCGGCAATTGACACAGGAGCACCTGGCGAAATTGCTGCGAAAAGATCAGTCGGCGATATCGAAGATCGAGCGGCGTACCGATATGTATGTCAGCACACTGGCAGATTTCGTCAGGGCGATGGGCGGGGGACCTGGAGATCAGGGCGGTGTTTCCCGATGGAGTCGTCAGCATTAGTCAGCTTGCCGCGATCGACAGGGATGCGGCCTGAGGCTGGCGTCATCGTGGCCGGGAATTGAACCCAGTCGGTGCAGATGTTCTGCTACGATTGCGCGGGCAATCGGTGGCTTCGGGGCTGCCAGCGGGCTAAGTCCTGAGCTCCGCCTGGGCGCGGACGAGCCGTGCTGGCATCAATCTGCGCGCGCCGGGTCCCTGATGTTGTCTCCATGGCTCGATCCGCCATCTGCAAACCGCCCCGATGCACGGGGCGTTTCGGCTTGTTCCCGCCTTGGCGGCCTACTGCGAACCGGCCGCTCACGCCGGAATCAACTTCTTCGCCGCATCGATCCGCAGGAACAGCAACGCGGCCAGTGCCGAAAGTCCGCCGATTACAATAAACGGCACCTGCCAGCCGAAGGCCTGCACGAAAATCGGAACCAGCAGCGTGGCGCAGGCCCCGCCGGTGTTTCCGAGCGTGTTCATGATGGCCGATACCGAGCCGGCGAACTCGCCGCCCATATCGAGCGTCAACGCCCATGAGACTCCTACCGTGGTCTCGAGTCCGAACATCACCAGCCCCGAAAGCAACACGCAAGCGACCGGGTTGGAGTCCTTATAAGCGGGCCATATGGCAACAGCCGCCAGCAGGAAACCGCTGGTGGCGACGATTCGCCGCGACATCGCCAGCTTGCCGGTCCATCTGAACAACCGGTCGGAAAACCATCCGCCGAACAAGTCGCCCGCGACTCCCGCGATGAGCGGAACGCTTGCAAATGCGCCCATCTTCGTCAGGCTGAGTCCGCGCACCGAGTTCAGATACTTCGGGAACCAGGTGAGGTAGAAATCGAGATTGTAGGCGTAGCAGAAATACATGACGGAGATGATCCACATCTGCGGCGACGAAAGCACGAATTTCCAGGGGATGGCGTTCCGTACACCGCGTTTAGCGCCGAGCGCGGAGTGGAGAAGTGTGAGTTCGGCTTCGTTCACCGAGGCATGGTCCTCGGGATCGTCGCGATAGTACCAAAACCACAACGCGGCCCAGACGATTCCCAGAAGCCCGAAGCACACGAATGGCACGCGCCATCCGTAGCGCACGATCAGGAAGACGACGAGCGGCGGTGTGATGGCGCCTCCGAGTCGCGAACCCGCGTGGGTTGCGCCCTGCGCGAAGCCTCGGTCCTGCGGAAGAGTCCAGCGCGCAAGGGATCGGGTCGCGACAGGGAAGGCGCCCGCTTCTCCCATTCCGAATAAAACCTGAATGGTGGCCATCGACGCGGCGCTCCACGCCGCAGCCGTGATGGCGGTGAACGTCGACCACCAGACGACGATCGCGGTGAGCGCGCGGCGCGGCCCGAATTTATCCCCAAGCCAGCCCCCCGGAAGCTGGAAGAGCGCATAGGCCAGCCGGAACGAGAAGGTGATGGTTCCCATGGTGACCAGCGAGAAGCCGAGGTCTTTCTGAATGGACGGGATGGCCGCCGACATCACGACGCGGTCCATATAAGTGATCATGTAGGCCGCGATCGTAAGTCCCAGGACAATCCTGCGGACGGAAGTGGGGCGAGCTACTGCCTGAGGTTCCGGCACTGTACGGGGTATCGGAGCGGACATTGCTATATGATAGACCAGTTCGCCGGACATAACCGGAGTTTTTGGGTTTGAATCGACCACCTTGTACCGACCACATCGACCCACCACATCGACCCACCACGATCCCTTCCGCTTCACGGGGTCGCGGGCCTGAACCACTTAACCGTCGGGCTTGCCGGTAATTTCATCGATCCTCCGCTTGACGTGGCACACGTTTTTGATGAACAATCGGAACCTGTGGTGAATCATCGATGAAGGCGTTCCGCACACTGCCCATTTTTCTCTTCCTTGTTGCCTGCTCCAAGGCACCACCTCCTGCTCAAGCCCCGGCGGAGGCCACCGTCGGGAAAATCCTCCGTCTCGAACCCGCATTCGACGCCCTCGTGCCCGCGGATGCCAGAATCGAAAAACTAGCGACGGGATTTACCTTCACCGAAGGCCCGCTGTGGAGGCCGCAGGGTGTGCTCTGGTTCAGCGACGTGCCGGGAAACCTGGTGCGCTCCGTCTCTCCGGCCGGCGAAGTGACAGTGCTGATTCCGAACGCCGGAGGCACTGTTACCGCGCCTCCCGGCGCGTTCATCGGACCGAACGGAATGATCTCCGATAAGGACGGAAACGTGCTCCTTTGCCAGCACGGCAACCGGCAAATCGTGAGGGTTGCAAAAGACCTGTCGATGACGCCGTACATCGACAAGTTCGAAGGCCACCGGCTCAACAGCCCGAACGATCTGATTTATCGCTCCGACGGCGCTCTTTATTTCACGGACCCGCCGTATGGCCTGACAAAGCAGGACGACGATCCCGCCAAAGAACTAAGCTTCAACGGTGTCTTCCTGTATTCCGGCGGCAAACTGCAACCGATTATCAAAGATCTGAACCGCCCGAATGGACTCGCGCTGTCTCCCGACGAGAAGACACTCTACGTCGCCAATTCCGACGAGAGGAAACGATTCTGGATGCGCTACGATGTCGCCGCCGATGGCACGGTCTCGAATGGCCGCATGTTCTACGATCTGGCCGGCGCGAAAGAGCAGGGAATTCCGGACGGAATGAAGGTGGATTCACAGGGGAACATCTACGCCGCCGGCCCGGAAGGCGTCTGGGTGTTCTCGCCCGATGGCAGGCATCTGGGAACCATTCAGCCCGGGGAGACGGCCGCGAATTGCAATTGGGGCGACGACGGCAGGACCCTTTATATCACGGCGAGCACCAGCGTTTACCGCATCAGGCTCTCCGTGCCCGGCGTCAAGCCGCTGTATCAGGTGTATAACTAAGTCACGAGGAGGATTAATGAAACGACGTTCGTATATCACAACCATGTTCGCCATGTTTGCCGGCGCAAAGGCCGTTCCAGCGCAGATGGCGGCGAAAAAAACGCCGGATAACCCGATCGTGCTGTATTGCGACCTGTCGGTTGCCCCCGCCCGCGAACAGGAGATGCTCAACAACTTTCACAACATCTTCAAACCCGCCGCAACGAAGTTCCAGGGCTACATCGACGTAAAGATCCTGAAATTGCGGACGGTATACACCGGATCGGCCCCGGCGAACGTCAATTACCGCTTTCAGCTGACGTACGAGAGCGAAGAGCTTCGCCAGAAGTGGATCAAGTCCGACGTGCACCAGAAGGTGTGGCCGACGGTGGAGAACACCCTGGCGTCGAAGGATTATTCGACGCTGCTTTTCGATTCGAAATAACTTGGGGGCGGGCGGTTCAGCCTGCCGATCCGGGAGAGTGATAAGATACGCGCGAAGGAGAAAACTGATGAAGAGTTATCAGGCGGCGCTGGTTCTGGGGTTGGGATTCCTGACCTTCCTGCCGATGATCGCGCGCGAGCCGCTGGCCGCCCGCATCGCTCACAGCGATCCCGCCAGGTACCGGCGCAGTCCCGCGATACACGGAGGAGCCGGAGCTCTCGATTTCACCGCTTTGTTCGACGCCCACACCATAGAGCCGAACCTCCAGTTTCTTCATCGCGGCGTGCTTGAGCCGAAGAGTTCCATCGGAGCGCATTTTCATAATCAGTGCGAGGAGATGTTCGTCATCCTCGACGGCGAGGCCCAGTTCACCATCGACGGCCGCACGTCGTTACTCAAAGGACCAGCCGGCGCTCCGTGCCGATTAGGGCACTCGCACGCGATTTACAACCCGACAGACAAACCCGTCCAGTGGATGAACATCAACGTGTCGCTGGCCAAGGATCAGTACGATGCGTTCAACCTCAACGACCCGAAGGTCGACGCGCCGCTCGATCCGATCCCGCAGTTCATCAGCATGCGGCTCGACCGCGCGCTGCTGCGGCCAGTGGATTCGATGAACGGTGGCAAGGGGACCGCGCAGTACCGCCGCGCGCTCGATCCCTCGGTCTTCTACACGTCGTGGGCGTACGTGGATCATCTGGTGTTGCCGCCCGGCGCTTCGGTCGGCCCGCACATGCACCACGAAGTCGCTGAGATTTATTACGTCATGAAGGGTTCCGGCGCGACAACGGTCGGCGGCGGGCGCGGGGGCGCGGAAACAGCTCCCATTAAAGAAGGCGATGCCATACCGATTCAGCTGAGCGAGATCCACTCTTTTGAGAACACCGGCGGAGAGCCTCTGGAGTTTATGATCGTGGGCGTGGCCCGCGACATGACAAAACACGTCGACAGCGTCGATGTCGGCGCGGGCGGACGCGGCGGTGGCCGGGGTTTTAGCGGCGGCCGTGGCGGCAATGAGTAGTCGCGACCGCGATATCGTTTCCCTCATACGGATCAGAGGCTTTCATCGGCGCTCACGGGTGCTGGCGGCGATGGTTTGGAGCACGGTGTCGCCTGCGCCCTCCCAGACACCCCCTGCCGATCCCGTCATTCGCGTTTCCGTCAACCTTGTGCAGATCGATGCGGTGGTCACCGATTCCAAAGGCCGGCACATAGCGGGACTGACGGCGGACGACTTCCAGCTTCTCGAGGACGGCAAGCCGCAGAAGATTACGCACCTTTCGTATCTGGACGCAACTCCTCCCGTCCCGTCGGCGGGAAACGGGAAACACTCCGGTTCCGAAGCGATTCTGGCGCCTTCACGCAAGCCCAAGCGCGATGAAATCCGGCGCAGGGTGATGGTCCTGCTGGACGACGTTCACACTACAACCGAAGATATGATGCGTCTGCTGCCCGCGGCGAAGAAATTCGTTGCCGAACAAGTGCAGCCCGGCGATTTGGTTTCGATCGCGGCGGTTCGCGGCGGCATGGGTTTCTACGAACAGTTCACGAGCGACCGCGCCATTCTCAACGCCGCCATGGACAAAATGATGGGGCGCACAGGCGGCAGTTACGAAGACACGACCGGTGGAGCAGCCGACTGTCTGCGTGCGCAAATGCTGTTCGATGCAGTGATGGGGAAGCTTTCCTGGGGCATTCAGTCGCTGAACCAGTTGCCGGGCCGCAAGGCGATCGTACTGTTTTCCGACGGGCTCTCGATTCCGCGCCAACTATGTTCCGCGGAAGCGAAGACGATGACCGAGTCCATGCAGAGAACCGCCGATCTGAGCAACCGCTCGGGCGTCGCGATCTACGTCATCGATTCCCGCGGGATTACTCCCGGCCAGGCGACCGCAGGCGACCGTTTCGACCAGATGATACCGGGCGAACCTATCCCGTTTGGCAACTCCTCGGTGATTGTGTCCACACGCAACTATCAGACTATTGCGCTCCAGGAAACATCGGATTTTCTCGCGTCGCAAACGGGCGGCATTTTTTACCACAACACCAACGGCTTCAGCGATGCGCTGGCAAAGTCGATGGACGATATGGGCGGTTATTATCTGATTGGCTTCCAGCCCGCCCGCAACGATTTCGAACTGAAGAACGGTGTCAGCGTTTACCACAAAGTGCAGCTGAAACTGGTCCGGACGCGATTGAACGTCCGCCACGGGCGGGGGTTCCTGGGCGTACCGGACGCCGAACCCGCCGGGCCGCCAACGCGGGAGCGGATGCTGGTAAACGCGCTGGAATCGCCGTTCGATTCCGGCGGCATCCGGCTGCGTCTGACACCGCTTTATTCCGCTCCCGCACCCGGCGCCTCGGGAGAGCGGCGTCCGACCACCATCCGCGCGTTGCTCGCGATCGACGGGCGCGATTTGCACCTGGCGGACTGGGACGATGGACGGAAGAAGGTCGTGCTCGACGTGGTCGCCGCGGCTTATGCGGCCGACTACAAGCTCATTTCGCATAGCTCGCAGGAGTATATGGTTTCGGTGAAACCCGAAGAACGACCGAAGCTGGCTGCGTCCGGCGTCACGTATCAGATGATGGTCGAGATTCCGAAATCGGGTGCCTATCAGATTCGCGCGGCAGTGCGCGACGGCGCTACCGGCCTGATCGGTTCGGCGAATTCACTCGTAATTGTGCCGGACTTCGAGCGGTCGCAAATCTCCGTTTCGAGTGTGGTACTTTCCGATCCGGCCACCGGCGATGAATTGGAACAGGCGGCGGCTCGGGAATTCCATCCGGGCACTTCGGTTGCTTACGGATGCGAGGTCTACGGGGCGAAGTCCGGACTGGAGATCGAGATCCGGCTTTTCCGCGATGGGGCGCGGGTCTTCGCGAGCGCGCCCATCCCAATCCCTCTGGCGCCTGGCTTGAACAGAATTCCAGTGGTGGGGCATCTGAATTTGCCCGTCGGTATGGCGCCCGGCGATTATCAGTTTGAATTGATCGCGCGCGATCCGAGGGCTCCGCCAAAACAGCAACCAGCAACGCAGTGGACCGACCTGACACTTGTGGCACGGTAACTCCCTGCGGAAACTGCGACTTGTATGATATCCTGATTCGGGTTTGAAGATGCAATAGCGATTGCATATTATGCACTGCATCTGAACCGTGGATTTCGCCGGAATTCCCCAGCTTGGAATATCCGAAAGGGAGCAGGGATTCGATAATGCATCGGTTAATCTTGGTATTCGGCCTGTTGGGGCTCGTCGCGCCGGCAATCGGCCAGCGCGGCGGATCGCCTTATTACGAAGACACAAACAACGTTCCGGCGTCGCCGGAGATACACGCGGACCGGACTGTAACGTTCCGCCTCTTTGCGCCCAAGGCATCGGAAGTAGTGCTCATGGGGTCTCCGGGAATTCTGGAGTTCATCAAGGAACCCAAGCCGCTTCAGAAGGATAGTAAGGGAGTGTGGAGCCTGACCATCGGCCCCGTCCCACCGGGTTTCTACACATATGGATACGCCATCGACGGCGGACTCCGGATGCCCGATCCTTCCAACCCTAACCTCGAATTGCGCCGCTGGGGCGATACCAGTTCGTTCATCGTGCCGGGCGACCAGAAGGCCGTCTTCGAAGAGCGCGCGGTCCCGCATGGATCGGTTCATGTGGAGTTTTACGATTCGAAGAACCTCGGCATGCCCCGGATGTTCTACGTATATACACCGCCGGGGTACGAGACCGGAAAGCAGAAATACCCGGTTCTCTACCTGCTGCATGGCAACGGCCAGATCGAAGCGTCGTGGACCTGGACCGGACGCGCAAACGTGATCCTCGATAATCTCATTGCCGATGGCAAGGCGAAGCCGATGGTGATCGTCATGCCGTATGGTCACATTCCGCGCGAAATTAAGCCAGTCCCGCCAATCCCCGCCTCGCCGGGCGATAGCGCGTCGATCGAGAAGGAACTTCTTACCGAAATCAAGCCCGCCGTCGAGACTAAGTACCGGGTGCTGACGGATCGATCCCACCGGGCGATCGGCGGGTTGTCGATGGGCGCCGCCCAGTCGTGGTCGATCGGACTCCACAACCTGGATAAATTCGCTTTCATCGCGGCTTTCAGCGGCGCGGGCAACAGAACGGAGTGGGAGAAAGCGGATCCGGCCATGCTCAACAAGATGCTCAAGGTTCTCTGGATCGGGTGTGGCACCGAAGATCCCGGCTACGCCGGTGTCAAGGGAATGGACGACCTTCTCACGAAGATGAACGTAAAACACACATTCAATCAGTCCGGCGGCGGGCACAGCTGGCCAAACTGGCAGCAATACCTTGCCAAATACGCTCCGTTGCTTTTCCGCGACTAACGGTTAGCTGGTATGGATCTGAACGGCATTCGGTCGCGGAGAGTTCGTGTGGCAGCACTGGCAGCCATAATCTCCGTTTCCGCTCTGCACGCGCAAAGGCTTTCCGAAAGCACCGGGATCAACCTCTTCCAGAACAACTGCATGCGCTGTCACTCGGCGACGCCGGTCGAGGGCGCCCCGAGCGAGTCTTCGATCAAGCTGATGCATCCGGAGCGCATCTTCGAGGCGATCACCACCGGTCCAATGAAGTCCATGGCGGCTAGCCTGAGCGACGACGACAAGCGCCTGCTCGCCGAGTATATGGGCGGGCGCAAACTCGACAACGGGGAGGCGGGCGACGCCAAACACATGCCGAACGTCTGCGCGGCGCATCCCCCCGCAAAGGATCTCAATGCGCCCGCCTGGAACGGCTGGGGCGATCTGCAGAACACGCGATTTCAACCCGCGAAGGCAGCCGGTCTGACGGCCGGCGAGGTGTCGCGGCTGAAGCTCAAATGGGCGTTCGGTTTTCCGGGCGCAACAGCTCTGTACGGCCAGACCGTGGTGGACGGGCGGGTGATCGTCAGCAGCAATGCCGGCTACGTGTATTCGCTCGACGCCGAAACGGGCTGCGTCCACTGGTCGTTCCGTTCCGTCGCGGTGGTGCGCAGCAGCGTTGTGGTCGGTCCGGCGAAACCCGGCGCGACATCCCTTGCGGCGTTTTTCGGCGACATCCACGGAAATGCGTATGCTCTCGACGCATCGAGCGGAGAGCTTCTCTGGAAGGTCCAGGTGGACCCGCACCCGGCGGCGAGAATAACGGCAACCCCGAAGCTCTACGACGGCCGGCTTTACGTTGCGGTCACTTCGCTTGAAGAAGACGAATCACGCACGGCCAATTACGTTTGCTGCACTTTCCGTGACTCGGTTGTGGCGCTCGATGCCGCGACCGGAAGACAAATCTGGAAGACTTACACGATCCCGGAAGAGCCGAGGCTGATAAAGAAGAACTCCGCCGGCGTGGACTACATGGGGCCTTCCGGTTCGGGCGTCTGGACGACGCCGATCGTGGATATCAGGCGGCGCGCTCTCTACTTCGGCACCGGGAACAGCTACACGGAGCCTGCGACGACATCGGACTCCATCATGGCAGTCAACATGGATACCGGCAAGGTTCTCTGGTGGCGACAGGCGCGGGCGGACGACGTATGGCACGGTGGCTGCGTCCAATCGGTGCCTGGCCGGACTCCGCCGGCGGGCGGTGCCGGACCCGGTCCCGGCCGCGGCAATCAGATCCCGTATCCGAAAGACAATTGCGTCGAGAAGACGGGCCCCGATTGGGACTATTCGGCTTCGCCGAATCTGGCCACTTTGCCCGACGGCCGGACCGTGATCGTTGCGTCTCCCAAGCAGGCCGTGGTTCGCGCTCTGGACCCTGATAAGAAGGGCGAAACGATCTGGGAACAGGATATTGCGCGCGGGATCGGGGGTGGCGCGGGCGAAACGGTTTTTGGCGGCGCCGTTGATAGTCAGTATGTGTATTTCGGTCTCCAACTCGGCAACGGACTTGTGGCGCTGCGGTCATCGGACGGAGTGGAGCAATGGTTCATGCCCCTTAAGAACCCGGAGTCGATGGCGCAGCATAAAGGCATCGTAGCGGCCGTCAGCGTGATTCCCGGTGTGTTCTTTGCCGGCGGGATGGATGGTATTCTGCGCGCTGTCTCAACGGGCAATGGCCAGTCCATCTGGGAATTCGACACGGCCCATGAATTCCAGACGGTGAACGGAGTAGCGGCGAAAGGCGGTTCGATTGGCGCCGGCGGGCCCGTCATTGCGAATGGAATGGTATTTGTGGGATCGGGGTACGTCGGCTTTCAGAATGGCGTGCCGGGCAATGTGCTACTGGCGTTTGCGCCTTCTTTCAGCGTGAAGTAATCAACTGATTTCCCGGAGGATAGTGTGATGCGAATTCATTCTCAAGTCAGACTGGTGTTCGCGTTCGCTGCTGCGACCGCATTCGGGCAGCGCGGACCGGCGATCCAGCAACAACTTGCTTTCACGCCGTATCACGCCAACGGCATTTACAACGTGGGAGAGACCGTCGGATGGACGGTCGCGCCCGGTCCAACCGCACCCACGTATTTGTATAAGTGGAGCGTTCGCCGCAACAATGCGGTCGTGCTGAAGCAGGGGAAACTGGATCTCTCCTCGGGCAAGGACAAAATCGAGATTGTGGCCGACCAGCCCGAAATGATTTACGTGGCCGTGGAGGCTTATGCAAACCTTTCCGGTGATACGCCGACGAGTCCCGCCGCGCCCGCGAACCCCACTGGCCAGGCGACCCCGCCGACATCCCCGTTCACAGGAGGGAACACGGGGCGAAACACAGGATTCTACGCCGTCGGCGCGGCAGTGGAGCCCACAAAGCTCGGGCTTTCGACACCTCGTCCGGCCGACTTCGACGCGTTCTGGGAAAGCAAGCTCGCCCTTCAGGCTAAAATCCCCATCAACCCTGTGCTGACGCCGGTTCAGACGGACGTGGCGGGAGTCGAGATGAATATGCTCGAACTGGACGCCCTCGGCTCGAAAACGCACGGCTATGTAGCCAAACCCGCTCGCGAAGGGAAGTTTCCCGCCGTCATCCAGCTGCAGTATGCGGGTGTCTACGCTCTGAACGCGCGGGCCGATGCGCAACGCGCCGCCGAGGGCTGGTGATGATAAACGTCGATTCGCATGACAAGCTGCCGTCCGACCCGGCCGGCAACGTGCCGCGCAACTACGCAAGCGTGGGCAACAACGACCGCGAGAAATCCTATTTTCTGAACATGTATCTGCGCGATTCGCGTGCGCTCGATTATCTGCTCATGCGGCCCGATTGGGACGGCAAGACGCTGGTTCTGAACGGCGGCAGCATGGGCGGCCAGCAGAGCCTGATGCTGGCGGGGTTGCGGCCCGAAAAGATCAGCGCGGTTCTGGTTTGCGTGCCTGCCGGGGCGGATTCGAACGGCGATCTTCACGGCCGCAAGGCCGGCTACCCCAACTGGCCATCCGACAACCCCGACGTGATGAAGACCGCGCTCTACTTCGATACCGTGAACTTTGCGCCTCACATCAAAGCGCCGGTGATGGCGGGCATGGGCTTCATCGACACGATTTCTCCTCCGGCCGGAGTATGGACGGCCCTGAATCAGATTCCCGCGCCAGTGGAACCGTTGCCCATGATCGAGTCCGAGCACGATAACCTGACGCCGGACAAAGGACGGGCGTGTCCTGCGCGCGCGCGGGAAGTGCTCAACGATCTGGTGAACGGCGGTGAGTTTAGGCCGAACGGAATCCGGCCCTGACTAAACTAACAAGCCCGGCTCCGTGCTGCCGGCAAGAAAGCCGCGCCACGAAACGCCAGGCGCATATAATGGTGCTGTCTTGCGGGGGTGTAACCCGCCGGAAAAGGACCACGCAGCTATGAAAAAAACTTACCTCACACATATCGGAAACACGATCGTGCCGCTTTCGCTCTGTTTGACCGCGTTCGGTCAGCCCGCAGTCGCGCAAAGCCCGACTAGTCAGGCTCCACAAGCGGCTGCCGCTGGCGGCAGAGGCGCCGCGGCCGGCCCTCGCGTAGTCTCTCCTGAAATTCTGTAGGACAAGCGCGTCACTTTCCGGCTGCTCGCGCCGAAGGCAGGCGAAGTCACGCTCACCGGACACTGGGCGAACGGAACGAATGTTCCGCTGACCAAAGACGATCGTGGAATCTGGTCCGTGACGGTGGGTCCCCTGGGTGAGCAGTTGTGGGGATACTCGTTCACCGCCGATGGCGTCAAGGTGCTCGATCCGGGTAACGCGGAGTTGCAACGCGACGGCAACCGCTACGAAAATCTGCTCATGATTTCCGGTCCATCTTCGGACATGTGGGATTTCAAGGATGTTCCGCATGGCCAGGTGGAAGCGATCTGGTATTCTTCCGGGATTCTGAAAGAAAAGTCCCGCCGGATGTTCGTCTATACGCCGCCCAACTATCACACTGGCACGGCGAAATATCCCGTGCTTTATCTGCTGCACGGCGGAGGTGGCGATGAAGACGCATGGGACACGATGGGCCGCGCCAATATCATTATGGACAATCTGCTGGCTGCGGACAAGATCAAGCCGATGATCGTTGTGATGCCAAACGGCAATGCCAATCAAACGGTATCGCAGGGCTATGGCTTTGGCCCCACTCCCGCGGTGACATCGGTAACGGCACCGCTGCCGCCTGGACAGGCTGGCGCAGGCCGGGGTCCAGGGGGGCCGGGCGGAGCCGCTCCCGCCGGTGCGTCCGGTGGCCGTGGGGCGCAGCCCTACGCGGGGTCGTACCCGGAGAGCCTGGTGAAAGAGATCGTTCCGTTCATCGAGCACAATTATCGCGTCGTGGCCGACAAGAACAGCCGCGCAATCGCTGGCCTGTCCATGGGCGCGGGCCATACCATCTCCGCGACCAATAACAATCCCGGTGTGTTCGGATATGTTGGCGTTTTCAGCGGCGGCGGCCGCATCGACGAAACGTTCCAGAAGCAGCTGGCCGCGTTGAAGGCGAGCGGCGTGAAGTACTATTGGCTCGGCGCAGGCGATGCCGACATGGCCCATGCCGGTACGGTCGCGCTGGCCGAAGAAGTCAAGAAGGAAGGCTTCGCGACTTCATACCACGAGATGCCCGGCATTCACTACTGGTTCATCTGGAGGCAATTCCTGAGCGACTTCGCGCCGGTGCTGTTTCGGTAAGCCGGAACCCGCTCAAGCCCGACTGGCGTTCAGCGCCGAATTTCGCCGGGTCCGGCGGTGAACCCCTTCAGCGGTTTATCATCCGCGCCGAGAAACCGAACGCAGAAATCGGTTGCTCCGCCGCCATTGACGATCGCGCCGCGGATGACGTTCGGTCCCTTGTTGAGAGTCAGCCGTTTGGAGACTCCGTCGTCAATGACGGTTTGCCGATCGCCATAAATGCCAATCACCTCCTCGTCGTTGACCCACCAGACCGACGCCGCGTTGGAGCCAATAGCCAGCCGAACGTCGCGCATTTCCTGCGGGCAGTTCACGATCGTGACTGCCCAGAACAGAACGTTGGACGTCTCCTTACCCAGCGCGCGGGCAAAGTGGAACAGGTTCACATTGTAGTTCTTTGTTTCAACGGAATGCCATGTCAGTTCGGTCCCGCCGACCGTGACCTTGTTCCCGTCTTTCGGAATCACGGTGAACTGTTCGGGAAAATACTCCTTCTTCACGATCGACTGAACTGCGTTGTCGGTCAACCCAAGGGCCGGGATCGGCTCCAGCAGGAACCAGCCCCTGATGAAACCGTCGGCGTCCGGCGCTTTTGCCGCTGCGGGTGAATTGATCAGGGTAACCGGTGGAACCTGGGCGACGGCGACAACCGCCAGCAGCGCCGCGCCGGCAACAACCACGAGCGGCAGCAGGCTGGTTTTGAAGTTTACTTCTGAGGAACACGCGCACGACGTGGCCGCGCAACGCGGCTTTGCGTGTGTTCCTGAATTGTCTGGCGCCGCGCGTCGCGGCCCGTGCGCTTTCATGGAAGTGTTCATTGCATTCTGAGGACCCAGCGATGCTTGTCGCTTGCGGGATCGAATTTCGACAGAGTCGCGAAGCTGCTCCCGATGGCCGAAATCGCCAGTGCGTCTTTGGAGTTGGGAACCGATTTGGGCATAATGCGCCATGTGCCGTCGGTAAGCTGCTCGATGCGCCAGAGCTGTTCGGGTCCGCCCGTAAAGGCTGGCAGCGCGACCAATTCGGCATCATCGCCAACGGCCAGCGCGCGGTCGGTTCCGGCGATAGTGATCTTGAAATACGGGGCCCCGGGATATCCGCCGGCATTCGGAGCGGCCGAAATCGTCCACTTTTGCTGGGCCTGAGACAAGTAATTGGCCATACGAACGTCGATTTTCCCGGCGGGCCAATTAGCCGAAACCTGCGCGACATCCTGCGGCGGAATCGGGGTGCCTGTGCCCGCGAACATTCCTCGCCCGCCCCCGCCGGCACCCGGCCCCGCGCCTCTCGCGCCACCGGAAGCACCAAACGCGCCCCGGCCCGCACCGGATCCGCCGAACGCGCCGCGCCCACCGCCGCCTCGTCCGGCCCTGCCGCCGACCGGCATCCCTTCCACCGCAAGCTCAAGCGCGGTGCCGGTACGCGCCGACTCAATCTCGTACGCGCCTTCCTTTAAGTTCTCCCCGGCCAAAGGCCATCCGTCCTTCCACAGCAGTGGGCGGATATCGAGCACGCTCGCGCCTCCCCGGTCGAGGTCGGCTTCAAAGTGCATGGAAAATGTTTGCACGCCGTCGCCCAGGTCCAGAAGGCCGAAGTGGCCGGGACCGATCATGCGGCTGCCGGAACCGACAAGCAACTTGCCGCCGCCCAGGATCATGTCTACGCCCGTTTGGTCGATGTAGGGACCCGTCACCTTTCTCGACCGCCCCATGCGGATGTTGTAACCGGAATCCGCGCCGCGGCAGCAACTTCCGTGCGTTGCCAGCAGATAATACCAGCCATCGTGAAAGATCAGATCGGAGGCCTCGCAGTTGATGGCGAGGTTACGCGGTTCGTCTCCGGGATGGAGCCGCTTGCCCGTCTTAGGATCCAGTTCCACCAGCCGGATATAACCGAAATAGGAGCCGTAAACGAGCCAAAGTCTGTGGTCGTTCGGATCGAGAAAGACGCCAGGATCGATGGCGTTGGAATCTTCGACGCCGTCCGACGAGGCTACGACTCCGCCTTCCTCCCATTTGCAGTCGGGAGAATTGGGGTCGAGGGATTTGGTCGAGATCAGGTTAATGGCGGCTTTGGTGACGCCGCTGTTGGCCGCGACATAAACGTAATAACGGTCGCCGATGTGAATGACGTCCGGGGCGAGTCCGGTGCGCGGGAGATTCGTTCCGCGGCGCCAGGTCCAGCCATCATCGGACACGAGTCCGTTGCCTCCGGTGCCCCAGGTGTAAAACTTTCCGTCGCACATTACGATCGTGGAGGGGTCGTGGATTCCGACCTGGCCATCCAGCGCGAGGGCTATCGATGCCAGCGCGAGAGCCGAGGTCAGAATCCAGCAATTCACCACGAGACTATAGCGCGTTTTCATTTTTCGCATTCAGGTCCTCTGAACAAACTCACATTGTATTCGCGCCGCCGCAGGGGGATGAACTACCTCTATTTGGTCGTCTCCGGCAGCGCAAATGCGATATAGCTCTTCGAAATCGCGGGCGGATTGACGCCGCCGGGCGCTAACCTCCCGCCCGCGGGAAACGGATTGCCGCCGGAAACGCCGACCAAAACGAACTCCCTGCCGTCCACTTCATAGACCGCCGGCACACCGAGCGATCCGTTCGGCAGATCCTTCGTGCAGATTACCTTTCCGGTGTCCTTGTTCAGCACATAGAGCTTCGAATCGTTCCCGGCAAAAAGAACAAGCCCTCCGCCGGTGATAACGAACCCGCTCTTCGGATAAACGTTGCCTCTGAGCTTGTCGCCCGGGCCGGCTTGCGGCAAATCGCCGTAAGGCGTCTGCCACTTGATCCTGCCAGTGTTCAGGTCGTATGCGGTGATCTGGCTCCACGGCGGAGTAATCACGTATTGTTCATTCCCGTATCCCGTTCTGTATCGCGATGGAGGCGGAGTCACGTCCTCGGGGTAAGGCGGCTCCGCGCGCATGGCCAAAGGAGCGGCAAGCGCCGCCGAACCGGGCGGCGCGGCAGCCGGCCTTTGCAGGAACGCCAACAGGTCGTCCAGATTCATCGGACTCAGGGAAGCCGCCGCAGGCATTCCGCCCCGTCCCTTTTCAATCACGTTCCGCGTGGCGTCGGCTCCAAGGCGTGCGAACACGTCGTCGATCTTCGGACCTCTGTCGCCCTTCATATCCGGGCCGTGACAGGCCTGGCAATTCTGTTCGTATACCGCGCGCCCTCGGCGCTCCGGAACGATCGGCGCCACCGGCGCGGCAGGCGCCGGACGGGACCGGTCCGGGATCATCCCTCCCGCGTTAGCCGCCGTCGACTCTCCGGCCGGCACCAGCTTGACGATGGAGGGCATGTCCTTGCCCAGCACATACA
This sequence comes from Bryobacterales bacterium, assembly GCA_003136575.1. Classification (GTDB taxonomy): domain Bacteria; phylum Acidobacteriota; class Terriglobia; order Bryobacterales; family Bryobacteraceae; genus BOG-234. The sequence continues at coordinate 10,025 of PLEX01000097.1, read as the reverse complement.
CGGTCCCGGTCGACGCGTCCGCTCCCGTACTGAAGAACAGCGCGCCGCCGTTGACGCTTGGCATCAGAATCGTGTCGGTCAACGCCGGAGGCGTGAAAAATCCCGTGCGGGCTTTTGACAGCCTGTCTTTCCACCAGACCTTTTCCTCGTCGGTCATAAAGCCGTCGTACATATCTTTAACGGTCATGCCCTGTCGCGTGAACGGAGGAAGCACCGTCGGGAATGGCTGGGTAGGTGAACTTACTTCGCCCGGCACATCGGACTTCGGAACCGGCCGCTCTTCGATCGGCCACAAAGGCTTGCCGGAGACGCGGTCGAATACATAGAGGAATCCATTCTTCGAAGCCAGCGCGACGATGTCGACGGCTTTCCCATCGTGTTGCACCGTCGCCAACTGAGGCGCGGCATCGGGATCGTAGTCCCAAAGGTCGTGGTGCACGGTCTGGAAGTGCCAAATGTACTTGCCGGTGCGCGCATCGAGCGCAAGCATGCAATCGGCGTAAAGATTGTTGCCGGGGCGATCGCCGCCGTAGAGTTCGTATTTGGCCGACGCCACCGGGAAATAAGCGATTCCGCGCTTCTCGTCTACCGTAATCTCGCCCCACACATCCACACCGCCAAGGTACTTGTAAGCCTCCTTTGGCCAGGTGTCGTATCCGTACTCGCCAGGGCGCGGAACCGTGTGGAACACCCAGACCAGTTTGCCGGTAAGAACGTCGAAAGCGCGAATGTCGCCGGGTGGCGCGAGATAGCCTTCACCGGTCGCGCTGCCGAGGATGATCAGGTTCTCGAACACGCGCCCTGCGCTCCTCGATGCCAGCGGCGCCGAGGCGCGGTCGACGCCGGTCTTCAGATCCAGCTTGCCGTGATCGGCGAAGGAATCGACCAGCTTGCCGGTGCGCGCGTCGATTGCATGCAACATGCCGCCGGACGTGACGAGAATGCGCCGGTCCGATCGGTCTTTACTTTCCCAGTAATTCGCACCGCGCTGCCCGGCGATGCCGCTGAACCGGCCGCCCCCCTGGAAACTGTGGACCCAAAGTTCTTTGCCCGTGGTGGCATCGAGCGCGACGAGTTGCCCCTGCTTCGCGGCCACGTACGCAACGTTATCGACTACCAGCGGGCAGAACGGGTAGCTCAAATCGTCTCCCGTCGGATAACTCCACGCCATCGCAAGGTTGGCCGCATTGGCCGGGTTGATTTGTTTCAACGGTGAATAGTGGGCGCTGTCCGGGCCGCCGAGATACTCCTTCCAGCCCGTATCGATCTTCTGTGCGGAGAGAAAAGCGGGCGCCACCATAACAACTGTTATTGCGATGAAATTCCTCATAAATCCGAAGCCTCAGCGTTTTTTCGCCTGCGGGCGCATCTGGTTCCAAAAAATGAATGTGCCTTTTGCGTCGGAGACGACAATGTCCGGAGCGCCGTCTCCATTCAGGTCGGTAACGACGAACTGGGAACCCACGCCCGACCTGTTGTGGATCAGTTCGGGAACGAACTCCGCGCCTCCTTCCGCCTTCGGATTGCGAACGGTCCGATACCAATAAAGAACCGCTGGTCCATTCGGATCCGGGTCCAGGTGACTTTCGAGATGCGAGTAGAGCCTCTTGCCGACGATCATGTCGGGAATGCCATCGCCATCCATATCGGCGAAAGCGGCCGCGTGCGGCTCAGAGAACGTAACGCCGCCTGCGTTCTTTGTGCTCATGTCGCCCATGATGTCGTGCCGCACGAAGGAGATGTTTCCCTGCGCGTCGCGTTTCTGCTCGAACCACGCGAGTCCCCAGCCATGCGCCGCAATCGCCGAGACGACGTCGTTCAACCCGTCGCCGTTGACGTCGTATATGCCCATTTCAGCCCCGCCGCTTCCGAAATTTACCTCATGGAATTTCCATGGCGCGTCACCCGCGCCGGCCGGAGGCTGCTCCCACCAACCGCGGTTATTCACCACGTCCATCCGCCCGTCGCCGTTGATGTCGCCGACACCCATCCCGTGCGCTCCGCTGAGTCCGGGCGCGGAAATGTTGTGTACCTTCCAGACGCCGGTAGGATTCGCGGGATCAGGCGAGGCATAGGCCAGCACTCCGTTTGCGCCCGTGAACAATATGTCGGGTTTCCCGTCTCCGTCGATATCCTTGAAAACCTCAATCTCCGAAGTAGCGCTCGGAACCACGTTGTAGCGGTCCCAGCGGCGCGATTCGCCTCTGGGGTTCACGTAGAGATAGATCGGCCGAGAATCGACGCAGATGATATCGGTCCAGCCGTCGCCCGTGTAATCGTAGGCGAAGTAAACCATGCCTTCCGGAAAGTTGTTGGTCGGGCTGTAAGACCGGGCCGCGGTGAACTCGTGGCGTTCGGTGTAATCCGGGCCGAGGAAGTAAAACGGTCCGGCGATGACATCGGGAATTCCGTCGTGATTGATATCGCCGACGGTGGCGCCCCAGGAGTAGAAGAAATCGTTCAGTTCCTGAACGCGGAAGTGTTCGGAGACCTTGGCCTGCGGCTCTGTTTTCTTATTGAGATCCTTCATTGCGACATCGCGGAACCGGACTTCCGACGACCCCGCCACGTGCAGCGCGATCGGGCCGTAACCCATCATCCGGTCATTGGTCGCGGAATTAGCGCCGCGCCGTCCGTTCGTTGTAATCCAGACCATGTCAGTATCGACGATCACGTCAAACGTGTTCCAATCGGCGGTTCGCAGACCGGGCGCGGGAGGGCCGCCTGCCCTGCCCGGTCCCGCCACGGGAGGGGCGGCGGGCACGGGTGGATGCGCGGCCTGCTCCAGTTGCTCGTTTAATGTGATAGCCGGGCGCGCGAAGCCGGGCACGTTAGCGGATCCGTTGTTCCACGGACCTGCGGCCATGCGGGCGAACTGGGCGGTCGCGCGGGGCAGCCGCGTGCGGGTCAACTCTTTGCCTTGGGCATCCAGAGTCACGTCATAGGAATCGCTGGCACCGGAAAACGGCACGTAGACGCCTTTCAGTCCGCCATCAGCCGTCCTTTCGGCACGAATGAGCACTCCCGCATCGCAGGCTGTTTCGCAGCGGAATTCGGCGTAGAATTCGACATCCTGGTAGCCCTTGTCGAGCACCAGCCAGCCGCCATCGGCCGACTTCGGGACACCGACGATTTCGTTGCCGGAGACGCGCCACTGGGCCTGCCCGAGAGTTGGCCGGCCTGCAATGGAAGAGGCCTGCAGCGTGAAGTCCGGAATAAAATCGTGCGTGGCCGCCACTATGACGGGCAACAGCGCCGCGACCGTTGCAAGGATCGAAACGAGGATTCTTCGTGACATAAGCCGCTCCTGTTTGTTGTGCCGCCGGTTCCGATATCCCGACGCCGCCGCTTTGCGCAATACGAAAGTCGCATTGCATCAACCCTGGTAAGAAAGACTATCACACACCATTGGCGACGACACTCTCTCGCGCCGCGATTTCCACCAGGCCAAGACCCTTGACCGTGACAGTGCGTCACGGCGACATCGCGGCGCCTCCCAAAAATCGTCTAGAATCTTGAATAGTAAGGAAGGAGTTCGATATGAGCCGCATCTTTCGGACGGGTGTTTTCAGCGTAGCGATGTTAGCCGCCCCCGGGCTTTTGTTTCCGCAGGGCGGTGGCGCCGGAGTCGCCGCCGGTTCCTTTTCAAATTCGATGTCCACGAACGGACCGGGCGGATCGGTGTCAAGCAGCGGGAGCGCCACCGAAACCACCTTCAATTACAACTACCCGCCTGGAGCGACCGTGTTTGCCGTCGCCGGTGCACCGTATTCGGGACACATGACTTCACAGACCGTTCGAACACTCGCAAACGGCACGCACCTGAATATGCAGGCCAACGACCAGCCGATGACCTACCGGGACTCCGTGGGGCGAACCCGAACGGACGCCGCCATGCAGCCAACGCCGATGATGGCTCAGGCCGCCGCCAGTTTCCAGCCGCGCATCACGCGTTTGCCGGAGATCAGCGATCCCGTGGCGGGTTTCAGGTATGTTCTCGACGACACCAATCACATCGCGCACCGCATCGCGATTCAGGCGCGCCAGAACCAGATTCCGGCTCAGGCGCAGGCGCGCGCCGCGTTGGCCGCTCGCACGTCCGCAGCGCCGGTGGCGCACCGCGCGATGGACAACGGCGTGACTTCGACGACGGAGAATCTCGGAACGCAATCGATGTTCGGAATAACGGTCACCGGGCAGCGCACCACTACTACTTATCCGATCGGAACCTGGCAGGGCAACGATGCGCTTGTCACTTCTGTCGGAGAAACCTGGCGTTCCGATCAATATGGCCTCATGTTGCTTTCAACGAACACGCAACCCGACGGCAGCGTGTCCACTACAACCATGAAGGATTTCAGCTCGGCGGAACCGGACCCCACTTTGTTCCTTGTCCCCGCCGGCTACCAGATTGTGGATGAGACCGGCCAGTTCACGATCATTCTGCCGGCCAACGCGAAATAGCGCGTATCTACGACGGGTCGGGGTGCACTCACGCCAGAACGGTTCTTCGGCCGGAACAAGGTGGATCAGGTTCCTGTCCGCCTGTCCGGTCGGTGTCGGTTTTGTCGATAGCCGGCTAAGCCGGCGCGTCCGACTCGCCGCGAAACCTCATGCCGCCTGGTGCTCATTTTGCCTTCCGCAGCCTGGCACAAAGTACCAGTACTGCCATTGTTGGGTAGTTTTCGCTTCTTACTGTAGACTTGAGTAATCGGGATCGCCTATCATCGGTCCCGAGGGCATTCTTATCGATGAAAATGCCTGCACTTCCCGGAAAACGGGGGGGCACACGGAGACACATTAGCCAATGAACAAGAACGCGGTTTTACTTACTCTGGTCCTGGCCCTTTGCGGAGCCGGAAGGGCCAGGGCCGACCTCAATCTTTTGACCCTGATCAATCCGCCGGTTCAAACGAATACGCCTTATAGCCTTTCGTTTTTCGCAACCGGGCCAAACACTCAGGTGTCAATCGGCGGGTACCAGCTCCCGTCTTATGAACAAGTAACTGACATCACGCTGACTGCCGCCGGAGGGGGCGGGAATCTGCTCGGTCAGGGCTGGAATTTCATTCCCGCTGCATCGGGTTCCCTCGCGAATCAGTATGACGACGGGCTGGGCACGGGAACGAACGCCTTGAATTTCGGAGGGGTTACCGAAGGCGATTATGACGTCTACAATCAGTCCTTTGCGTCCACCGCGGGCCAGAACTACACCCTGAATTTTAACTTCACCGAAGANNGGCGCGGTTGCTCCCGAGCCCGCCTTAATGCTCCCGCTAACGGCTCTGCTGGGGTTAGGGTATGTAGCGCGTAAGCGGTTCTCCAACCGGGCGAATAGCTAGCTCGCAATTCAGTTGTAGCCTTCCCTGGGTTCACCAGAGTGGCACTAGCTAGCGGACCGCCAGGCGACGCTTGGCGGTCCGTTCTGCTTCAGGTACGTCCTACGCTCGGAGGAAGCGGCGAATCAGGGCCATGTTCTGGAGTCGCTAAACCACCGTCTCGACCGTGGGGATCAGCACCGATGGTCCAACCGGTGCGCCATGCGACCATTTGAGGGCCAATCGGGTGCCCGCCCTCAGGTCCAGAACGGTTCTTCGGCCGGAACAAACCGGATCGGCACTTCCTGAATAAACGTCCGCATCCAGTTCGCCATATCCTCCATCCCCGGTTCTTCGGAAACCACATGCCCGAGCATGATCAGACCTTTGGGCATGCCGAGCGCAGCCGCGTCGCGGACATACTCCGCGTCGTCGAACGCGCCATCGGCCTCCTGCTGCTCGCCGCCGATGACCACGTCGACTCCCGCGGTCATCCGGGGTGTGGCATATCCGGGCCCGAGCAGGATCCGGCTCACGCGCGCCTTCGGGTCTCCCACGCAACGAAACGCGCGGGAACCCGTCAGGCGTTTTACCTGTGACGCGAATTCGCCCAGCGTGGTCTCAGGGATCGTTAACACGCCGGGACGCATCGTGGCATTTTCACCGCCCTTCACGCCGACCGAACGCAGCGAACCCACCACCGTGAAATCCGGACGCATCGCGTGCATGTGATCGTGAATGCGCCAGACAATCATTTCGTTCTTCAGTGCAAATTCGCGCTTCATCCGATAGAGCGGATTGTCCGTAAGATCCTTCGTGTCGTCGCGATCGTTCCACCACGTGTCTTCGTGGGTGACTACCATGTTGAGGCCCTGCTCGTGCGCGCGCTTCAGCATTCCGAAGGTCGCCATCATCGTGGTCGCAATGCCCCTGACGGTCCCATCGGGATCGCCCAGCTTGAACGTATCGCGATACGATTGGTCGTTCCAGGGCACGCCGACATGCGCCTTGACTCGTTCCACCACTTCGCGCGCCGTCATCAGACCGCCCTCCAGTACGGGTCGCCCACGGCCAGCCACTGCACGGGGATCTCTTTGACGACCGTTTTCAGCCAGACCGAGCACGCGCGCATACCTGGGTTTTCGGAGACAACCCGCCCGATGGTCACCAATCCGTGCTTTTCACCCTCCGTGAAAAGGTCTGCGGCGAAGTGGGTGTTTTCCCACTCCCGAACCTCGCCCGTAACGATCAAATCGGCATCCGCGTAGCGAGTCCACATGGTGGCCGCAGCCATTGTGCCCGGCAGCAGCAGAATACGGCGAACACGGGCGGCGCGGTCGCCTACGGCACGCAATCCTCCAGTAAGGTTGAGGCGCGAGCGAATCTGCGCGACCACTTCTTCGGCGGTCGCACCGGGAATATCGTACAGCGTGTCGTCGGATTTTACCCGATACTGCCGCCATCCGAGAGACTCCGCAAGAGCGGTGACCATGTCGTCCCGCCGGCGGGCTTGCCACCGGTCACGCAGGCGGTAAACGACCAGACCTTTGGCTTCGATAAACTCACGCTTGGCCTTGTAGACGGGGTCGTCCGGATCCAGGCCGGCCGCGGCCGCCGGACTACCGGGTGCGGCGGGTCCATCGGCGCGTCCGAAAAAGACCGGTTCATAGGTGAGGATCAGGTTCTTCCCGGAGCTGGCTGCGCGCGTCAGGACATCCATGGTCGCCATGGCTGTGGTGGCGATGCCCCGAACCGGACGCGAAGGATCTCCCGCCTTGTATCCGTCGGTTCCGTTCGCGGGCGATTCGCCGCCCAGTTCGTTGAGAATCCTGCCGACGACGGCGCTGGCCACCGGCGGACCGGACTGCGCGGAAATTGGCGGGACGGCAGCCGCCGAACCGGCAAGCAGAGCGAATCGGCGTCGAGAAATGTGTGATGTCGGCATCGGCCACGATTCTACCGGTTCGGCGGCATTGACACAACAGCGACTCGCTGGCATTGCACAATATGCAATACTGCGGGAAGAAAATGCCGCCATCCACAGCGAAAAAGTCTCACGCAACCGCACCAGGCCGGAAAAACGAGACCCCGTCTATTCAAAGCCTTGACCGGGGCCTGCAGATCCTCGAGACCGTGGGCCGGTCGTCGTCGCCGGTTTCCCTGGCTCAATTGACCGGCGTAATCGGCATCGACCGCAGCAGCGTGTTCCGGCTCGCGAATACGCTGAAGCGGCGGGGCTTTCTCGCATATCCGGCGTCGGGCAAAGACTATGTGCTGGGAACGGCGCTCTGGCGGCTTTCCCGCCAGTACGATTGGAGCGGAATGCTGGCGACGATCGCGCACGAGCACCTTCAGATGCTGGCGAGCGCCACCGGGGAGACGGCTCACCTGGCTATCCGCGAAGGAACGAAGGCGCTGTTCATCGATCACGCAGCCACCAACCATGTGATAGCCATATCCGGCCAAACGGGTGAATTGGTGCCACTGTACTGCACGTCCCACGGTAAGGCGCTGCTCGCCGATTTCGACGAGTCTGCGCTGCGGCAATTGTTCGGCAGGAAGCCTCTCGCGCGGCACACGAAGTCCACATTGAAAACCGTCGCGCAGCTGGCGCTGGCCTGCGCCGAAATCCGCGCGCGCGGGTTTGCCACCGATAATTCCGAGTTTCTGGAAGGTGTTCGATGCGTGGCGGCGCCGATCCGCGACAAGGAAGGTGTTCTCCTGGCTTCTATCGGGATATCGGCGCCCGCCACGCGGTTTCCGGCCTCGCGCCAGGCGCAAGTAGCGGCGCAAGTCACGCGAATCGCCGCGGAGATCAGCGCGCTCATCTGACTGTTTGGCGGTCTTTTGAGTGGCGCGCGCAAGTTGGCCGCACCATTCGGCTTTGTGGTTTCCCCGGCTATTCGGCGCCGCGCTGCGCCGCCCTCGCTCACTGACGAGAGACGCGTAAATGACGCTGCATCCGGCGGCTATTGCGCTTCTAACGGTGGACTGCGATCGTAATTCCGACCGGGACAGGGGCTCCGACATAAGAGCAAGTCACCGCGCCATCCCCGTCGGAATCCGATTTGGCAAAACGCAGCTCGATGGCCCCGGCCCTTTGTGGCAGCGTTCGGGCTCAGTTGCGCGCGGTCTTCACACCAGCGCGGAGGCGGCTCGTACAATCGAGTTTGCCCGCGACTGGACAGACTGACGTGCCCTGCAACGGCTGCACCCAATGCTGCGGGAGCAACCAGGGCCTCTTCCTGCAACCGGAACTGGGCGACAAGGTGGAGTCGTATCGGCATCGGGTTGTGACAGATGAGGCCACCGGCAATCCGATATTCCTGCTGGCTACCGAGAATGGGCGGTGTGTGTACCTGGGCGATTCGGGATGCACGATTTACGATCGCCGCCCCGCACTTTGCCGCAGCTTCGATTGCAGGAAACACTATCTCATCCTTCCGAAGCAGGACCGGGACAATCTGGTGAAGCTCGGTCTGTCGTCGCGGGCCGTTTTCGACGCGGGCCGCGCACGGCTGAAGAGCCTGAGCGCCGAAGAGCGTAAGGAGTGCGTGGATAAACGGGAAGAGTTCTTCTCGTAAACGCGTGGGAGGTGTTTTTCGAAGCCGGGCCGGGTGAAATGGGCGATTCCTCCCATTGTGCAGCGCCGAGTCCGGCGTTTCTTGCGTTTCTAACGGTGGACTGCGATCGTAATTCCGACCGGGACGGAGGCTCCGCCATAAGAGCAAGTTACCGCGTTATCCCCGTCGGGAATCCCGTTTGGCACAGCGACGTTCAGCATGTACAAGCCAGGGCTCACGACGCCGGCGTAGGCCACTGTGGCTGGAACGCCACCGATCTGGACCACGGGCATCGCGGGCAGCGAACCGGACTGCGTGGCCGAATCGCTCACCAGCGCCGTTGCCGGCATTCCGAATCCGAAGCCGTATATCGAAATCGTCTCGCCCGGCCGGGCAGGAGAGTACGGGTAGCCAGGCACGGACATGGAAGCGGGGCCGACGAGGCTGTAATCGGCATGCGTCGCCACGGCGTATTGAGTGGAAGGAAGGAGCGGAAGAGCGGGCGCTACCGTGCGCATATTCAAGTTGAAGGGAGCGCTCGAAACTCCGCCGACGGTAACGACAAGTTCTACCGGTCCGACGGTGCTGTCGAGCGGTGTCAGCACGTTGATCTGATCGCCGGGGCAGGAACTCGTCGCCGCCGAACAGAAGAAATAGACGTAAGCGGGCTTCTGATTTACCGTCACGGTCACGGGGAAGCCCGGCAACTGCGTCGGCATCAGGCCGGAAGCGAAATCCGGCGCCGAGCTCCAGACGACTCCGCTCGCCGGCGTGTAGACAGGCGCGAGATTCGCGCCGCGAATCGCAATCCACGTATTTTGCGCAATATCGGGGCCACCATCGGCCACACCGACGGAATCGATCACGGGCGACACGTCCGCAGGCAGGCTGGCCACGTTGAATAGCGCCTGGGTAGCAGAACCAGCAAGGCTCGCTGTGACCTGAAACTGTCCGTTCGGTCCTGTTGCGGCGAACAAGGGCGAGGTGGCCACGCCATTGCTATCGGTGACGGCGGTCGCGGCGCTTCCGTATGCGGGAAAGATGCCGCTTGCTCCCGATGCCGGCGCGGCAAATACAACCCGAACGCCGCTGACGCCGTTGCCGAAGAAATCGCGGACTGTCGCCTCGAAAGCGGCCGGGAAAG